>JABHDF010000074.1 GCA_018673175.1 Rhodobiaceae bacterium | reverse complement strand
CTATGGTGGCACGTGGAACTTGTTTGCCAACACCATGAAAGACATGGGCATTGAAGGGCGCTTTGCCGACCCTAGCGACCCGCAATCTTTCGCCGATGCCGTGGATGATAAAACCCGCGCCTTTTATGCGGAAACTTTGCCCAACCCGAAACTCAACGTGTTTCCCATTCAGCAAGTCGCCGACATTGGCCGCGCCCGTGGCATTCCGCTGATTATGGATAATACGGCCGCGCCAACTCTGTGTCGCCCGTTCGACCATGGCGCCGCTGTGGTGGTTTATTCGACAACCAAATATATCGGCGGCCATGGCACTTCCATTGGCGGCGTGATTGTCGATGGCGGGAATTTCGATTGGGAAGCGGCCGGCGATCGCCAACCGACTTTGAACTCGCCCGACCCGTCTTATCATGGCGCGGTATGGAGCGAAGCGGCCAAACCTTTGGGGCCGATTGCTTATATTTTGAAAGCCCGTACCACATTGCTGCGCGATATGGGCGCCGCGATGTCGCCGTTTAATGCGTTTATGTTCCTGCAAGGTATGGAAACTTTGGCGCTGCGGATGAAGGCGCATTGCGAAAATGCCAATCAAGTCGCGGCTTGGCTAGGGAGCCAAAAAGGCGTCACCAAAGTCATTCACCCATCGCTCATGGATGGCGAAATGCGGGCCCGTGCCGATGCTGTGATGAACGGTGGCTATGGCGCCCTGATGGGCTTTGAGCTGGAAGGCGGCATGGAAGCTGGCAAAAAATTCATCGATAATTTGAAGCTTTTGTATCACGTGGCCAATATTGGCGATGCGCGCTCGCTGGCCATTCATCCGGCTAGCACCACGCATAGTCAGCTCTCGGCCGAAGACCAAATGGCCTCGGGCGTAACCCCGGGCTATGTGCGCTTGTCTATCGGCATCGAACATATCGATGATATTATCGCCGATATTTCGCAAGCGCTCTCGAAAGTTTAAGCGCATGGCTTTTATTGAAAAATTTCTCGACCTCCTGCCCGTTTGGTTCGGTATTGGATTTTTGGGGCCGGTTTTGGCCGAGATTTATTTTCGCTCACCGCTAAATAGCTACTTGCCCCTGCCCGCCACCACCGAGGTCAGCCACGTCTATGGCGGCTGCATGGTGTTTGGGGGGCTTTACGGGCTGGTGGCTTGGAAAACAGGAAGATGGATATGAGTTCTCAAGATTTGACCCAATTAAGCGAAGCCGAACTTATTCGGATGGAGCGCGATATTGCGCGCAAATATATCGATAAATTGTCCATTCCCATGGTGATTTGGCCGATTTTAAATATCAGCTGCTGGGTAGCGCTGTGGCCTTTGGTTATGACTGGCACGCTATCGCTTTGGGTGGCGTTTCCCATCGCCCTTCTCAACATCATCTTGTCGTATTTGCCAAGCCATGAAGCGCAACATGATATTTATGCGCGCCCTGGCCAAAAACTGCGTTGGCTCAACGAAGCCATTGGCCATATTTCTGTGCTGCCGCTGGCCTATGGCTATCGCGCCTTGCGCCTGACGCATTTGGAACACCATAAACACACCAATAAACCGGGTCTCGACCCCGACCAGATTTTTAACAATAGCAAAACTTTGCTCGGCAATATTTGGACCAATATCCAGTCTTATCAGCCGGGCTCTGAAGGCGCGGCCAGCTATCGCAGCTGCTTGGCACGCCTTGGCACGCCAGAAACCGAACGGGCTTTGTTGGAGCAAGTGGGCATTACGGTGGCGCATTTCGGCGTGCTGTTTTTCTGCGCCTATCATGGCAAAGCTTTGGAAGCTCTGCTGTTGTGGTGGTTGCCGCTGAAAATGGCGGTGATTTATATTCGCGTTTATCTGTCGTGGTTGCCGCATTTTCCCGGCCATCAAGTGGGTCGATATAAAGACACACGCGCGTTTCGCAGCTGGGGCGGGGTTTGGAGTTCGCTGGGCATGACGGCGCATATCGCGCATCATTTGCACCCGCGTATTCCTCTCGATAAAACGCCTGCGGCTTTGCGCGAGCTTTATCCCATTTTGAAAGCGCGCAAAAGCACGCTTGTATAAATCGGATTTTTGCACATTTTCATCTTGCGCTGGCAGCGCATGCTAGGCACTCTTCTATCGTGATTTGATTATGCAGATTGGGAGAGACGCATGAGCCAAGCTATCAAAATAGATGAAATTCCGCTCGACGAAATCAATCCAGCTCGTCCAGAGCTATATACCGATGAAAACGTCTTAGAGCTGTTCAAACGTTTGCGCGAAAACGACCCCGTGCATTATTCCGAAGACCCAACCTTTGGCCCCATGTGGTCGATTACCCGTTATGAAGATTGCGTTGCCGTGGACACAGACCACAAGCGGTTTTCCTCTTCTGACCAATTCGGCGGCATTCAAATTGATGACAGCATTGTGCGCCCGCCCGTGGAAGGCGTCGAAATCTCGGCGTTCATTACCAAAGACCAACCCCATCATGCGCCGGTCCGTAAGTCCGTGCAGCCGATTGCTTCGCCTCCCGCACTCGATAGTTTCAAAGAAACCATCACCCAGCGCACAAGCGATATTCTCGACAGCCTGCCAGAAGGCGAAGAATTTAACTGGGTCGATACCGTTTCCATCGAACTGACGACACAAATGCTAGCGACGCTTTTCGACTTTCCGTTCGAAGACCGCCACCTGCTGACCTATTGGTCGGACATCACCACGTCCACCGAAGGCTCAGACCATTTCCCAGGCCATGAAAAGCGCGTGGAAGGCTTGATGGAGTGTCTCGAATATTTCACCAAATTGCGCGAAAAACGGGCCAATGGCGCGCCAAACTTCGACCTTGTTTCGATGCTGGCTCGCGACCCCAATACCAAAGATATGGATCCGATGAATTTCCTCGGTAATTTGCTTCTGCTGATTGTTGGCGGCAATGACACCACCCGTAATTCCATGTCGGCCAGCATTAATGCACTCAATCAATTTCCAGACGAATTCGCCAAATTGCGCGAAGACCCAGCGCTGATTGACAATATGGTGGCTGAAGTCATCCGTTGGCAAACCCCACTGTCGCATATGCGCCGCACCGCTTTGGAAGACTTAGAAATGCACGGAAAAACCATCAAAAAAGGCGATAAAGTCGTCATGTGGTATTATTCTGGCAACCACGATGAGAGCGTTTTTGAGAACCCCCGCGAAGTGAAATTTGACCGACCCAACGGCAAAAGCCATTTGTCTTTCGGGTTTGGCATTCACCGCTGCATGGGACTGCGTGTGGCAGAGCTTCAGCTGCGCATTCTTTGGCAACAAATTCTCGAGAAATTTGAGAAAATTGAAATTGTTAAAGATCCGGTTCGCGTCAGCTCACATTTTGTTAACGGCTATTCAGAAATGATTGTAAAAGTAACTCGTCGTTAATCGAAGGAGTTACCTGTGTCATCATCGAAAACCCGCTGGGGCATTCTTGCCACAGGCAGTATTGCTGCCCAATTTGCAACTGATTTAGCGCATAGCCATACCGGCGTTTTAGCTGGTGTCGCCAGCCGCGACGCGGACAAAGCGCGCGCTTTTTGCGACACCCATGGCGGCACGCCATCTGATTATGACGCGCTCCTCGCGCGCCCCGACATTGACGCCGTCTACATTGCCACCCCCCACGACAGCCATGTGGCATGGAGCCATAAGGCGCTGGCCGCCGGCAAAGCTGTGCTCTGCGAGAAGCCGCTTGGGCTCAACCAAGGCGAGGTTTTGAATATTTATGGCGAAGCAGCGCGCACCGACACGCTCTTGGTGGAAGCGCTCATGTATCTCATGCATCCGCGTATGCATTTGGCCAAACAGCTCATCGATGACGGCGCCATTGGGGCCATTACCGGTTTTAGCTCATCGTTTGGCTTTGCTTTCCCCTTCACGCCCGAGCATCGCCTCTATGACATAGAACGCGCGGGCGGCGGCATTCTCGATATTGGTATTTATCCGCTCACAGCGGCACGATATTTCCTCGGCGAGCCGAACCAGCTGACGGGAGAGGCACGCTTGGCCCCCAGCGGCGCCGATGCCGAGGCCACAGCAACCCTCGCCTATGACGGTTTTGACGCGCATCTACACTGCGCCATCGACACCCATTTGGACTGGCACATAACGGTAGAAGGCGAGACTGGCACGCTCAAAATCACTCAACCGTGGCACCCTGGCCCCGAGAACAATCATATTTCCATCACCGATACGGCAGGCGCACAAACCGTTCACACCAGCGACGAGCCACGCCCGCTCTATGCCATTGAGGCCGATCACATGGGCGAGCTGCTGGCGCGCGATGCCAAAAGCTCTGATTTGGTACCGCCCGATTTTAGCATCAACACCGCCTATTGGATGGACCGTTGGCGCGAAGCGGGCGGCGTGGTTTATGCCGCCGACACGCTCGGCCAAGTCGGCTTTCACGGACACGCCGTGCGCGTTGGCGCCCACGCCAAATTAGAAACCGCCACTTTGGGCACCTTGTCTAAGCCGGTTTCCAAACTGGTACTCGGCACCGACAATCAAATCGACGCCCCCACCATGGCCGCCATGGCGGACGCGTTCGTGGAGGCCGGTGGCACTTGTTTCGACACCGCTTTCATTTATTCCAACGGCCGCTCCGAGGCCCTGCTCGGCGAATGGATGACCGCGCGTGGTTTGCGCGACGACCTCGTCGTCCTCTCCAAAGGCGCCCATACGCCCGACTGTTCGCCCGATGCGGTATCGCGCCAATTGGATATTTCGTTGGAGCGCTTGCAAACCAATTATCTCGACCTCTATTGCCTGCACCGCGACGACCCCAATGTGCCCGTATCGGAATGGATAGACGTGCTCAACCGCGAAGTTCGGGCCGGTCGCATCCATCAATTCGGCGGCTCCAATTGGACGGCAGAGCGCGTCGACGAAGCCAATGCTTATGCCGATGCCAATGGCCTGCAAGGGTTCTCGCTGTTGTCGAATAATTTCTCTCTCGCGCGCATGGAGACCCCGGTTTGGCCGGGATGTTTGGCCAGTTCCACAGATAGTTTCCGCGACTGGCACACAAAAAATAATATGGCGCTGCTGCCCTGGTCGGCCCAAGCGCGTGGATTTTTCCTCGATTGGGAAGGCACAGGCCTGGCCGCCACACGCCATGGCGCAGACCCGAGCGATGAAGAAATGAACCGCGTCTGGGGCTCGGCCGACAATCTAGAACGCCGCCGCCGCGCTTTTGAGCTGGCCGAAAAACTGGGCGCCAGCGCGCTGCAAATCGCTTTGGCGTATGTCTTGCGCCAGCCCTTCGCCTGCTTTGCCATCATCGGCCCACGCAGCCCCATGCAATTGCAAGACAGCTTGCGCGCTGCCGACATTCAGCTGACGCCCGAACAAGTGCAGTGGTTAGATTTGCGCGATTAAGCTCGGGGCAAGCGCCACAATAAGCGCAGCCAACGATTGTTTAACGCGAGCAATAATAGCTCGAAGCGTTTGCCCGCCAAGGCACCCGCCGACATATTGCTGACCGTAATTAAGCGCATCGACATAATCATTTCCTCGCGCATTTTAACGGCCACGGGCGTGTCTTTGCCCTGCCCCAATGCGGCGCTGGCCATATCCATCGCGGCCGCCGCCACGCGTTTACCAAGCCAATGATAGCGAATATCGGCCAAGGTGGAATTGGCGTGATAGGGCTTAATCGGGTCCGGTTTTGGCACGCGCACGCCCAGGGCAGAGAGCTGCGCGTCACTCATCACCACATAGGGCGCCTCCGCCAAAGGTTTGGAGTTGCGTTGCGATCCAGCGGGCAAATCGACTTGCAGGGTTTGGCGAACGTCATTGGCCGAGGCCGCAAACAGAATATCAAAAGCGCCCGGCTCGATATCGAAATCGTCGAGATCCACATCAAAATAAGCAAAGGCGCGCCGCTCTAGCGTGAACGTCAATTCTTGGGTTTCGCCTGCTTGCAGACTGATTTTTTCAAACGCCTTTAACTCTCGGTCTGGCCGATACACGGTGCTTTCCTCATCGCGCACATAGACTTGCACCACTTCGGCACCGGCTCGAGTTCCCGAATTGGTCACTTTTACCGACACGCTCATTTGCTCGCTGTCTTGCGACCACGGCGCCCGAACTTGCGCTTCGCTATAGGTGAATTGGGTATAGCTGAGGCCATGGCCAAACGGAAAAAGCACAGGCACGTCGTGGCTGGTAAAATGACGATAGCCAACATTTAGCCCCTCGCGATAAACCAATTGGCGCGGATGCGTCGCGAAATTTTGTTGGCTCGGACTGTCTGCCAAATGCAAGGGAAACGTCTCGGCCAATTTCCCGCTCGGGTTTACCTCGCCATAAAGCAAGTCAAGGAGGGCCCCGGCGCCGGCCTGACCTGCCAAATAGATTTCCAACACCGCAGGCGTGGCCTCCATCCAAGGCATTTCAATCGGCGCGCCATTCGACAAGACCACCACCGTATTGGGGTTGGCTGCCGCCACCGCCTCGATGAGGCTTTCGATTTGGGCAGGTTGGCGCAAATGCTCGCGGTCAAACCCTTCCGCTTCAAACAAAGGCGGCAAGCCAGCCATTACAATCGCAACTTTAGCTTGCTTGGCCTGAGCCACGGCTTGCTCAATCAGCGCCGTATCTTGGGTCGCCAATTCGCCATCAAAACCTTGCGCATAAGAGACATTTTTTTCGCCTAGCTTTTCGCGCCACAACGCCAAAGGCGTATCGATTTGCGTGGCATTGACTTGCGAGCTACCCGCCCCTTGATAGCGCGGCGTCTCAGCAAAAGCCCCAATTAAGGCGACGCTATCGCTGGACGAGAGCGGCAGCATATTAGCCTCGTTTTTTAACAATACCGCGCCCTCGGCAGCCGCTTTTCGGGCCAGCGTGTGATGCGCTTTGAAATCTACTTTTACCGCCGTGGCATTATTTTGCGCCGCCAGAATAAGCTCAGTGACGCGCATAGCCGCGCGATCGAGATGCGCTGCGTCGAGCTGGCCTTCGTGCACAGCCGCCGCCACTTTGCGATCGTTGACGCCGCCCGTGCTTGGCATTTCTAACTCTAGCCCCGCCGCGACGCCTCGCACGCGGTCGTTCACCGCGCCCCAATCGGTCACCACCAAGCCTTTAAAGCCCCAACGGTCGCGCAAGATATCCGTCAGCAAGGTTTCGTTCTCAGAGCAATAAACGCCATTAAAGCGGTTGTAGGCGCACATCAGAGTCCAAGGCTGAACCTGTTTCACCGTGGCCTCAAAGGCTGGGAGATAGATTTCAAATAGACTGCGCGCATCGACCAAAGTATCGACCACCATGCGCTGAGCTTCTTGGTTGTTGACGGCAAAATGTTTCAAACTGGTGCCCACGCCCGTCGATTGCACACCGCCGACAAAGGCACTGGCCATCTCGCCAGCCTGAAAAGGGTCTTCAGAATAATACTCAAAGTTGCGGCCACATAAGGGGCTACGTTTGATGTTGACCCCTGGCGCCAGCAAAACCGACACGCTCTCAGCCATACATTCGCGCCCAATGGCGGCGCCAACCTCGCTTATCAGCGCGCGATCCCAGCTCGAGGCAAGCGTCACGGCTGTGGGGAAACAAGTGGCGGGAACGGCAGCGCTCAGCCCCATGTGGTCTGACTTGGCGCCCTGCTTGCGAAGCCCATGCGGGCCATCCGACACCATAACTTTGCCGAGCCCAAATTCTTCGATCGGCTGCAAATCCCAAAAACTAGAGCCAGACATGAGCGACGCTTTGGCTTCAATCGACATTTGTGCCACGAGCGTTTCTGCTTGGTCTGAAAACTGCCATGGTTGTTTCATGCCGCTACCCCTAAATTACTTGAAAACCGATCCATTAGGGGCCAGTTTATGCGAGGCTTATTAGAGACACAAGCAAAGCCTCGTCTCGCTATCGTGCGGGACTGGGGGCGCTTGTTGCCCTCCTTGGAGACCTTAGATGCGAGACATCCTGCGTAATTATGTAACCCACTTTAGCGTTCAAATGCTGTTTGTCGCCTTTTGTGTCTGCCTGTATTTTGTGGCCGCCCAAGCGCTCTGGCTCTATTGGCCTTGGGCTGTTTTGGTTCTTGTCTCCGCGCCATTTTTCGAATGGGTGACCCATAAATACACATTGCATCGCGACCTTACCGATAAGCCGGGATTTTGGCGCGACTATCAAATTCGGCTACACCACGGCCATCATCTGTATCCCGAACGCCGCGACCTGCAATTTGCGCCCACCAGCGCCATCGTGATTATGTTTGGCCAACTTTATGCCAGCTATGCGCTGATGATTTATCTGGTCGGCCAGCCGCAGGAAGCCGTTTGGGTGCCTTTGCTGGCCTCCGTAGCCTATTACTTGGTTTATGAATGGACGCATTTGGCGCATCACACCCAAAGCTATAAGCCAATAACCCAATGGGGGCTGGCTTTGCGCGAGGCGCATATGCGGCATCATTTTCACAATGAAAACTATAATTGGGGTATCACCAATGGGCTTGGCGATGTGCTGCTGGGCACTTGGAAAACCACCCAAGATGTCGGCAAAAGCCCGACCGCCAAAAAACTATCCGGCTTTGATGGAGCGTAAGGCATGAACGATTTAAATATTGGCATCATCGGCGCTGGGCTGATGGGCCACGAGCATATTCAAAACTTTAACTTGCTGGACGGCGCCCGCATCGGCGCCATTGCCGATACCAACGCCGCGATGCTGGCCAAAGCGCTGGAGCTGAGCGACACGGACGCGCGCACCAGCCACGATTATGAAACCCTGCTCAGCGACGACAGCCTCGATGCGCTGGTGATTGCGACACCTAATTTTCATCACATCGATGTCTTGCGCGCAGCCCTTAGCACCGGCAAACCGATATTATGCGAGAAGCCGCTGTGCACCACTTTGGCCGACACCGCGCAAGTGATGCAGCAAGTGGCGCGCGATAAAGTGACCTTTCAAGTGGGCATGGAATATCGCTTTAAGCCCGCTTTGGCCGAGATGATTGCCCGCGTCGAGCGCGGCGATGTGGGTGGCGTGCAAATGCTATCGATCCGCGAACATCGGTTTCCGTTTCTGCCCAAAGTCGACGACTGGAACCGCTTTAACGCCAATACGGGCGGCACATTGGTCGAGAAATGTTGTCATTTCTTTGACCTGATGCGGTTGATTATTGGCAGCGAACCCGTGAGCGTAATGGCCTCGGCGGGCCAGAACGTCAACCATTTAAACGAGATCTATGATGGCGCCACGCCCGATATTTGGGACAATGGCTATGTCATCTTTGACTTTGAAAATGGCGCCCGCGCGATGCTCGACCTTTGTATGTTCGCCGAAGGCTCGCGCCACTCCGAAGAGCTGGCCGCCATGGGCGACAAAGCCAAAGTCGAATGCCTGTTGCCGCAAAACATTGTGACCCATGGGCACCGAGACACATGGGCAGTGGATAAAACAGACATTCACGTGCCAGAAGAAATTTTAAACGCGGGCTATCACTCCGGCGCCACCTACCATCAGAACATGGCCTTTTTGGCCTCCGTTCGAGGCGAAGCAGACGTTGTGGTCACTGCCGAGGACGGCCATCGCGCCGTGGCCATGGGCGTGGCTGCGCAAATGGCGGCACGCGAAAAACGCCGCGTAGACATGACGGAGCTAGGACTATGAACACAATCGGTGCAGACGAAAACTTAGTCGATGGCACTCCGCGCCTTTTGGGCGACACGCGTGTGGGCACTTTGGGCTTTGGCTGTTGGCGTTTGGTGGGCGATGATGTGGCCGAGGCCACCCGCCGCATTGAGGCAGCGCTCGAGTGCGGCATGACGCTGATCGATAACGCCGATGTTTATGGCCTCGATTGGGGCGGCAAGGCCTTTGGCGAGAGCGAGACCTTGCTCGGCAAAGTGCTGGCCGCAACGCCTAATTTGCGCCACTCCATGGTGCTGGCCAGCAAGGGCAGCATTATCCCCGGCGTGCCTTATGTCGCCAATGCAGCCTATTTAAGCGCCGCGGTCGACGCCTCTTTGGCGCGCTTGCAAAGTGGGCATATCGACCTTTATCAAATTCACCGCCCCGATATGTTTACCCACCCGCAAGAGACCGCCGCCGCGCTCGATGGCTTGGTGCAGGCCGGCAAAATCGGCATGGTGGGCGTGTCAAATTATACCCGCGCGCAGACCGATGCCTTGCGCCAGTTCCTTAAAGCGCCACTGGTTAGCTTGCAGTCGGAATATTCGCTAAGCCATTTAGACCCATTGCGCGATGGCACATTGGACGATTGCATGCGCCAAGACACAGCGTTTTTGGCATGGTCACCGCTCGGCGGTGGTGCGCTGCTAGGCTCCGATGTATCGCCAGCCCTCAGCCGAATACTCGACAAATTGGCCGAGCGCGAGGCCACCGACCGCGCGGGCATTGCTTTGGCATTTGTTTTGGCGCATCCCGCCCGACCTGTGGCCCTACTCGGCTCGCAATCGGTGGCGCGGATGAAAGCGGCGCAAAAAGCCACCCAGCTTACGTTGACACGCAGCGACATATACGCCCTGATAGAAGCTGCTGAAGGCGTGCCCCTTCCCTAATTAAGGATTTCAAATGACCGCTTTGCCTCAAGCTGAAATCAGCTGGTTTTCTGCCCTTTGTGACGATGATTATCAATTTTTGGGCGTCGAGGATGCGAGCCTGAAAGCCAGTTGGCCGCATTGTCGCGATATCGCCCAAACCGCCGATAAAAATGGCTTCGACAATATTTTGCTGCCCTCTGGTTATACATTGGGCATGGATAGCATAGCCTTCGCAGGCGCCATGGCGCCCCTGCTGGAGCAGATGCGTTTGCTGGTGGCCGTGCGTTGTGGCGAAATGTGGGTGCCGCAATTGGCGCGCCAACTCGCCACGCTCGATCACCTGTTAAATGGGCGCCTGACGATTAATATTATTTCTTCTGACCTACCCGGCCAAACGCTGGACGGGGGGCCGCGCTATCAACGCACGCGCGAGACCATGCAAGCCTTGCGCCAATTGTTAAATGGCGAAGCCGTGCATATGGATGGCGAGTTCATACAGCTCGACCTAGAGCCGCCGCGCATGGGCACGGTGTCGGGCAAAAGCCCGCCGTTTTATTTTGGTGGCCTGTCTCCCCCCGCCTGCGATGTCGCGGCTGCCGAGGCCGATGTGTTTCTCATGTGGCCAGACACAATGGACAAAGTAAAAGCCGTGTTGGACGACATGAAGGCGCGGGCCAAGGGCTATAATCGGTCGTTGAAATATGGCTATCGCGCCCATGTGATTGTGCGCGAAACCGAGGCACAAGCGCGCGATGCCGCGGATTTATTGATTAGCCGCCTGGACGATAAAATTGGCGAAGACATTCGCAATCGCTCGCTCGATAGCGCCTCGGTGGGCGTGCGCCGTCAGGCCGAAATGCGCGAGACCGCCAATGCCTCGGGCCATGGCGACTATGTGGAAGACAATCTTTGGACCGGCGTGGGGCGGGCGCGCTCAGGCTGCGGCGCGGCCATTGTCGGCGACCCCGATCAGGTTTTAGCCAAGCTCAATGCCTATCGAGAGCTGGGCATCGAAAGCTTTATTCTGTCTGGCTATCCGCACCGCGACGAATGCGATTTATTTGCCAAATATGTTTTACCCAACATCCAGCACGGGCCCCTAACCTTCGACACCTCGGAGGGCTAAATGCGATTTGGATTAGACCTCGGCGGCACGAAAATGGAAGCCATTGTGATGGATGGCGCAGGCGACATTATCTGGCGCCAGCGCGCGCCAACGCCAGCCAGCGACTATACCCGTATCGTGCAAACCATCGGCGAGCTTGTCGAGGCCAGCCAAGCGCACGTCGGCGAGGCCGTGAGTGTGGGCATTGGTATGCCCGGCTCGCTGTCCCCCAAAACGGGACGGGTTCGCAACTCCAACACCCAGAGCCTCAACGATAAGCCTTTGCGCCAAGACCTAGAAGCCCGCTTGGGCCGCGAGGTGCGCCTGGCCAATGACGCCAATTGTTTCGCCCTCTCCGAGGCCAAAGATGGCGCAGGAAACGGCGCACAATCCGTATTTGGCGTCATTTTGGGGACTGGCTGTGGCGGCGGATTGGTTATGGCTGAGCATTTACAAAACGGCGTCAACGGCATCGGCGGGGAATGGGGACACAACCCTTTGGCCGCCCCCACACCACAAGAAGTGCCAGGCCCGGCGTGCTATTGCGGCCGCCATGGGTGCAATGAAGTTTGGATATCGGGCTCCGGTTTTGCTCGCGACCACCACCAAGTGACCGGACAAACCTTAACCAGCGAGCAAATCATCGCCAGCGAGGCGCCCGAAGCGCAAGCCAGTTTCGAGCGCTTGTGCGATCGGCTGGCGCGCGCCTTAGGCGCTGTCATCAACTTGGTGGACCCGGAAGTGATTGTGCTGGGCGGCGGGCTATCGAATGTGGATGCGCTTTACCAACGATTGCCGCAAATCTGGGATATGTATATATTCTCGGACGTGATTGAAACGCAGCTGAAGAAAAATCAGCACGGCGATAGCAGTGGCGTTCGAGGTGCCGCTTGGCTTTGGCCGAATAAAGCTTAAAACGGGGTTCGCGAAAGCCAAACCCTAAGGGACGATAGATTATGTTTGAAGAAATTATGCCAAGTGCCGCTTATGAAGCGCTGCAGAACAACGCCGAGGCGCAGCTCATCGACTGCCGCTCGATGACCGAATGGAACCTCATCGGCACCCCCGATTTGAGCCCCATCGGCAAGCAAGTGGCCTGTCTGGAATGGCAAAGCGTCGACGGGCAAAGAAATGAAAGCTTTTGCGACAAAATCAGCGAGCATATCGACAAGGAAGCGGCGATTTACATCATCTGCCGCTCTGGCGCACGCTCGGCCGCCGCTTGCCAAGCCTTAGCCGCAGCAGGCTTTACCACACTGTTTAATGTGACGGGCGGCTTTGAAGGCAATACAGACGCCCAAGGCCACCGCGCCACAAGCGAGGGTTGGAAATTTGAAGGACTACCCTGGCGCCAGCCATAAAACGGCGGCAGAGATACCGACTTAAAGTCGGATATCCCCTTTATCCACTTGGCCTTGCAAATCGGCTGTCATTGGCACGGCGCCATCCGCATCGCGCGCCAGAAGATATAAATCATCTTCCACTTCCGCCACCGAATAGGCAGCGTTTTTCAATTTCGACTTCTGGAACTTAAACGTGCCCGTTACATCTACTTTCTGGCCAATGCGAAGGAACCTTGGCACCGCATAGGCTGGCAGGTTTTCTCGCATATGTTTGGCCAGACCATCGAGGTCGAGTTTGCCTTCTTGTTTTTGCGTTAGATACAACATGCCGCAACGGCCATCACGGCCCGGCACGGTGACACCGTAAACCACGGCGTCTTCAATCTCTGGCCATTTCATAATGACGCTTTCCACTTCCGTGGTTGCCACGTTCTCACCTTGCCAGCGGAAAGTGTCGCCAATGCGATCGCCAAACTGAATATGGCCGTGCTTTTGCAGCACCACCAAGTCGCCTGAATTGAACCACGCGTCGCCTTTTTCGAAGACATCGCGCATGATTTTCTTTTCGCTCGCTTGCGCATCTGTATAGCCATCAAACGGGTTTTGATCGTTAATCTGCACAATCAAGAGGCCCGTATTGCCAGGCTTCACTCTTTGCAAAAAGGCGTCGTCGCCGAGCGTGGGGGTGTCGGCGTCCACATCATAGCCCACCACTTCCCAGGCTTTGCCGTGGCTCGGAGACCAGCCAACCGTTTTGTCGAAGTTGAAGAGATTCACAAAACCCGTATTGCCTTCCGAGGCACCATAGAATTCATGCACGCGTTTAATGCCAAAGCGCTCTTTAAACTCCATCCAAATATCGGGACGCAGGCCATTGCCCAAAACTTTTTCGATACCGTGGATTTTATCATTCGGTTTTTCCGGCTGCGCCAACAAATAGCGCAACAGCTCGCCGATATAAATAAACGCAGTGGCGTTAAACTTGCGGCAATCATCGAAGAAATTACTGGCCGAGAATTTGCGGCGCATCGCCAAAGTGGCACCGCCCGCAAGACACGACCCAAGCCCCACCACCAAAGCGTTGGAATGGTAAAACGGCAGCGAGCAATAATAGGTGTCTTCGGGCGTTAGCGTCATCACATTAACGCCGAACTGCAGGCCAGAGCGGAAAATTTTCATATGCGTGGTAATACTGGCTTTCGGTAGACCCGTGGTACCAGACGTGAAGATGTAATAGGTCTGCGTTCCCAAAGTAAGCACTTGATCTGGAACGACATTATTTACTGGCTGCGCTGAAACAGGTGCCATTAATTCTTCATAGCCCGCATTCGCTGTTTGATTATCGCCATCCGCAATATACAAAAGTTTGCCGGCGTGCTGGCTTTCCAGAACATCCGAGACGCTGTCCATATTGGCCATGCACTCAGACCCGACAATAATCAAAGACGGCTCGATGAGGCGCAAACTATGGGCCAGCGCTTCATGGGTTTGGCCCGTATTAATCATACCCGCCACAGCACCCAACTTCAGGCAACCGAGCACACTGAACAACAACTCAGGGCGGTTTTCGACGTTAATCGCAATGCGATCGCCATATTTAATACCGCGCGAGCGATAATAATGAGCCGCTTGGTTGGCTTTGGCGTTCAACTCTCCCCACGAAAACCGCTGGTCTTCAAAAAGCAGAGCCGCATCGTCTGGGCGTTCAACAGCATGGCGTTCCAAAAATTCGACCATCGATATCTCATCGCCCGGACGAGAGTTTATCAATGTCTTCAAATTAGACACGGAACCTTTGCGGCTCAGGAATTTCAGAAACCGGAAGATGTATTTTCCCGTGGTAATTTTTTGCTCTTTAAATGCCATCATTTACTCCCAGACAGTCTTTACATTTCAAATTCAAAGGCTTTTTGCAACGCTGGACGCGCTTGTAGCCGAGCTGAATAAGCTTTCAAATTCGGGTGGTCATCGCTCACAATGCCCATCCGCTCCGCCATCATAATCGAATGGCCCAACATCGTGTCGGCGGCGCTAAAGTCGCCTGCCAGATAATCCTTGCCCTGCAAGGCCTCTTCGACCGGTTGCAGCGCGCGCGCCAACAGACGTTGCGCTTGGCCCAAAACCGTCGCATCGCGGCGATCTTCGGGTAGCAAAATTGTATGCACCACAATCGTGTTGATCGGCGGCATCACCATGCCTTCGCAATAATGAAACCACTGCAAATAATCTGGGAAATTCGGCGCATCGACGGCGGGCTTCAGCCCTCCATTTTTATGCCGCTCGAGAATATAGTCGGCAATCGCGCCACTTTCATAAATCATCACATCGCCGTCTTCCAAAACTGGAATACGACCCAGCGGATGACGCGCTTTATGATCCTCTGATTTCAAGTCTTTGGGATGGAAATCCATGCGGTTCAGCTCATACGCCAAACCCAACTCTTCCAGCAACCAAAGCGAACGTACGGCGCGCGAGTTCGGGGCAAAATGCAAAGTTAACATAAAGTATCCTCCCAGACGTGGATGCAACTTGGAGCAAATATTGCCACTGCCACGCTAAAAAGTCCATATAAACCAAGCCGAAAGGCCAAAATATCGCGGGTTCTAGGCGCTCATACACCGAAAAGTCAGATTAATGCGCGCGCCCTTCACCCGCCGCATGGGCGGCAGGCTATGGTGCCAATAATCTTGCGTCGGGGCGTGCATCACCAGCAAGCTGCCATGGCCCAATTCAATCTCACATTTTTGCTTATCTTGCTTATGCCGAAACACAAATCGACGCGGCGCCCCCAAGGAGACAGAGGCAATAGAGCCATTGGGCTGCAACTCTTTCTCGTCATCGCTATGCCACGCCATGCCCTCTTCGCCGGAGTGATAGAGATTGAGCAAGCAACAGTTGAAGCGCGCCTCACTGGCGGCCTCCACGCGCGCCTTTAGCGCCTCGAGGGCCGGCGTCCAAGGCGCGGCGATTTTTGTGTTGTGGGAATAGGTATAAGAATATGGCGCATCGCCATGCCAGGCTACCGCCCGTTTTGTTAAGATATCGCGGCCATAGAGTTTAACGCGGTCGCGCTGCCAACCGATTTCCTCGTGCAGGCGTTGATAAAACCCATCGGCTTCGCCGGCGCCCAAAAAGCTCTCGACATACCGGCTGTCGCCGTCGCGCGGCAGCAGATTGGGCGATGTTGGTTCAGCGAATAAATCCATTACTCAGATTTAGCGCGCGCTCCATAAATAGCAATCAAGCCAAGCCCCAAAAGAAGAGCCGCGCCATAAATGCCAGGCGGGTGTTCGCCTGTATTGGTTGGTTTTAGAAGCACCCCTAGGATAATCAGCGCTTTTTCAAGGCATAGCAGCGACACGACCGGCAAAGTGAAATTGCGATAGCGCCAAGCGACCAAAGCCAAAACAAGGCCCCAAACAATTTGCGTCGCCCCCACCCAAGCCGCCAGCGCGATCATCAGCAAGCCGCCGTCATGCGCCAAATTAAGATTGGCAATCACGCCAAGCCCGCTATCGGGCAAAATAACATGCAAAGACCCGCCTATTAGGCTCTGCAGACTGGCCAATCCTAAAACGTAATAGGCCCAGCTTGCCCCTTTGTATTGATCATTCGTGGGTTCGGGTAAAAATGCCATGAGATAGGCCCTTCTATATATCCAGATCAACCGAATGGTTGAACCAGGCTAAATCTGAGAACGAACGCAAGTCCATCTCATGCGTCCAAACCGAACGATGCTGATGGGCAATATGAAAATAGGTATCGGCAACTTTGGCCGGCAAAAGAAGACCGTCCTTTTCCAGCCCGCGTGTCTCGCGCAGCTTTTGGAAATTATCTTGGCCTAGCATTTTGCCCAATGTATCGGGGGCATCCACCGCGCCATCGATAATAATGTGCGCCACGTGAATACCTTGCGCGGCATATTCTGCATTCAAGCTCTGGCAGAGCATCCGCCGCCCGCCCATCGCGGCCGCATGGCTATGCTGGCCCGCATTGCCGCGCACTGCAGAGGTGGCAGACGTGACCAATAAAGTGCCACTGCCGCGCTCAGCCATAAGCGGAAACAAAGCTTTGGCCACGCGGAACAGACCGAAAGTCGCCATCCGCCAGCCCAGCTCAAATTGCTTATGCGTGGTCACTTCCAGCGACCGATTGCCAATCTGGGCTCCCAAATTAAACACCACGGTTTCAATCGGCCCGATATTTTTCTCGATATCGCCGATTAGGTCTTCGATGGTATTGTCTTGTGCCGCATTGAGCAGTCGACCACTGGCTTTGCCGCCGTCAGCCTCCACGGCTTCGACGAGCTTTTGCAATCCGGCGTCATCGCTGCGTCGTACCAAAACCACGTGATAGCCCTCTTGCGCAAAGCGTTTTCCCACATGCCCGCCAATGCCAGCACCGGCGCCTAAAACTAAAACTACTGGGGTCATTTTTCTTTCCTCTTTTGTATGCGCCTAGGGTACCCGTTTTTAGCTATCCCCCAAGCCATTTTTTCCCTAGTCTTTTGGAACATATTCTTGGGAGAGACCGATGCCTTTAACTGTTACCCCTTCTGGCTCTAGCTGCGGAGCCTTTGTCACGGGCGTGGACCTATCGCAGTCCCTATCGTCTGATTTGGTGGCTGAGCTGCGCCAAACTTGGGTAACCCATAAAGTGCTCGCCTTCCCGGAACAAAAAATGACCGACACTGACCTCGAGCGCTTCACGCTGCAATTTGGCGAATTTGGCGAAGATCCGTTTTTCGGGCATATCGACGGCCATGAAAATATCGCCGCCATTCAGCGCAATGCCGATGAGACCACCCCGATTTTTGCCGAGAGCTTGCATTCCGATTGGAGCTTTTTGGATGTGCCGCCCGCGGGTACCGTTTTATATAGTTTGGTTATTCCCCCGCACGGCGGCAACACGCTTTATGCCGACCAAGTGGCCGCCTATGAACGCTTGCCTGACGCTTTGCGCGACAAAGCCGACACCCTCACCGCCATTCATTCGGCCGAGCTTGGGTATTCCCCGCACGGCGTTTATGGCGACGATGATGAGGGACGCAGCATGAAAATTTTACCCAGCGAAAAAGCGCTGGAAAAAAACCAACACCCTTTCGTCCGCACCCATCGCGAGACAGGCAAGAAAGCGCTGTATAGCTCGCCTGCCTATATTGTGGGCTTTGAAGGCTATGACAAAGCAGAGAGCGATGCTTTGATGCTCGAGTTTTATGGCTATCAAAGCGCGCCAGAGATTATGTATTCGCACCCTTGGCAAAAAGACATGTTGGTGATGTGGGACAATCGCTCGCTGTTACATGCCGCCACGGGCGGCTATGACGGCTATGACCGCCTGCTGCACCGCACCACGATTGCTGACACTTCTTTTTAAGGCCTAGTTTCATGACCCAGACCATTCAAGCTATTGAATTGCGCGAATTTGGTGCGCCCGAAAACATGCATCTTATTTCCAAGCCGCTGCCCGAACCCCTAGCTGGCGAAGTGCGCATTCGCTTGAAAGCCGTTGGCCTGAACATGGCCGACACCTATCAACGCACGGGGCTTTATCCTTTGCCCCTGCCGACGGGCTTGGGAGCAGAAGGCGCAGGAACCGTGGAGGCCGTGGGCGAAGGGGTCGACATACCCCTTGGCACGCGGGTGGCTTTTTCCATGGCGTTTGGCGCTTATGCCGAAGCCATTGTTTTGCCAGCCACCGCCGTTGTGCTTTTGCCAGACGGCGTCAGCGACGAGCAAGCCGCCGCCATTATGCTCAAGGGCATGACGGTGGATTATTTGTTCAATGACACTTTCCCTTTGCACGGCTCCGAGACGGTTTTGTTTCATGCGGCTGCCGGCGGGGTGGGCCTCATCGCCTGCCAATGGGCCAAACATTTGGGCGTCACGCTCATCGGCACCGCCAGCACAAAAGCCAAATGCGACCTAGCCATCGCTCATGGCGCGGCCCAGTGCTTTTTATCGGATGACCCTGAGCTTGCCGAAAAATTAAAACAAGCCTCGGGCGGACAAGGCTTCCCCGTGGTCTATGACAGCGTTGGCCATTCGACCTATCGGCTGAGCTTGGAGGCTTTGGCGCCGTTCGGTACGTTTGCCAGTTTCGGCAATGCCTCGGGCCCCATCGCCTCGATTGTTCCGGCGGAACTGGCCACGCATGGCTCGTTGAGATTTACCCGTCCCACACTCGGCACCTATTTGTTCACGCCCGGTTGGATGCAAGCCTCGGCCGATCGGATTTTTGCCTTGATGGAAGCCGGTGCTTTAGACCCAGAGATTAACCAACGCTATAAGCTCACCGAAGTAGTGCAAGCCCATCGCGATCTAGAAGCCCGTGCCACCACCGGAAGCAGCGTGATATTGCCTTAGGCTTTGCGACCGGAAAAAGCGAACGGGGCGGCCTCTATCTCAGGCTTTGTGCCGCCGATTAAATCTGCCAAAAGGCGCGCAGAGCCGACTGCCATCGTCCAACCCAAATGGCCATGGCCACAATTAAGCCATAGCCCCTCAACCGAAGTGGCGCCAATAAACGGGCGCCCATCGGACGACATGGGTCGCAACCCAGCCCATGCTTCAGCGTTTTTCCAATCCAATTGCGCCGCCATATCTGGCAACAAACGCTCGAAGAATTGTTGCAACAAACGCAGACGACGCGGCTCTATCGTGCGGTCATGGCCCATAAATTCAGCCATGCCCAGAATGCGAATTCTATCTGGCAAAGGGGTCAGCGAAATATGCAACCGTGGGTCGACCAGCGGATGCGCCAAACGCGGGCCGGTTAGCGATTGCGTCGATAGCGTGAGCGAATAGCCCTTGGCCGGCTGCACGGGCAGGTTTATTCCCAGCGGTGCCAAAATCTCTCGCGCGCCAACGCCTGCCGATACGACCACCTGACCGCGCACTAGCTCGCCATCTACTTCCACGCCCACCACGCGGTTTCCTTCGCGATGCAATTTGGTTGCCTTGGCGCCAAGGCGAACCTCGCCGCCTAGCTTTTGGGCATGAACCAGTAGCTGCTCGCAAAACATGCGCGCATTGCCAACACGGTCATCGGGAAAATACAGCGCCCCCGTCACGGCATCGGCTGCTGGTTTTGCATGCGCCAGGCTCGGCTCTCGTGCAAAAAGGGCGTCGCAATCTAGCGCTTCATAGACGAGACCTTGCGGCGCGAGAAGCTGCGCCATCTCGAGCGCAAACGCTCGCTCGGCCTGATTGTGAAATAGCTTCAAAGTTCCCAGCTCAGCCGCCTCGAATTGCAGCCCCAACGTGTGGCGCAAAGCGTCTGTTTGGCGGGTCGAATATTGCGCCAGAGTATAGTTGGCTTGGGTGATCGCGCGATGGCGCGATGGCGTAGAATTACGCAGAAAGTCAGCCCCCCAGCCGAGCAATTTTGGCACTTGGCCAAGATGTAATTTCATCGGTGCCAGCGGGTTAAAAATAGAGGCCAAGAGAGGCGCACCAATGCCCGGATTATTCCATGGGTCGGGCAGGCTTGGGTGCAGCACGGCGCCATTGGCAAAGCTAGCGCCTTGGGCAACTTGGGATTGGCTATCTATCAATACGGTGGGGATGGCGCGCGCCGCCAGTTCGTAAAAACTGGTAACGCCGGCCACGCCGGCCCCGATAATGATAATTGGGCTTTGCGTCATCGCGCCCTGTCTCCCTTGCCTATAGACCTGCCGAAACAGGTGCCTGAGCTGGAAAATAGCAATATTTGACCCAATTACCAGCCCCGATTGAGCGCCCCTAATTGCCGCCATCGCTTGACACAAAGGTCTGGCTTCCGTTTACTTTTTAAATTCATTTGGGGAGATAGACATGTCAGAAACCATCGAACTTATGGGCGCGCCCGGCTCGCCTTATACGCGCAAAATGTTGGCTCTGATGCGCTATCGCCAAATTCCATACAAGGTTTTTTGGCAAAGCAATGTCGCCAGATCGGGGGCCGGAGGTACGAAATATCCGCAAGCCAAAGTTAGTCTTTTGCCAACGTTTTATTTCCCCGACGAAAAAGGCGAGCTACAGGCGGTCACGGACTCCAGCCCCATTTTGCGTCGTTTCGAGCAAACCCATACGGGCCGCAGTGTCATTCCCAGCGATCCGGTCATGGCGTTTTTGAACTGGCTGATTGAAGATTATGCCGATGAATGGCTCACAAAAGCGATGTTCCATTACCGCTGGCACTATGCGGCGGACATCGAAAAAGCTGCCTCCATCCTTCCCCGTTGGTATGCCACGGGAGCCAGCGACGCGGAAATCGCGCCGATTTCAAAGATGATTGGCGACCGCCAAATTTCTCGTCTGTCTTACGTGGGCTCCAATGCGGTGACCAAAGAAACCATAGAAAATAGTTTTCAGCGGTTTTTAGAAAGGCTGAATGCGCATCTGCAAACTGCCAATTATATCTTTGGCAGCCGTCCTTCTTCGGCCGATTTTGCTATCTATGGTCAATTGACCCAATTGGCCTTATTCGACCCGACCCCTGCCAAAATTATTACGCAAGCCTTTCCTCGCATTTATGCGTGGACGGAAGCGATGGAAGATTTATCGGGACTGGCCGTGGCCCCAGACGACAGCGGATGGTTCAGCGGCGGCGACATTAGCGACACGCTTGTGGCGCTGCTGAGCGAAATAACCGGCCTTTACCTACCCTATCTAAAAGCCAATGCCCAAGCCGTTATGGCTGGCGACGAACTTTTAAAAACACACTTAGACGGGCGCGCTTGGGAGCAAAACCCTTTCCCCTATCAGGCCAAATGTTTGGCGTGGATTGGGGAGCAATATGAAGCCCTGAGCGACCCAGATAAAACACGATTGGCCAGCGGCACCCAAGGAAGCGGCCTCATCGAAGCCTTACAAAGCTAAGATAAAGTTAGGCCGCCATCGGCGATGATTGTTTGACCCATAACATAGGCCGCCAAGGGCGAGGCAAGAAACAAGACCACGCCCGCCATATCTTCTGGCGTACCGGCGCGGCGTTGGGGAATGGCGCGCAAGGCTCCCGCTAAGCGTTTTTCATTGTCTGTGGTCACCGCCGTTAATTTGGTCGGCACCAGACCTGGCGCCAATCCGTTCACCCGAATGCCATCTTGCGCCCAGGCTTCGCCCAGCGTTTTGGTGAGGCTGATGGCGGCCGCTTTGGAGGCGGCATAAGCGGGATTGCCCTTATTGGACTGCATGCCGGAAACCGAGCTAACAATGATGATAGAGCCTTGGGCTTGCGACAACAGCGGCTTAAACTTCGTGGCGCAATGCATCACCGAGTCGATGTTAACGCCCATCACCTCGTCCCAGCCCGGCTTTTCAAACTCCTCGCGACCATAGCGCACCGTGCCTTGGCACAGCACAAGAACATCCAAACTGGCAAAAGGCGCCGCATAGGCGCTCAAAGCGTCAAAGTCGGAGGCGTTTAATTGGTCGTATTCCAAGCCTTGCAAATCCGAGCCTTCGGCGGCGCTGTAGTCGTCGCGGCTGGCGCGTGTACCCCAGACGAAAACCTTGGCGCCGCGCGCGCGAAACCCATGCGCCACCCCATTGCCAATGCCGCTGGAGCCGCCGACCACCAAAACTGTTTTGCCCGAAAAATCTAACTCACTCATGGTGTTGACCTCTATAGGGTGCGCCCTTAGGCGTTTTCAAATTTCGGCAGGCTCAGAGAAATAAGCACCACGGGCACCATCAAAACAGCCGCCATAATCAAGGCGATATCATAATTGCCCGTCACGTCCCAAATATAGCCCGTGAAAATAGGGCTAACGCCGGCACCGAAAATAAAGATGGAATATTGGAGGCCATATATTGCGCCGTAATTGGCCAAGCCAAAATAACGCGCCGTATAATAGCCAATAAGGTCTACTTCGGCCCCAACAGCAAAGCCCAAAGCAATGGCCGCGGCCATGGCATAGCCAATGCCGCCGACACCCAGCAAAACGCAGCCCAAACCAACGCCCGCAAAAACCACCGCCGTCAGATAAGGCGCGAAAATACGGTCGATGAGAAACCCAACCAATAACCGCCCAAACATCACCGAAAGCCCAAGCGTTGCGCCCAGACCCCCAGCTTGCGCAGGGCTAAGTCCGGCGTCTTGCAACATCGGGATGAAGGCCGGAATAAGCCCCAAAATGGCCACCGAGATAAGAAAAAATATCGACGCCACTTTCCAAAATGTCGGATGGCGCACGGCCTCGCCAAAGCTCAATCCGCTTTGCCCTTGGCTGGCCGCCACATCTTCGCCTTCTTGCGCATCGGGCGCATCTTTAATCAGGAAATAAACAATCGGCAAAGCCGCCATGACAATGAGAAACATCACCACATAGCCCGCGCGCCAGCCGTTTTCGGCCACATAGGGCGTCATAAATTTAGGCAAGGCATAGGCCATCACCCCCGTCGACGTAAGGCTAATGCCCAGTGCCAGCCCACGATGTTTGACGAAAAACGCGTTCACCGCGCGGGTAAACGCCAGCCCCGTAGAGGCCACGCCAAACACCGCATAGGCTGCCGACAGCAAATATAATTGCCAAATGGGGCCGTTCATCAGCGTGAAACCAAGCAGTAAAACGCCATAGCCCGCCAGCGAAATCGTGGTGACGCGGCGCAAGCCATAACGGTCGATGAGACGGCCTGCGAAAGTGGCCAAGAGCATCATCACCAAAACCGAGATGGTTTGTTGCGCGCCGATTTCCGCGCGCGACCAACCAAATTCTTCCTGCCATGGGCGAACCCAAATACCAGAAGAATAATAAACCATGGAGGCAAGATTGACCCCAATACCGACAAAAGCAGCAAATAAAACAGTGCCGCCACGGGCAAATTCATTCACCGAAGAGGATGGGGTTTGCATAATCTATGCCTTCCAAAATCAATTAGTTAACTTGGCGCTCTTTGCCTTCCCAATACGGAATTCGCAAATCGCGTTTCAACACTTTACCCGCACCCGACACCGGAAGCGTCTCGTCGCGCAGAGCCACAGAGCGGGGCAATTTATAATTCGCAATCAGCGGACGACAATGCTCGACAATCTCTTCGATCGTTGGTGCAAAGCCCTCTTTGGGAACGATAATCGCATGTACGGCCTCGCCCCATTTGTCGTCAGGGATGCCAATCACCGCCACTTCGGCGACGCTTTCATGGGTGGAAATCGCGCTTTCGACCTCGGCCGAGAACACGTTCTCCCCGCCGGTAACAATCATGTCTTTGATGCGGTCGGCGATGAAAACAAAGCCTTCATCATCCATGTAACCGCCATCGCCGGTGTGCACCCAACCGTCTTTCAACGTGGCTGCTGTTTGCTCTTCCAGCTTCCAATAGCCTTGCATCACGCCCATGCCGCGCGCGGCAATCTCGCCCACTTCGCCGGGAGCAACGGGGTTGTTGTCTTCATCCACGATTTTGATTTCCGTGCCTGGCGCGGCACGTCCGGCCGAGCGCAATTTGGAATTATTGCCGCCCAAAACATGAAACTCTGGCTGCAAAGTCGTTACAATCGGGGCTAACTCTGTTTGGCCATAGCCCTGCATGATTTTCAAATGCGGCATGCGGGTAATCAAATCCGTGAGCAGACCCTCGGGCATTGGCGACGCGCCATAAAGCATGGAACCGAGCGAGCTTAAGCGTTTCGGGTCGAAAGTTTCCGAGTTCAGCAACATGCCAATCATCGTCGGCACCAAGAGCGTATGGCTCACACCATGGGTTTCAACGGCGCTCATCACGCCTTCAATGTCAAACATTGGGATATAAACATGGGTTGCCCCGACAGCCGTGAGGCCGCCACTGGCGGCACCATCGGCCAGATGGAACATCGGCGCTGTGTGCAGATAGCTCGACTCTGGGCGCGCATCGAGCATTTTCGACATCACCAAATTATTATACCAAATCGCGCGATGCGGCAGCATCACGCCTTTTGGAAAGCCCGTCGTGCCACCTGTGTAATACAGTCCCGCAAGGTCCTCGCCACCGCGCATCGCATCGTCGCATAGGCTGCCATTGGAAACTAAATCTTCATAGCCCAGCATGCCCTCTGGCACGTCACCGTCATCGAGATAAATGACATGCTCTAGGCTGGGGCATTCTTTGCGAATTTCTGGCATGGCGCCCGAGAAGGCTTTATCCACGAACAGAATTTTTGCTTCCGAGTCATTCAAAGAATAAGCATTTTCAACCGCCGTCCAACGAATGTTCATCGGCACAACCGCAGCCCCCGACCACCAAACGGCGTGGTAATATTCGGTATAGCGGTCTGAGTTCAACGCCAGAATAGCCACACGGTCACTTGGGCCTGCGCCCAGTTTGCGAAGGCTATCGGCCAAGCGTGCCACGCGTTCGCGGTGCTGCTCCCATGTAAACTGGCGCTCGCCCATAATGGTGGCGGTCGCACCCGGGCGCGAGTCGGCGGCGGAATTCATAAATTGGGTAACGTTTAACATGCTCGTCTCTCTTCTAAAAAATATACGAAAATAAGCGACCTGCATGACCAGGCGAGCCTTCGATCTTGAGTAGAAAGCCTGTCATAAACCGAGCGGTTTTGACAAGCGAAATTGAGCCGTCCCTCGCTTACAATTAAAGGCTCAGAATTCAAGGCTCAGAATTTACAGCTCAAAATTTAAAGTTAAGCCCAGACGTAAGCTTGCGGTTCTCGCGCCCCACTCCCTCAAACGGCCGGCCGTTGTAGCGATATAAATAACCAGAGGTAAAGCTTAGCCTTTGCGACAAGGGAAACGACAAAGCCAGCTCGCCAGTCACCCGCCGATCCGCGGCCTCGCCGTTTGCATTGGGCTGCCAATAGCTCACGCCATCCAAGGTCCAACCATGGGCGGAGGTATATTTGCCTTGCAAAGAAAGGGAGGCACGCGTCTCGCTGCGGTTTTGCGCGCTATCCGTCAGGTGCTCTTCGCGCTCGCGCATGGCGCCCAAAAAGGTCAGCACGCGCCAGCGCTTATCGCGCGTCAGCAAACGGCTAACCCCGCCACCCAAGAGATCGCGTTGACCAAGATCCGCAAAATCATCGCTTTCGACTTGCGCAAATGTCTCCCAGCGCCAATCGCCAAAAGCCTGGTGTTGAACATGGCGCAGATGCAGCATTTGCTCGTCTTCGTCTTCGACATCGTTCACTTCGCCATAGGCCACGGAGCCAAAGCTGCGCCATTCTTGGTCGCGGTCTTTGAACACGGCTGAAAACGAGACATCATAACTTTGCTTTTGCGTGGTTGCAGCGCTTTCCTCAAAGGCCGCCGATAGGCTGCCCGATCCGCCTTCGCGCACCTCATCTATTTGGCGCACAATCACCGTGGCTTGCGCCGAAACTGGCAGAGCTATCGCGCCCATAAGGGCTGCTACTCGAAGGTGCCGCAAAGTTATAAAGGGTGTCATCAGCTAGTCTCCACTTGGGGTTAAGGCGTCATAAGCATACAGCCTATCCATCGCCTGCTGCCCCGCCCAGGGGGCAATTTGATTGCGCACAAACCCAGCCGCGCCGCGCAGATGAAACACGCGCGCGTTTCGCCTCGACAGGTTTTGTACAAATTTTGTGCGGGGCTTGCGGATGTCTTCATAGCGCTGCAACGCCGAGGCCATATCTCCGGCTGCCCCCATCCGCTTGGCCAAGCAGACTGCCAATATCGCGCCATCCTCAATCGCCATAGCCGAGCCTTGCGCCATGAACGGCAGCATGGGATGGCAAGCATCCCCCAAAAGCGAAACCCGCCCCTTGCCCCATTGTGCCATGGGGGCACGGTCGAACAGCGCCCATTTGAACAGACTATCGGGCACCGCGGCCGCGATGAGCTGTTGTATATTCTGGTGCCAGCCAGCAAAGTCAGCGGCGAGCTCAGACACCGAGCCTGGATGCGTCCAAGCTTCGACGTCCCAGCCGGTTTTCTCGACCACGCAAACGCAGTTCACCATGGCGCCACCTTGCACATAATAATGCACGAAATGTTTGCCCGGCCCCCAATAAACGCTGGCGTTGGGGGCAATTAAATCGGCCGGAAGCCGCTCGCGCGGTACCAAGGCCCGCCACGCCACATTGCCCGTAAACCGAGCGCTCTGCTTGCCCCATAGATGCGCCCGAACCGCCGAGTGAATGCCATCTGCCCCGATAAGCGCCTCGCCCTCATAGGTTTTGTCGCCAAGGGTTAGCGAAACGCTTGTGGGATTTTGCGAGACGCTCTCGACACGCGCATTTGTGTGCAATGAAACAAGTGGGTTCTGCTCGGCTGCCTCAACCAGAACACGCAGCAAATCGGCCCGATGAATGTGATAATAAGGCGCGCCATACTTACTTTGCGCCGCCGCCCCCAGAGGGGTTTGGGCAATGGTTTTGCCATGCCGCCAATGGCGAACTTGCGCCGCCTCTGGCAAAAATACAAAAGGACGAAGCGCATCCTCGAGGCCCAAGTGGTGCAAAATGCGGGAACTATTCGGCGATATTTGAATGCCGGCACCAGCTTCTTCGAAGCCCGCCGCCTGCTCGAACACACGCACGGACACGCCTTGATGCGCAAGAGCCAAAGCAGCCGTAAGCCCACCAATTCCGCCACCTGCAATCAATATTGCCAAATTTCTGCTCCTCGCAATCGTGCGTCTTTGGCAAAACTTAAACCATGGTCGAGACGAAAGAAAGGCCAGTGGCCTCTTTCGTCTATCGTCAAATTCTTGCCTATTTTCCTTCGGCTATCGAGGCAGAGCCGCTAACCACGCTTTTGACACTCGCAATAGCGGCATAACCCTATGCACGCCAGTGACGACGATATCCAAAAGCCATTTTATTCGATGACGGATGTGATGAAGATTACAGGGCGCTCCCGTGTCACCATCTATAGGTGGGAGGAGGATGGCCAATTTCCCAAGCGACTAGACATGGGTGAGGGAACTTTGCTCTGGTCGCTAGGTGATGTTGATAGCTGGGCTGTTAATCCAAAGGCTGTGATTTGAGGCAATGGGGTCACGAATTAGGCCATTATTGGTAATTTGAAACAGCTTGTTGCAAGCTGTAAAGTTCAGCAGATATAAATAAAATGCGCCCTAAATCCGTCCGATAGGACATAGAGGGGCATGAGGCAAACAATGCCAAATCCTTAGTTACCTGAATTTATTAGAAAAAATGGTGCCGGCTGAGAGACTTGAACTCCCGACCCTCTGATTACAAATCAGATGCTCTACCAACTGAGCTAAGCCGGCTCGCCCTTGGAATCGGTTTCCCTAAGCCACGGACTGGGTTTGAAATAGCCAATATTCATCGGCTTGGCAAGCAACAATTCTATCGCCTCGCCGCCCCTGCCAATCGACCCAAGGCGAGCTGTGCGTTGCTATTTTGATGGCAATATCATGCTGGGACGATCGTCCAGTTTTGTCGCCGCCTGAAACGCCGGGCGCGCTCTCATGCGGTCTAGCCATTCCTGCAAATTTGGATAGCCGTCCAAAAGACCGCGCGAAGCGGTACCCTCAATATTATAGATAATCAAAATATCCGCCAAACTTAGCGCCGAGCCACCAAAATACTTCGTCTTCGACAAATCAGCTTCCGCCTGGTCCAACAAAGCGAACAAGCGCGGCTGGATAAAGCCCTTGGTCAAACCAGCGGTAATCATCTTCGCCATCGGGCGCAAGAAAAACGGAACGCGCTCTGCGGTCATTCGCAGCACGGTTTGCATTAACAAAATCGGCGTCATCGAGCCTTGTGCCGCGTGGAACCAGAACAAGTAGCGCATCCGATCTTTGTGGCCGACCTCCGGGCGCAAGCCGCAATCTGGCGACAAATCAGCCAGATAGTCCATAATCGCGCTGCTTTCAGCCAAAGCTATTTTGTCATGCGTAATTACCGGCGCTGTGCCAATCGGGGAGATAGCCTTATATTCGGCTGGCGCCAACACGCTGACCGGATCGCGGTTATAAGACTTCAGCTCATAGGGCAGCCCCATTTCTTCCAACAGCCAGAGAATGCGAAACGATTGAGAATACTCAAGATGATGAAGCGTCAGTTTTTTTGCAGCCATGATAGGGTTCCTGTTTTTTTAAAAATAATCTTGAAGAAATAAGTAGGTCGATACGCAAAATAATCTAGCCCAAGGGTTCTAGCCTTGGTTAGGGCAGAATAATCAACCCCTCTTTGGCGCGCATATTACCCGCCACAACGGCGTCGTAAATCGTGCCAAAATTCTCGAGACCTTGGGTCTCTTTCACATCCATCCAGTTTTGCGCATGCGCAATACCCCCGGCCAGAAACCCTGCCACTTTGGCGTTGAAATCAAGCGCGCCCCATTCCTTGGCACGTCGCTGAATGTGTCCCGGGGCAAAAAACATCTCGCTGCGGTCGCGGATAATTTGTGCTGCCGCCGGATCTTTTTGCGCTTCACTCGTGTCCCAATGCGTTAGCCCCACATTGTGGCACCAGCGCATATCGTCGCCCAAGGCGCCATGCACGGCGCCCAAAACTGCCGCATTGCCAGACATATCCACCAGCACAGAAGGTACAAGTTTCAGGGCCGCCAGGTCGTCATAAGAGATGACGTCGTCATAGCTGCCTACCGATTGTGTGAAAGCCACATTGCTGGGCGAAGTCAGTCCCACAATGCGCGGGCGCTCGGTGTCTATTTGCGAGAGGCCATAAGCCAACCCAATGGCTGTTTTGCTGGAGGCAGACAAAATAACCACCTGCTCGGCGCCATGGTAATCTTGCTCTTGCAAGGCATCCACCAAGCAATAGCTCGTGCCATATAAAGGGTTCAACAGGGCGCGCATACCGTCGGCTGTGGCATCACTGGTCGCGGTTCCGAGGCGGTCGTAACTATTGTAAACCGCGGGCAATTCAGCGCGGTGCGCGGCGCCATCTACCAGTCGCTCGGGCGTCACGCGCGTGGGCGTCATTTTCAAAAAATTGGCCATCGGGAAATAGCCGTAAAAGCGTTCGCCAAGCTCCATGTCACTATTTTTGGAAGCCACGACGCTGGCAAACCCCCAAACTGGCACCAAGCCCCAATCGCTATCGCCCTCGCCGCTTGGGCTGGGTGGGAAAAACTGCCAATAGCCAATTTGCTCACCAACCGCGCCGTAGGTCACATTATTGGCGGTGAAAGCAAAGCGCTCAATCGCTACCAAAATCTCGCCATCGTTCAGCGTAAAGTCCTCGAGGCTATCTCCGGCCGATACCAGTCGCGTTTTTGTAATGTCCGTTTTATGAGTTTGAAATTCAGCCATTGGTCGCCTCCCTCAGCGATGTTATTTTAGGTGTTTAGCGTTGCCGCGAGTTCCATAAGTTTGCCCACGGCTTTTGGAGCAGTGTCGCGCATACGCAGCAAAATATCCATTTTTTCTTTGTCGTCTGGCGACACCTCAGAGGCCAATTTGCTAAACCCGTCCAATCGGTTTTCGCGAACCCACGCGCGCAAAGATTTATCTTGCGACCAATTATATTGGTTCATCATGGCAGCCAAAGTCATGGTCACGAAATCATCGCTGGTATTTGGCAAAGGCACCACATTGCACAGGCGGTTTTTCTCTTCGTCATCGCTATAATTAGCTTCGACATAAGCAATCATCGAGCCGCTAAATACGGGCATAAAACTACGAATGGTCTGCGGGGTAATCACATCGCCGTCAAACACTGGCTTGGGCGACATGCGCACCATCGTGCGCGATAGGCTGGCGGAGCAATCAATGTGCATATGCTCTGGGCTGGTTTCTAACTCGCCGTTTTCCAACACAATGCAGGTGGGCTCCAAAGCGGTAACCCGACCCATGCGAACCACGTTCTTAATGCGGCGCAAGGCTTCCAGCTCGGGCTTGGAAATCGTCGCGGCGTGAAACATGGTCGGCTCAATAGCTTTATCGAAGCGCACCACGCAGCCTTTTTCTTCGAGGCGCGCATACATATCGTCCACGCTGCCGGCCTCGGCGATAGCTTCAAACTGATTGGCCTGATTGCCGACGGTGCCGACGAAAAATTCAGCGTCGGGCTGCGCATATTCACGGGGCAACATCCAGGCATCGCGCGGCATAATCCAACGAATATCCTCCGGCTCCACGCCGTGTTCCATCAGCCAGAGGCAGGCATCCATGCCAGTTTTGCCCGAGCCAATAACCACATAGCCCTCGGCCGAGCGGCGCAAGCGCGGCAAGTCATTGAGCGGCATGAAGTTCACCCCATCCGCAATCGAGAAGGCGGGCGTATGTTCGGCAGGCACATCGACGGTTAGGCGGGTCGCATCGACCAATTTTTTATAACGCACTTCATAGGTTTTGCCTGAGGTCAGCCCTGAGAACTTGCCCTCTCCTTCATATTCACACATCGGAAAATACTGGACGCGACCCGTTGGCAAAAAGCTCTGCTGCATCACATCGTCAAAATAAGCACTCACTTCTGGCCCGGAGGCGAGATCGAACAGACCTTTGTTCATGCCCACTTGGTCTTTTTGAAAGCGGCTCAGCTCGCGCGATTCCACGCCATAAAATGACGATGGCTGGTGCAAGCGAACAAATGGATAGGCCACATTCCAATGCCCGCCGGGTTTGGCGTGGCGATCGACGATAATCATTTTGGCATCGGTTTGGCTCAGCAATGTATCGGCAAAAGCCAGCCCCATGGCACCGCTACCAACAATTAGATAATCGGTTTCTAAAACAACACTCATGCGCGGGCCTCCTGTAAAATCTGGCGCGGTACAATCCACCTCCACCGATGGAAAGAATATAGGTCGAATAGGCTTAACCCCCAACGCCAAACCTGAGGACGCAAGGAGCGAAGCCTTCCGTTGAGAGGGATGGCTGGGTTAGCTGGCCCGTTTGTGCAGCGGCATCTGGTAAACCAAACCGCTTTGAGGTTCTGTCAAAGCCGCTTTTTGACTTACCAGCTTGAAAAGCCTATCGGCATTTTTGGTTTCTACCAAAATAGTCACAATGTCGTTTTCAGAAGCCGAGCCAAACTCACGAAAAGCAAACAGATCTTCCGTGCGACCCGCTTCGACGTAGATGCCAAGCACGCGCTTATCATCTTTCAGTTGCGCTACCAATTTATTACCCGTGCCTTTGTGCAGAAAGGCGCCTATCTCGGTAATCATTTTTTAGCTCCAGCTTTTTTCGCTGCGAGTTTTTTGGCTGGCTTTTTAGCGGGCTTTTTGGCTGGCTTTTTGGCTGGCTTTTTAGCGGGTTTTTTCTGGGGCGTCGGCTTCAGAGCATCCGCCATGACTTCATCTGGAATATACGTAGCAACGCGGTCGAGGTCGTTCATGAACATAATGCCCATGCCCGGCTTATCTAGGTCGCCCGCCAGATACATCGCTTCGAACACGCGGTCGGCTTGTTCTTGGCTCACAATGATGCGGATCATTTCTTTTTGCTCATCAATCGCCACGCCCATAAGGCCCATGCGTTCGCGAATGCCTGTGCCTCGCGCATAAGTTACCGTCGCGCCTTGGGCACCAACATCTTGCGCCGCTTTGACAACTTTATCGGCTTGGCTTGCTTGCACGATGCAGGTGATCATTAGCGCATCGGTTAAATAGGTTATTTGTCTTCCGGCCATGTGTCAGCCTCCCTTACTTAGAATGAGTTGGTGTGGCGGGCGTGCCGCGCGATTGGCGAAACCGAATGATCAGCCCCATGCTGAGAACGGCGATAATCGGCCCGATAGAAGCCATGCTTAAAATACCAAAGCCCTCAACCGCGCCGACAGCATTGCCGAGCCCCAATCCCATGGCCAAAACCAAAGGCACCGTGACGGGGCCTGTGGTCACGCCTGCACTATCCCACGCCACATTGACGAATTCTTCCGTAGAGAAAAACGTCAGCACGAGGGCGAATAAATACAGCGGGATAAGCAAGGTTGCGAGGTCGATTTCAAACAAGATTTTCGCCATGCCCAAAGCAATGCCGCAAGCCACACCAATGGCCACAGAATACATCAGCATCGACTTTTTAAACGCGCCATTGGTCAGGGTTTGCACCGTCAGACCAAGCGCGTTCAAGGCAGGCTCGGCCAAGGTCGCGCCAAACCCCATGAACCAAGCAAAAAGAATAACCAAGACCAGGCCCAAAACGGCGGAGTAAATTGGCGAAATGGCGCTCACATCAATGGCCATAAAGGCAGCCGGCAAAACAGCCCCCGTTTGCGCGCCAATGGCGCCCAAGCCGTAGGTCAGCCCAACATTAAACACGCACATGCCGACAATCGAGAGAACCAAACCATAGGCAGTGAACAATTTATTGGCCAAGCCTTCTCGCAGAACCACAAAAAGCACAAACATCAAAAACACCACCAAAGGTGCAATGGCGCGCACCCCGAGAATAACCTCTTGGAAGGGAGACTGATCCCATAGCCCCAAAGGCACATCCGAAACCGTGGACGATGCGGTGGCCGCGGCCACCACAATCTGTTCGGCGCTGATTTGCGTCGAGACATATAAAGACAGGCCCAAAACGGCCAGAATTGGGAAAAGCGAGGCCAACGTCACCACGCCAAAGCCGGACAGAGAGCTATCCCCCTTGCCCGCCGAATTAGCGATACCAATACCCAGCGACAAAACCAAAGGCACCGTAACCGGCCCTGTGGTTACCGCGCCGCAATCCCAGGCGAGGCCCAAGATGGCGCGCAAATCTGGATTGGCGTAGACCACCAAAGTAAGGGCCAAGGTAGGCAATACGGCGGCGTAAATCATTGGCTTCAAAGACCAGCCATAGACAAAGCGCAAAGTGCCCAAAACGGCAGCTGCCCCCACGCCCGCGCCAACAAGCAGCACCAAAGGCATCGTCCAATTGTTTAAAATTTCATATAAATAAGGCGCGCGCGCGACATCTACCGAGGCGCCAAAGGCTTGCAACGCGCCAATCGCTGGCTCCGCGAAAGTTACCCCAACGCCCAACATGGCAATAATAATAAGCATCACCGGCATACTGGCCTTGCGCGGCAGCTTGTCGCCAATGAGCGTGCCAAACGGCATCAGGCCAACATTCAGGCCTTCCATAAACAAAGCCAAACCGAGGATAACGGCCGTCAAACCACCGACCAGCAAGAAAGCGCTTTCGATGGGTTGGCGCAGAATAATCAGTTGGAAAAGGACGAGATAAATCGCCAGAGGCACAACCGCACGCATTTGGTCAAACACCCGAACGCCCGAATAAGGCATTAAAAGCTCCATCACACGGCGAAAGCCGAGTTTCAACTTTTTGGGTTTCAACGCATCCGGATTTTCAGCATCCGGCTTTGGCGTTAATTGATTGTAGCTAATCTCACGATGCTGCAGCGCATTGGAACGCAAAACAGAAGAGTAACGCAACATAAGGGGGCTCCTCATCCCAACAGTTTTCTTTCCGCCAAGAGATATCCCCTGACCCGAAGTATCTTAGTCGATTTGTCGTTCCACGACGACGCCCATTTTTTCCACCATGAGCTGATCTTGCTCGATGAATTGCGAGATCGAGGGGCGCGCAATGCATCGTTCATAATGCGCGCGCAAAGCCCCAAAACGGTCTTTCGGCAGCGCAAAGCCCACCAAATCTAAATTCATCAATTGGCTGGTCAGGGCGATGTCGGCAATGGAGAACGCCTCTCCCGCCAGATATTCGGCCTCGCCCAGCTGGGTTTGCAAATAGGGCAGAAGCTTTTCGGCCAAAACCTCAAAGCCCGCGTGGGCGGCTTTTGTGTCGGCCGGCTTACCGGTCGCTATATTGAAAAATATCGGCCGAAACACGCCAAGACCAATTTTTCCCGCCAAATCCGAGTCGCACACTTCTTCGATCCATAAAGCTCGGCCATAGTCGGTTGCAGCTTCTGGATATAAGGCGGGGCTGGGGGTGCGTTTTTCGAAATAGGCACAAATCGCGCTGCTGTCGTTAATCGCAAAATCTGGATTGTCGCTATCGGGCAAAAGTGCCGGAATGCGCTTGAGCGGGTTAATTTTCTCAAAGTCCTCCGGCCAGCCGAGCGGGCTCGGGCGCGGGTCATAGTCGTAAGCGATCTTCTTCTCCGCAGCGACAATGCGCGCTTTGCGAACAAAAGGCGATAAAGGCGCGCCAAATAACTTCATAAAATAACCTCCATAATGGCGCATATATTGGCGCAATCCATAATCCGACACAAGCCTATCCTTTTCCTCAGCAAAACCTGTGCTTTGGTCTTGTCACACGCCGAGGCAATGTTAGGGTTGGGGCACTTCGAAAAGGGAGAGAGTTTCGTGAGCACTATTTATCAAGCCAAATCCATTCGTACGATGGACCCCCACCAGCCCCACGCCACGCATATTGCGCTGAAAGACCGCAAAATCTTAGCTGTCGGGACCGCTCAAGATGTCGCCGATTGGCAAGCCGCTTGGGGGCCGCTTGAGCTGAATACCGATTTCGCAGACCGCACTCTCCTGCCCGGCTTCATCGAAGGCCACGCGCATATGATGGAAGGCCTGTTGTGGGATTACCACTATGTTGGCTATTACGATCGCGAAGGCCCCGATGGCACCATTTGGCCAGGCCTAAAATCGATCGACGATGTGGTGGCGCATTTAAAACAAATCCAAGCCACCCGGAACGACCCTTCCGAGCCACTGATTGCCTGGGGCTTTGACCCGATTTATTTCGAAGGTCGGCGCATGACTGGCGCCGATCTAGATGCCGTGTCGGGCGAGTGTCCGGTCGCTGTCTTGCACGCCAGCTTGCATATTTTGAACGCCAATAATTTCATCATGGATGCGGCCGACGTTAAAAATGCCGACAATAGCGAGTACATCCGCCGCGACGATAGCGGCAAACCAACGGGCGAATTTCTCGGCCAACTCGGCATGTATATGGCCATGCGCACAACTAATTTAGACCTCTTAGCGGCCGCCAGCTCGCCCAAAACCTTGCAGACGTTTTCACAAGTGGCGCGCCAAACCGGCGTTACCACCTGCACCGACCTAGCCAACCCAGTGCCAGAAGGCGCCGAAGTGGCCATGCGCGAGACAGTTGAGAAAGACAGTTTCCCCATGCGCCTCGTGGTGGCCTTTCAAGGCAATAGCCTGCCGCCCGAAGAGAGCGTTGCGCGCATGCAAGCCTTGCAAGACAAGCAGAGCGACAAGCTGCGGTTCTCGCTCGTGAAATTCGTGGCCGATGGTTCCATTCAAGGCTTTAGCGCAAGGCTGAAGTGGCCGCATTACTATAATGGCGCGCCCAATGGGCTGTGGTATATCGAGCCCGATCGGTTGCGCGAATATCTGACAGCCTTCACCCAAGCTGGCTTTCAATGCCACGTCCACACCAATGGCGACGAATGCACGGAAGTGACTTTAGATGCCATTGAAGACGCGCTTCGTGCCCATCCGTGGCCAGACCATCGCCACACGTTGCAACATTGCCAAATGGCCTCGCGGGCGCATTTCAAACGGATGAAAACTCTGGGCGTTGGCGTTAATTTATTTTCCAACCACTTGTATTATTGGGGCGACGAACATCGCGCCATTACCATGGGCCCCGAACGCGCCGGCCGTTTGGATGATGCTGGCGGCTGCCTAGAAGAAGGCGTGCCCTTGGCCATTCACTCCGATGCGCCCGTCACCGCCTTGGCACCTTTGTTCACCGCTTGGTGCGCGGTCAACCGCGTGTCCTCCACGGGCGTCGCTTTGGGTGGCGAGAGCGAAAAAATTAGCGTCGAGCAAGCCCTTTACGCCATCACCATGGGCGCCGCTTACTCGCTGAAAATGGATACGGAAATCGGTAGCCTCGAAGTTGGCAAACGCGCCGACATCACCATATTGGCTGACGACCCCATCGAAGTGGGCGCGCAAGGCCTGAAAGATATTTCGGTTATCGGCACGATGGTCGATGGGCTTGTGCATCTCAACAAGGGCCGCGATGCATGAACCAAACCGCGTCCCACCGATTGGCACCAAATGTAAGCCTGACGATTATTGCTGGGTTTTTGGGCAGTGGCAAAACCAGCCTGCTGAACCATTTACTAACCCAATCGGGCGGGCGAAAAATTACCGCTTTGGTCAATGATTTCGGCGCACTGAATATTGATAGCGAACTGATTGAGGCGCAGCACGGCAATCAAGTCTCGCTGACCAATGGCTGCATTTGCTGCTCTATTGGCGATGATTTAATGCGCAGCTTGGCTGATATTATGCGCCAAGACCCGCTGCCAGATCATCTGATTATTGAAGCCAGCGGTGTGGCCGACCCCACTCGCATTGCCGCCTATGCCGCCGTCGACCCGCAATTGCGCCTCGATGGCATTGTCACCTTGGTCGATGCCGCCGCGCATCAGCTGCATGCCCAAGACCCATATTTGGCTGATAATTATCATAAGCAAATAGAGGCCGGTCACATGCTGCTCATCTCCAAACCCGATTTGGTGGAAGACAGCCAAGTCGAACATCTTGAGGCCAAACTTCGGGCCAGCTATCCCAAAACACCGCAAGCGCGGGTGCGCCATGGGCACTTGCCCATCGAAGTGGTGCTCGGCCTGCAAGCAGAAACAGGCGAACAAACAACGCCGCCACACGCCCCCCAAATACTCAGCACCCAAATAGAAGACCATGGTTTGGCCTCTTGGTCGGCGCATTTGCATGGCGGTTTATCGCGCGAGGTGTTGGCCGAAAAAATCAGCAGCCTGACGCCGCATGTGCTGCGTGCCAAAGGCGTGCTTCGCGATGCGCAAGGTGCCTATGCGCTGCATTATGCGGGCGGGCGCATTCATTTTGAAGATCTAGACGTTCAGCCTTCTGGGCATTTTGTGCTTATCGGGAAACCCGAGCTGCCCAATGCCCAAGCCCTATCTGACCTATTTCAAACTGCGAGTGCCTGATGGTTTGGGATTTGCCGACCCGGATTTTCCACTGGGGGTTTGTGCTCAGCATTGCCGGCGCTTATATCAGCGGCGAACGCGGCGCTTTGGGCGTTCATGAAATCTTCAGCTTGCTGGCGCTCGGGCTGATTGTCTTTCGCCTTATCTGGGGCGTGGTCGGTTACGAGACAGCGCGTTTTTCGCATTTTCTTGCCTCCCCCGCCACCATCCTCGCCTATTTGCAAAATTTTATGGCACGCACCCCCGCGCCGCACGCAGGCCATAACCCACTGGGCGGGCTGGCGGTTATCGCGCTCCTGTCGGTGATGGGCGCCATGGCAGTCACCGGCTTATGGACAGGCGATGATATTCTTTATGAAGCGCCCATGCCGATTTTAGGCATCGCGCCAGAGCTGGCCGCGCCGATGGGCAGTTGGCACCAATCCATTCATAAACTGGTACTTCCGCTCATCGCCCTGCATCTGCTGGCCATTTTGGCGCATCGGTTGTGGCTCGGCGAGAGGTTGGTTCGCCGCATGGTCAGCGGCGGCCACGCGGCGCAAAAACCAACACGGCGTCAGACACGACTAGGGCTTGCCCTACTCGCGCTTTGTGTCGGCGCTAGCCTGAGCCTCGCGCTAGTGACGCCGAATTTTATCTAGTGCTTAATACGGTAGCTGTCGTGGCACGACTTACAGGTGCCGCCGACGCGTTTTGCAGCAGTGACCACTTGCGATTTATCACCGCTGAGCGCGGCCGTATGTAACGCCCGAGCTGCCGATGCATTGGCTTTTGCCTTGGCTTTAAAGTCGAAAAAATCATCCCAAAGGGACTTGTCCGCTCCAACGCTTACGCTGCCCTTTGGAAAATACTCTGGCATCTCATCTGCCCAAGCCGCCATACGAAGCGCGGCCGCGGCGACGGCGTCTAAATCACCCGCCGGTAAATGCTTTTTAAATACCGACTGAATATCGCCCCCACTTTGCTTAAATTTAGCCACGCGTTGCTCGACAATCGGGCTTTCAAAAGTGCCCGGCTCATGCGCCTGAACCGCCGACAAAACAGATAGGCTGAGGGCTGCCACAACAGCACCGCCAACTAAAGATCCTAAACGCTTGGACATAAAAACCTCTAATCGCGGAAAGATGAATCCATACGGTCTAGCTTGCGAAGCAAGGCAGGCCATGCCAGCGCATCGACGCCCGGCTGAAACAGCGATGCCGATTGACTGTTCACGGTTTCAATGGCCGCGGCCGATGGCATATTTGGGGTGCCGCTCAGCGTACGTACTTGCGCGGTGCACGCGCGCTCCAGGAAATAAATACCCATGAAGGCCAGACCACAAGTCTCGCCCACCGCCAGAGTGCCGTGGTTGCGCAGCAGCATGACTTTGCTATCGCCAATATCGGCAATCAAACGTTCGCGCTCATCGAGGTCGAGCGCCACGCCTTCATAATCGTGATAAGCAAGATGCGAGCGAACCAACATCGCCATTTGCGATAGCGGCATCAGGCCTTCTTCTTGCGAAGCTACAGCCATGCCGTCATCTGTGTGCAGGTGCAAAACGCATTGCGCGTCTTCGCGGGCGCTGTGGATGGCCGAGTGAATGGTGAAGCCTGCTGGGTTCACAAAATACGGGCTGTCCATCACGATATTGCCTTCAAGGTCAATTTTCACCAAGCTGGAGGCGGTAATTTCTTCAAACAACATGCCGTAAGGGTTGATGAGGAAGTGATGCTCTGGGCCTGGCACGCGAACGGAGATATGGGTGAAAATCATGTCGTCCCAACCGTACATAGCGACCAAACGATAGGTCGCGGCCAAATCGACGCGTAGCTGCCATTCTTCGGCGCTTACCATATCTTGAACGTTTTTAATTTCTTCTGCTGCAGACATTTTTCTCTCCCTTAAAATTTCCTTAGACTGTTCCGAAACAAAAGGTTTGTCAATTAGCCTCGCGAGCCTTTTTCGGATAAAACTTGGGCTAGCGCGGCTTGCCAGTGCGCCTGCTTTTGGCTGCGTCTCTCGGTTGGCATACTCGGGGTGAATTGCGCATCGAGCGCCCAATTTTCAGCCAGCGCCTCCAAACTATCAAACCAGCCCAAATGCAACATCGCCAAAACGGCGGCCCCCAAGGCGGTGGTTTCGGTAATTTTGGGGCGGTCGATCGGCGCCTCGCAAATATCGGCGAGGTTTTGACACAGCCAATCATTGGCCACCATGCCGCCATCGACGCGCAATCTGGGTGCGGCTTCTAAACCTGCAGCTTGCATATCATCTTGCATGGCGCGCAATAAATCTGCGGTTTGCAAAGACACGGACTCGAGTGCCGCGCGCGCAATATCTTCGCGGCCGGTGTCGCGGGTCATATTAAAAAATGCCGCGCGCGCATCCGGCGCCCAATGCGGCGCGCCGAGGCCAGTAAAGGCAGGCACTAAAACCGTGGCATTATCTGGATTGGCATCTTGCGCGAGGGCTTGCGTGTCTGAGGCTTTTTCAACCAGCCCCAAACCATCGCGCAGCCATTGCACAATCGCGCCCGCCATAAAAATACTGCCCTCTAGCGCATAAGTTACCTCGCCATTCAACCGATAGGCCACCGTTGTCAAAAGCTGATTGTTCGACTTGGCTGGCTTGTTGCCTGTATTGGCCAGCACAAAACAGCCCGTGCCATAGGTCGATTTCACCATGCCGGGCTGGAAGCAAACCTGGCCAATGCTGGCCGCCTGTTGGTCGCCGGCCATGCCCAAAATCGGCAAACCCGCGCCCAAAACATCTGGCTCGCTGGTGCCAAAATCAGCGGCATTGTCTTTCACCTGTGGCATCAGACTGGCTGGCACCTCAAACAGGGCCAGCAAGTCAGCGTCCCAATTTTGGGTGTGAATGTTGAACAAACTTGTGCGCGCGGCATTGCTGGCGTCGGTTACATGCTCGGCGCCGCTGGTTAGGTTCCAAACCAACCAGCTATCGATGGTGCCAAAGGCCAGCTCGCCCGCTTCCGCACGGGCACGAGCGCCTTTTGTGTGGTCGAGCACCCAAGCGATTTTGCTGGCCGAAAAATAGGGATCGAGCAGCAGTCCCGTTTTTTGGGTAATCATTGGCTCATGGCCAGCTTGCTTGAGCGCCTGGCAGACGGCAGCCGTACGCCGGTCTTGCCAGACCACAGCATTGGCAATCGGGGCGCCAGTGGCGCGGTCCCAAACCACGCTGGTCTCGCGCTGATTGGTAATGCCAATGGCAGCAAAATTCTCAGTACCCAGCTTATCCAAAACCTCGCGGCAGACGCGCAAAGTGGTGTCCCATATCTCTACAGCGTCATGTTCAACCCAGCCATCTTCGGGGAAAATTTGAGTGAACTCGCTTTGCGCGACAGATACCACCTCGCCTGCTTTAGTGAACGCCAGCGCGCGTGACGAGGTCGTGCCTTGGTCGATACTCAAAATAAACTTTTCGCTCATGGCTTAGGCTCCCCCACAGTCAGCACACGCATTGTCCGCCATGATATCACCCTCGCGCGCAAGCTGCACAAGATTTTCAAAAAACCCCACTCCGATATCTGCCTTCCCTTCTGTCTCATCCGTGCTAAAACCCTGTATCGACCAGAGGGCGAAATTTATGACCACGAGTGCAGAAAAAAAACTGGCTTTCGTTGCCAGCTCCAATCCTGAGGCGCAAGCCGCGCAAGCCGCTTTGCACGCGCGCTACAACGGCGTGTCGGCGCAAGAGGCAGATGTTATCGTGGCGCTTGGCGGCGACGGGCTGATGCTCGCCAGCTTGCATGAATTTATGGATCAAGGAAAACCGATCTTCGGCATGCACCATGGCTCGGTTGGGTTTTTGATGAACCGCTATGACGAAGATAATTTGCGCCAGCGCGTTGCAGGCGCTGAAGAGACCCTTCTGCGGCCGCTGCATATGAGCGCCACCGATGCCGATGGCAAAACCCATGAGGCGCTGGCCATCAACGAAGTCTCGTTGTTGCGGATGACCGCGCAAGCGGCCAAATTGCGCATCACCATTGATGGCACACCGCGCCTGGATGAGTTGATTTGCGATGGCGCAATGCTCGCCACGCCAGCTGGCTCGACGGCCTATAACCTATCGGCGCATGGGCCGATATTGCCGATTAATTCAAAGCTTCTCGCCCTCACGCCGATATCAGCCTTTCGGCCACGGCGCTGGCGCGGAGCGCTGTTGCCCGAGGCGGCCAAAGTAACCTTCACCGCCCTAGAGGCCGACAAACGACCGATTAGCGCGGTGGCCGACAATAGCGAGTTCCGCAATATTGTAGAAGTAAGCGTGCGCCAATCGACGTCGCACGAAATGCTCATGCTGTTCGATAAAGATCACAGTTTGGATGAACGGATTTTGACCGAGCAATTTATGCCGGAAGGCTTTTAGCCCTAAATCCCCTTCGACATATCCATTTTAGGATCGCCATAGCCGGCTTCCGTTTGGATGCGCAGATAGGATTTGTCGCCTTCTTTTTCCACAAATGGCACAACCGTAACCACGTCGCCACAGTGCGCGAGCGCATCGTCGACGCTCTCGCGTTTGGCTAGTTTTTCAATGTTCATGCGGGTTGGAAAAATAACCGTACGTTTTTTTGCATCCGCATCGGCCAGCGCTTGTTTGGCGGTAATCCAAACACTATCCACGCTCTCGCTGCCATCGTGCAGCCCCACATGGTCTTCCGGCGCCCGCGCCATATAGAAATAAGTATCGAAACGACGCTTCATCATTTCAGGGGTAATCCAATGCGCGTAAAACGCCAGCGCATCGACCGCAAATTCTAGGTTTTCCGCTTCGCCAAATTCCAACATCGTGGCCTTGCCCGTGTTGAACCGCTCGCGCCAACCGTCCAATTGCTGCAAGCGCTCGGCCGATAGAAACTCGGTGGAGCCTTTTTCGCGTGCCAGCAAAATGCCGCATTCTTCAAAACTCTCGCGGATGGAGGCCACGCGCAAAGATAGCTCTTTGTCGTCATAGGCATCGGCCTTGCCACAATGGGCGCGCAAGCCTGTATCGCTATCCGCGGGGTCTACTTTGCCGCCCGGAAAAACCAGAGCGCCAGAGGCGAAATCAATCTCGTGGTGGCGCACCACCATAAAAACTTCCGGGCCTTGGGGCGTGTCGCGCAACATCATCACGGTGGCGGCGGCTATCAATCCATCTGTGCTCATTATACGCTCTCCCAAGCTGTCTTCTCTAAGGGTTAGCGAGCGAGTTTATCGACTGGCACGAGAAAGGCAAGTAAGGCCGAGCCAATAATAAACACCACGCCGCTGAGCGCCAAAACATCAAAGCCTGCGCCCGCATCAATCGCTGCCCCAAATAGCACAGGGGCGGCTGCCGTCGACATAATGACAATCGGCGAGGTCAGCGAGCGAATGGCGCCGAGGTGTTTCGTGCCGAATAACTCTGGCCAAAGCCCGCCGCTAATCGGGCCAGCTGTGCCCAAATTAATACCGATGAGCCCCATGTAAACAAAAGGCGTCGCGACCCCAAAAACATCGTTCCCCAGCATCAACAAGCAAAACGCCAAGACCAACGGAATCGCGCCCAAAGGCATGAGGCGCAGCGCCGAATATTTATCGACCATTGGGCCGATGATCAAAGACACCACAACTTTGCTGAGCGCATAAAGCGTAAAGGCGGCCGCCAAAGCCGCGAGGGGCCAATCGCGCGCCTCGGCCAATTGCACTTGGTGGAAAAACATTCCCGTCAGCAAAAACGGAGGCGCCAGATACAGCGGCAGCACCATGTAAAACCGTCGGTCGCGCAACACATCGCTGCGGTTGGCGTCTTTGGCGCTTTCGCCCTCGGCCTCGCTGGTCTCGGGTTT
>JABHDF010000003.1 GCA_018673175.1 Rhodobiaceae bacterium | reverse complement strand
GTACCAGCCACGCTTTACTCCTCGTTCTCGCGGCGTTTCGCCGCTTCTGCTTGGTCCTGCTTACGGCGCATTTCATTCACCGTACGAACCGAATTCATCAAACCAGCGCCCATACCGAGCCCCAAAAAAACCAGCATAAAGATGGGCTTCGTGTCTAACACTTTGTCCATCCACCAGCCGACAAAACCACCGACTGCAATGCCCACCAATATTTCGACCAAAAGCCGATAGGCTAAGCCCAACATATTGGCATTGACCCGCGCCTGCTTTTCTGGCGGCACTTGCCCTTGCCGGCGAGCGGAAATTTTTTCTTCTAAAGCATCGAGCCGTTCACGTTTGGGCATCGTATGTATCCTTTAGCGGGGTTTTGCGACCTCTCGGTCCGGACCCCATGAAAACACCCCAAAAAACAAGGGTTTCCGCCATCCAGTTGACGCGAACATAGGTTTAAACGCGGGGAATGTCAAGTTGGCGACACTTGCTTAAGCTACTGAATTTGCTTCTTCTTTTTCTTCATCTGTGATTTTTTCACCGCCAGATTCGGCAAATTGCTCGGCCGTGGACAAATCAACCGACAAAAGCTGACTAACGCCGCGTTCTTGCATCGTCACGCCGAACAATCGGTCCATCCGCGCCATGGTTAACGCATGGTGCGTAATCAGCAAGAAACGGGTTTCGGTTTCTTGGGAAATTTCTTTCACCAAATTGCAGAAACGCTCCACATTGGCATCATCCAGTGGCGCATCCACCTCATCCAGCACGCAAATCGGCGAGGGATTGGTCAAGAACACGGCAAAAATAAGCGCCATGGCCGTCAACGCCTGCTCGCCGCCCGAAAGCAGGGACATGACTTGTGGTTTTTTGCCCGGCGGATGGGCGATAATCTCTAGCCCAGCCTCCAGCGGATCGTCGCTTTCGGTGAGGGTGAGATTGGCCGTACCGCCGCCAAACAGCTGGGTGAACAGGCGCTGGAAATGGCCGTTCACTGTATCAAAAGCGGCCAGTAGGCGCTGGCGCCCTTCGCGGTTCAACTGGCCAATGCCGTGGCGCAATTTATTAATCGCCGAGGTCAGCTCTTCATGTTCCCCCGTCATCGTGGTGATTTGCGTTTGAATTTCTTCTGCCTCTTCTTCGGCACGCAAATTCACGCCGCCGAGATTTTCGCGCTCGCGGCGCAATTTCTCGAGCTTATTTTCCATCGCTTCGACATCTGGAAACGGTTTTTCAACATCATGACCCGATACGGCCAGAGCTTTTTCGGGCTCAATGCGCAAGGCCTCGCGAATTCGTTGTCCTGTCTCGTCGAGACGCAATTTATTGGCTTCCACTGTGGCTTCCAAGCGGGCTTGCGTTTCGCGCGCTGAGCCGACCAAAGCCTGAATGTCACGCAGTTTCGTGTCGGCTTCCGATAAATGCGTTTCGGCCTGCGCCAAAGCATCGGCGGCGGCTTGTCGTTTGGCTTCGGCTTCGACAATTAAGTCGGCCAATTTGCCACGTTTCTCCGCCAAAGCGGCGGGCACGTCTTTATAGGTGGTCATTTCCTCGGCCACCGCGGTTTCGCGGGTCGCCAGCGCTTCGACTTGGGTTCCGGCCGTAGCTTGGCGCTGTTGCCATTGCGTCATGTCTTCGCCAATGCGCAACAGGCGCGAATCGCGGGCCGCGCGCCGGCTTTTCAGACCATCCAATTCAGCCCGCGCTTGCGCATGGGCGCCGCGCGCGTCTTCCATGCTCACCCGCGTGGTTTCTACCGCGGCTAACAAATCTGCCTCGCCGCCCAGACCTTGCAAGTCTTGGGTGGAGGCCGCCTCGGCTTTTTCAATCTCGGCCAAATCTTCAACGATGCGTTTTAGGCTGGCTTCCAACGCGGTCAATTTCGCATTTTGGGTGGCCACACCCGCTTCGGCTTCTGTCAAATAACGTTGCGACTGCGCGTTTTCGCTTTGGCTGTCTTTGGCGGCCTGGCGCGCTGCGTCTTGGGCGGCACTGGCTTGTTCGCCAGCCAAACGTGCGGTTTCTAGCGCCGCTTTGGCCGCATCGGCTTTGCTTTCGGCTTGTTCAATCTCGCCAGACAATTCATCTAAGCGGTTTTTCTGCGCCAGACGCGTGGCAGCGGCGGTGGGCGCGTCGGCGGCGGCGCAATAGCCGTCCCAACGCCAGACATCGCCCTCTTTCGATACGAGTTTTTGTCCCGGCAATAAAGCCTCTTGCAGCGCATCGCCCTGGGCTTGGGTCACCAGACCCACTTGCGATAGAGCGCGCGTCAAAAGCGTGGAGCCCGCCACATAGGCCGACAAAGGCTCGACGCCATCGGGTAATTTTTGCCCCAAATCTTGCGCGCCCAAAGGATTCCAAAACGCCGGAGCGGCCACATCTGGCGAGGCATCCAGCTCATCCCCCAGCGCGGCACCCAAAGCGGTTTCATAAGTTGGCGTCACCGTCACATCATCGACCAGCGCCGGATAGGCTGCCTCATCGGCTTTGGCAAAAAGGCGTGCCAGCGCATCGCGCTCGCCCACCAAACGCTCTAAAGCTCCGCGCGCTTCGCGGGCTGGATCGCCAGCACTCGACTGCGCTTCGCGGGCACCCCGATAGGCGGCCTCGGCTTGCGTCAAAGCCAATTGTGCGGCTTCTTCTTTGGCTTGCAAATCTTCGCTTTCGCTGCGCCGTGCCGCGACATCGAAATCTGACGAAATCGCATCTTGAATATCCCCACGCGTGTTTTCGGCTTGCTGGCGTTCGGCTTGCAATTTTTCGCGTCGGTTTTGATTGTTGCGCACGCCCTGCTCGATGGCTTGCTTGCGCGCGCGAAACTCGGCCGAAGCCTGGCCCGCTTCATCATAGGCTTTTTCGCAATGCGCCAAATGCACCGAGGCTTCTTCCAGGCGGCTGGCGCTTTGGGTTTCGGCTTCCGATTCATCGTCGGAAATAGAGGCGCGCATTTCGGTTTCTTCTTCACTGAGGCGCTGAATTTGTTGTTCGGCATCTTGCAAGACTTGGCGTTCGCGCGTCGCATCTTGGGCAATCGTCGCGATTTGGCCTTGCAGGCGCGAGACCATTTCATTGGCGCGCTGAGCTTCGGCGTCCAAGCTCTCTTGCTCGAGCGTCAACCGACGCAAGCCCGCAGCCGCGCCCGCTTCGCCTTCGCGCAAATCTGGCAGCGCGGCTTGAGCATTGATTTGCACGGTCGTGGCAGAAGCCGAAGCGGTACCCGAAGCGGATACGGCTTTGCGCGCATCCAACAAGAGGCTTTCGCTTTCCTCAACCATGTCGAGGGCTTGGCGCCAGCGCAAATGCAATGCCAAGGCTTCGACTTCGCGAATTTGACCGGAAATATTTTTATAGCGACTGGCTTGGCGCGCTTGGCGTTTGAGCTGGCGCAATTGAGTTTCTAAATTGGTGATGGTTTCTTCTAGTTTCTCAAGATTGCTTTCCGCACCGCGCAAGCGCAACTCGGCTTCATGGCGGCGCGAATGCAGGCCCGAAATGCCCGCCGCTTCTTCCAAAATACGCCGACGCGCTTCTGGCTTGGAATTAATAATCTCGCCAATTTGGCCCTGTTTGACCAAAGAGTTGGAGCGGGCGCCCGTAGAGGCATCGGCAAACATAAGCTGCACGTCGCGCGCGCGCACATCGCGGCCATTGATGCGATAGGCCGAACCTGCATCGCGCTCAATGCGGCGCGCCACTTCCAAAGCATCGGCGTCATTATATTCAGGCGTTGCTTGGCGCGCAGAATTGTCCAGCATCAACATGACTTCAGCATGGTTGCGCGATGGCCGCGTGTTGGTGCCCGAGAAAATCACATCTTCCATGCCAGAGCCGCGCATCGATTTATACGAGGTCTCGCCCATCACCCAGCGAAGGGCTTCGAGTAAATTTGATTTGCCACAGCCATTGGGGCCCACGATGCCTGTCATGCCCGGCAAAATGTCGAGCTCGACCGGGTCTACGAAAGACTTAAATCCAGAAAGGCGAATGCGATCAAATTTCATTGACTGGTGGTTCCTCTAGTCAAGCGTCTCCAAGTTATGGAAGCGCCCGTTTGATGGTTTTCTCAATTTCGGCGTAAGGCTGATTGCCCTCGACTTTTTCTCCATTGATGAAGAAAGTCGGGGTAGAGCGAACGCCCAATTCTTCGGCCGCGGCCGACTGCATGACACGAATGCCTTCCAATTTATCGGCATCTTTCAAACAAACCACAAAGTCAGCTTCCGACAAGCCAGCTTGGCGTGCCAACTTTTGCAATTCTTCCATGACGTTCTCGCTTTGCAGCCATGCGTTTTGGCGTTTGAACAAAATATCTAAAAAATGCACGCGCGCTTTCGGCGCCACACATTGCGCCAACATGGCACCGGCCGTGGCATAAGGGTCGAATGGGAAGGGACGGAAATAAATTTTCACCAAACCCTTGTCGATATAGTCGGCTTTTACCTTGGGCAGAGTTTCGCGGTGGAACTGGCCACAGTGCGAGCAAGTCAGCGAGGCATATTCAACAATCGTGACCGGCGCATCTGGGTTGCCCAGAACAATTTCCCCTAAGGGGTTTGGCGTATCTAACGCGCCTTTGCCGCTATTGGCAGCGGCAGCGACGGCTTGAGCGGTTTCGTTCAACACGACCCCGTCTTCGACAAGCTCGGTCACCGGGCCTGTGTTTCTATCGGCGCGTGAGAACACCACACCCGCTCCAACCAGAACAGCAAGCGCGGCAATGGCAATAATGATTTTATTTGTTTGAGACACGAAAACCCCCGAATCGATTAGCTGGTTTGATTATATTCCAGCCGAGCGATTCTTGTTCTTTCATTCTTGGTCACACCAAGTGTCCTGTGGAAAACTATTTCCCGCTTTTCAAACCCAAGGTCTATTCATCCTTCGGTTTGCGCCGCGCCACCCGTGCGCCAAGGCGCGCTAAAGCGGTCTTCAAACGGCTATTGTGAAACTCGCCCAAACTGGCTTGCACCGCTTCAATCTCGGCCTCGGCCAAAGGTGTTTCGCGCGCCGCTTGGGCTTTTAAATAATCTAACGGCAGAGGACCTTGCACGATCGTCAAGCGCGCAATGGAGCCCGCACCATAATGCTGATTGATCCGCTCCAGAATAAGCGGCGACATATGCTGCACTTCCAAGGCCATCGCGCCTTCGACTTTTACGGTCAGCAAAGCGCCATGTTCGGTATCTCTGCCATTGCGAGAAATCCGTTCCGGACAAGACAGAGCCGCCAATTGCGGACCAACGATCATTGGCCAATGCGCCAGAATATCAATTTCGCGAAAGCCACGCCGCTTGAGCGTCGGTGCCACGATGCGACCCAATACCGAGCCAACCGCGCGGCCTTGATAGCCCCTTGCGGGTTTGGTCTGCGGGATATCGCGCAAAAAAGATAATGGCTTGGGGATGGCTTGCTCCTCTTCTCAATTGCTTTAGCATAGCACAGATGCCTGAGCCCGCGAACCATCCAACCTCTGACTTATTGAAATGGCCCTCGACCGCCTTGCTGAGGTGGTATGACGTGCATGCCCGCGACTTGCCGTGGCGCATTTTGCCCAAAGCGGCGAAAGCGGGTGTGACGCCAGACCCGTATCGCATTTGGCTGTCTGAAATTATGTTGCAGCAGACCAATGTGACGACGGTGCGGCCCTATTATGAAAAATTTCTGACCCTGTTTCCAAACGTGCAAGCCTTGGCGGCCGCGCCCGATACGCAAGTGATGGCCGCTTGGGCGGGCTTGGGCTATTACAGCCGCGCCCGCAACTTATTAAAATGCGCGCGCACTCTGGTGGCCGACTATGACGGCGTGTTTCCAAACACCGAAGCCGCTTTGCTAAGCTTGCCTGGCATCGGCCCCTATACGGCGGCAGCCATTGCGGCGATTGCGTTTAACCGGCCTGCCGCCCCCGTCGATGGCAACATCGAGCGGGTTCTCTCCAGACTGTATAAATTGCAAACCCCCATGCCGGCTTTGAAAGCGCACGTCAAACAAGCCAATGCCAAATTAGTGCCAAAAGACAGACCCGGCGATTTCGCCCAAGCTATGATGGATTTAGGCGCCACTCTATGCACGCCCAAACGCCCCAATTGCTTGCTCTGCCCTTGGCGTGAGCCTTGTTTGGCGCGCCAGGCCGGCATCGAAGAAACGCTGCCCATTCGCGCCCCAAAAAAACCCAAGCCCGCGCGCCAAGGCGTGGTCTTTTGGCTGGAAAATGCCAAGGGTCATGTGTTGATGGCGCGCCGCCCAGATAAAGGGCTTTTGGGTGGTATGTTGGTTTTCCCCTCCAAGGGCTGGGATGCGCCCAATGAAAGCCGACTGCCAGAGCTATTGCCCGCCGACGCGCAGGACCAATGGACCCCGCTAAGGGGCGAGGTGGTGCATGTGTTCACCCATTTTAAATTGACCCTCTCTATTCGGGCGCAAACCGCGCCCAAGGGATTTCGCGCGCCACAAGGGTTTCAGTGGGTGGCCCCGCAAGACTTCGCGCGAGAAGCCTTGCCAAGCGTTATGACGAAAATATGGAAAGCCGTTTTGTTAAAATCAGTTGACCGCAAGGAAACAGGCAAGTAGCTTGCACAAGTACACGATAAAAAAAATAAAAAAGGTATAAAAATATGACCAAACGTTTCGCTATTATCATTGTTGTTCTGCTCGGCATTTATGCTCTCATAAATGTCTTTTCAAACGATGATGAAACCACCTCAAGCTCGGACACTATGAACTCTTCTATGAGTACAGATGACATGATGAACGACATGAACGACGACATGGACGATGACATGTCTTCCGATATGTCTGACGATATGTCTGAAAGCATGATGGACGACATGGCCGATGTTCAAATGAGCAAAGACCAAGAAACTCGCAAACTACTGGCGGAATTAAGAACCATCCCAGTTAGCGAGTTCGCCACAAATAAAATGAAATATGAGCGCCTGCTGGAAATGCACCCAGGCAATGATATGTTCACACGCAAGGTTGATTTCTATTCGGACAAACTAGCTGACCAACAAGCCGGCTACTAAACACCGAAAACTTGCAAAAATTATGCCGGCCCTTCTCGTTTGCGCGAAGCGGTCGGCATTTTTATGCGACTTATTCTGCGTCTCTGACCTTTTGGCGAAGATTATCAATCGGCACCATTTTATCGCCGTCTTTATAATGCCAATACGTCCAGCCATTGCAGCTTGGCGCGCCTTGGGCGGCCGCTCCCATTTTATGAATGGAGCCTGAAGGGGCTGCTTTCTCGCGGCCGAGTTTCACCGATCCATCCGCGCGTACTTTGGCTTTAATTTGCGCTTGCGCTTTGCGCGCCGGGCCAAATAATTGCATGCCTGGCTTTACCAGACCGCGTTCGACCAAAGTCCCGAAGGCCACGCGCGGCTGCGATTTGGCGCTTTGGGTTAATTCCAATTCACTATCGTCCAAACGCTCCGTCCGGCCAATGCGCTGCATGGCGGCTTCGGCATAATTGGCTTCCGCCTCAATACCGATGAAATCTCGTCCCAAACGTTTGGCCACAGCACCGGTTGTGCCTGTGCCAAAAAATGGGTCTAGCACCACATCGCCAACTTGCGTGGAGGCCAAAAGCACGCGGTACAGCAAGCTCTCTGGTTTTTGGGTTGGGTGTAATTTATGCCCGTCCTCGCCCTTCAAGCGCTCGCCGCCATTGCAAATCGGCAGCGTCCAATCAGAGCGCATTTGCACATCATCATTCAGCGTTTTCATCGCTTGATAATTAAACGTATAGCCCGTGGCGTTTTCGTCTGGCGCGGCCCAAATCAGCGTCTCATGCGCATTGGTGAAACGCGTGCCGCGAAAATTTGGCATCGGGTTGGATTTGCGCCAAATAATATCGTTCAAAATCCAATAGCCCAAATCTTGCAAGGCCGAACCGACACGGAAAATATTGTGATACGAGCCAATGACCCAAAGCGTACCCGTCGGTTTTAAAATCCGCTGCGCTTCGCCCAACCAGCTGCGGGTGAAGGCATCATAGGCAGCAAAACTGTCAAATTTATCCCAGTCATCCGTCACCGCATCGACTTTGCTTTGGTCCGGCCGATGCAAATCGCCCTTCAGCTGCAAATTATACGGCGGGTCGGCAAATACCACATCGACGCTATTGTCTGGCAGTTCAGCCAGCCGAGCGAGGCAATCGCCTTGCAGGATTTGATTGAGGGGTAGCTCGGGCGTTGTGTGCTTTTTAACCATGGCGACACCATGAGTCATCGCGAGTCCGGCGTCAATAGGCCAAAGATTCCAAGGCGTTAATTAAATTTCACTTTATCCACAGAGCTGCCCACAAACGCTACATGTAGTGTTAGTTCGGGGTTTGTGCCGCCAATATCTTGGCAATGGGGGCATAAGAGCGTCGGTGATGGGGGGTCACGCCGAGCTTTTCCAGCCCCAAACTATGGGCTTTGGCGCCATAGCCCTTGTTCGACGCCCAGCCATAGCCCGGAAATGCCTCATCTAGCGCTTGCATTTGCCGGTCTCGGGTTACTTTGGCCAGAATAGAAGCCGCAGCAATCGAGCGCGAGCGGCCATCGCCACCCACAATCGCACTGGCTGAAAACGACCATTTGCCCAACCGATTGCCATCTACCAATACATGGTGCGGCGCGCCGATTTGCGCCGCCAAACCTTCCACAGCGCGGGCCATGGCCAAATAAGTGGCTTGCAAGATATTCACTTCATCGATTTCGCGGACACTGGCTTCGCCAATGCCGTGTGGCCAGAGAATGAGCTGCTCAAACAGCGCATCGCGCTTTTTTGCCGTTAGCTTTTTGCTGTCGTCGACGGGCAAGTCGAAATCTTCTGGCAAGCAAATCGCGGCCGCCGTGACGGGGCCGGCCCAAGGGCCGCGCCCTGCCTCATCGACACCGAAGACCAGACGATCGGGCCAGCCGCTTTCGCGCTCCAGCTGCCAATCTTCGATTTGTGCCATTACTCAGCCGCTTGCGCTTCTGGCTCGCGCTCTTGCCAGCGCAAAATCGGATTGCGCGCCGCTTGCGTCTCATCCAACCGACGCCGTGGCGCCAATTCAGGAGCGTTTTTAAACCGCGCCATATCGCCTTCTTTCGCGCCTTTGACCAAATCGCGCATCGTTGCGATAAACAAATCCAACGAGGCTTTGCTCTCGGTCTCGGTCGGTTCAATCAGCATCGCGCCATGCACCACCAAGGGGAAATACATGGTCATCGGGTGATAGCCCTCGTCGATCATCGCTTTGGCAAAATCTAGCGTATCGAGGCCTGTGTCTTTCAAGAAACTATCGTCGAATAAGGCCTCATGCATGCATGGCGCTTTGGGGCCATTATCAAACGGCGCGGTCATCACATCGCGCAGGCTGGCCAAAATGTAATTGGCATTCAACACCGCATCTTCCGCCACTTGGCGCAGACCATCGGCGCCATGGCTCATCATATAAGACAGCGCCCGCACATACATGCCCATTTGGCCATGGAAGGCGACCATACGGCCGAACGGGTTTTCATCCGCACCCAATCTCGCATCGACCATCGTCTCGACCAAAGAAAAGCCATCGTCGCCCGACACCACAAAAGGCAGAGGCGCAAAAGCGGCCAAACGATCCGATAAAACCGTGGGGCCGGAACCAGGGCCGCCACCGCCATGCGGGGTCGAGAAAGTTTTGTGCAAATTGATATGCATCGCATCGACGCCCAAGTCGCCCGGACGCACGCGCCCGACAATGGCGTTGAAATTAGCACCATCGCAATAGAAATAGCCGCCCACGTCATGCAGCGCGTCGGCAATCTCAATAATGTCGCGCTCGAACAACCCGCAAGTGTTTGGATTGGTCAGCATAATCGCGGCCACATCGTCGCCCAGCTTTTCTTTAAAAGCGGCCAAGTCCACACGGCCTTCGGCGTTGGCGGGAATGCCATCGACTTTAAAGCCCAGAAGCGCTGCCGTGGCAGGATTGGTGCCATGCGCCGATTCTGGAACCAGCACGCGATTGCGCGTCGCCAATTCGCCCTTGGCTTCAATGGCGGCGCGAATAGCCATCATGCCGCACAGCTCGCCATGCGCGCCCGCTTTGGGAGACAAAGCCACGGCCGGCAAACCGGTTAGGGTTTTGAGCCAATGCGCCAAATCATCCATCAGTTCCAAGGCGCCTTGCACGGTGGCTTGGGGTTGCAACGGATGAATATCGCTAAAGCCTGGCAAGCGCGCCATTTTTTCATTGAGGCGCGGATTATGCTTCATCGTGCAAGAGCCGAGCGGATAGAGGCCTGCATCAATGGCATGGTTTTTTTGGCTGAGACGCACAAAATGGCGCATCGCTTCGGGCTCCGACAGACCGGGCAGGTCGACGTCTCCAGCCGCCGCACAATCGCCTAGCCGCGAGGCCACGTCGGGTACCTCGTCGAGGTCGACGCCACAATTTTGATACGAGCCAATTTCAAAAATCAACGGCTCTTCTAATTGCAAACCGCGATTGCCACTAAAGGTTTGTTTCTCGCTCATGCCAGCACCTCTTTCAGGGCCGCTGCATAGGCGGCAATATCTTCTTGTGTGTTGGCTTCGGTGGCTGCCACCACCAAAACATCCTCGAGCCCCGCCTCCGGCGACAGACGCGACACGGGCACACCGCCCAAGACGCCTTTTTCGGCCAGCGCTTCTACCACGCTGGCGGCCGATTTTGGCACCCGAAGGGAGAACTCGTTGAAGAAGGCTGGGGTTAATAATTCCACCCCTTCTATGGCGCTCAGGCTTTGCGATAATTGCACGGCATGGGCATGGTTGAGCTGCGCCAAATGGCGCAAGCCTTTGCCACCCAACAGGGTCATATGCGCGGTGAAAGCCAGCGAGCACAGACCCGAATTGGTGCAAATATTCGATGTCGCTTTATCGCGCCGAATATGTTGCTCGCGGGTAGAGAGCGTCAGCACAAAACCACGCTGGCCATCGGCATCCACGGTCTCGCCACACAGCCGACCTGGCATTTGGCGAATATGTTTTTGCTTGGCCGCAAACAGACCAACATAGGGCCCACCAAAATTAAGCCCATTGCCGATCGACTGGCCTTCGCCCGTGACAATATCGGCGCCCATATCGCCCGGGCGCTTGAGCAATCCCAGCGAGACAATTTCTGGTACGACCGCAATAAGCAAGCAGCCTTTTTCTTGCACGGCCGCTGCCAGCGCAGAAAAATCAGATACATTGCCGAAGAAATCTGGGTTTTGAATGACCACACAGCTTGTGTCGTCATCCATGAGCGCCAGCAAGTCTTCCGCTTCGCTGACTTGGCTTGCGTCACCGACCGGGTTTTGCGCTACGGCAAAACCACCCATTTCAGATAGGTTTTCGACCACAGCCGTATAATGGGGATGCAAGCGCGCCGATAAAACAGCGCGGCTTTTTCGCGTCACCCGATGCGCCATCAACACGGCTTCTGCGGTTGCGGTGGAGCCGTCATACATGCTGGCGTTGGCCACCGGCATGCCGGTTAATTCGCTGACTTGGGTTTGAAACTCAAACAAATATTGCAGCGTGCCTTGGGTAATCTCTGGCTGATACGGCGTATAGCTGGTTAGAAATTCCGAGCGCTGAATAATGTGGTCGACCGTGGCCGGTACATGGTGCTTATAAGCCCCCGCGCCACAAAAGAACGGCACGGAGCTGGCCGTCATATTTTTTGCGGCCATAGCCGAGAGCTGTCGTTCGACTTGCATTTCACCGAGGTGGCGCGGCAAATCTACCGTGCCCTCGCGCTGCGCTGAGGCGGGCACATCAACAAATAAATCATCCACCGAGCCGACACCAATTTGGCCCAGCATGGTTTGACGGTCGGTATCGGTAAGCGGCAAATAACGCATCAGTCGAGTTCCTTCACAAAGTCTGCATAGGCGGCTTCATCCATCAGCCCATCTAATTCGCTGGTGTCGGCCAATTTCAATTTGAAGAACCAGCCTTGGTTGTCGGCGTCTTCATTGACCATGGCGGGGTTGTCTTCCAGCGCGCCATTGCCTTCGACAATTTCGCCAGACAGCGGCGCGTAAACTTCCGAGGCGGCTTTTACGCTTTCCACCACGGCGGCATCATCGCCTTGGCCGACTTGGCGACCGGCTTCTGGAACTTCGACGAAAACCACATCGCCCAATTGGCTCTGCGCATAATCGGTAATGCCAACGGTGGCGACATCGCCATCGAGTTGCACCCATTCGTGGTCTTTGGTGTATTTCTTGCTCATGATTTACCCTTTTCGATAATTTTGCGGCACAAATGGCATGGCGGCGACACGCGCCGGCAAAGCTTTGCCGCGGACAATTAGGTGGATTTGTGTGTCGGGAAGACTGAAGGCGGCAGGTACATAACCCATCGCTAGCGGCCCCCCCAAAGTGGGGCCAAAGCCGCCGCTGGTGATCTGGCCCAAAGGCTCGCCATCTAGGCTTTCAATCTGGGTGCCCTCGCGCGCGGGGGCGCGCCCTTCGGGCAAAATGCCAACGCGTTTTTTGGTCACACCGTTTTCAATATGTTGGTTCAAGGTCTCGGCGCCCGGGAAATTGGCTTGCGCACGACGCCGCTTGGGCACCGACCATAATAAATCGGCCTCGGCAGGACTGGTGGTCAAATCGATGTCGTGACCGTAAAGACAAAGCCCCGCCTCCAGGCGCAGACTATCGCGCGCGCCCAAACCGATAGGCTCGACATCGGCGTGCGCCAACAAGGTGCGTGCCAGTATATCTGCATGTTCGGGTGCAATGGATAGCTCAAAACCATCCTCGCCCGTATAGCCGCAGCGCGAGATTAAAACATCGACGCTTTGCCCGCTGTCTGGCAAGGACCAGTTGGCCCATGCCGCTTGCATGAAAACCAAATCTGTCGACGCTGGCATGAGCTGCGCCAGAACCTCGCCCGCCGCAGGGCCTTGCAAGGCCAAAAGCGCGCGATCGGCAATCTCGAGTGCGGCCTGGCCTTCGAGGGCGCTGGAAATATGGGCAAAGTCATCTTCTTTGCAGGCTGCATTGACCACCAACCAAAGCGTGTCGCCAAAGCGCGTGGCCATCAGGTCATCGCGGATGCCGCCCGTTTCGTTGGTAAGTTGTGTGTAGCGCATGCGGCCTTCTTGCAGCGTTTCAATGCCGCCTGGCACAAGGCTTTCAAAGACCGCTGCTGCGTCCTTACCCTCAGCCGTTAATTTGGCTTGGCCCATATGCGACACATCGAACAGACCGGCTTTGGCGCGCGTATGCAAATGCTCGCCCATCACGCCGAGGGGATATTGCACTGGCATTTCATAGCCAGCAAAAGGCACAATTTTGCCCCCCAATTCGAGGTGCAAATCATATAGCGGGGTTCGCTTTATGGGGTTTTGCGGTTCCAAACTCTTGCGACTCCAAGTTGCGCGCCTCGATTGATTTCGAAGCTCGCCCTCCTCTGTCGCTTGAACCTGAGAGATTTGAGGCATTTGAAGTAAATGCCTTTACCCCGTCGGTGAGGCCGCACAGAGCAGCCTGCTTTCCAGAGTTTCATCGCCCCACGGTCCTGTTGCCTGAGAGTTTCCGAGGGCGGTTGCTCCTTCGGCCTTGATTTCCCATCTGGTGAACTTACCGCTGGTAAATTACGAGTAGCAAAATCAACGTCTCCCGTGAGGGTCACTTGTGTTTTATTATGTAAACCAGAGTCGCACAGAGTCAAACCTTGGAAACAGGTTTACCCCCAAAATTCGTTTACTCGCGCAAGCCCAATTGGCGCTTATAGGTCGCCCGATTGGCTTGCAACTGCTCTGGCGTCAAAACAAAGCCCACCACCACGCGCGCTTTGGCGCTTTCACCACCTTTTTGGCCATACACAAATTTTGGAATCATCAGCGAATAGGCACTTTCCGAGGGGCTGGCTTTCACTTGCGTGCGCGCCACAATTTCATTTTGCGTATTGAGAGCCGCGGCAAATAGCGCCAAGTCGGTGCCGGTTTGGTTTAGCGTCCCACGCACGCGCACGCTGGCTTGCAACTCATCGGTTTTCGAATCGATAAAACACGCCAGCTCAACTACCGATAGCTGCGCACGAATACCCCCCTGCTGCCAAATGTCCGCCGTTGTCAAAATATTGACGGGCGGACATTGTGCGTCGACCACTTTGTCTAAGCTAGGCCCACAGGCCGCCAAAGAGAGGCCGAGAGCTAAAAAAGTAAATGTCTTTTTGCCAAGCATGGAGCTTCCTTCTGTATCAAATATCTTGACGCAACCCCGTCCATTTCGATAAGGGTTTTGCCAATCGCCAATGCGTGCGACAGTATCGAAACGGATGCCCCAGAACAAGGGGTAAGCGTGAATTGAGGCCTTGTGGGGCAAACAAACAGAAGCGCTGCTACAGATTTCTCAGAAAGACCCAGACGAGCTATGACCAACAAACCAGCCCTCTCCATACACTTGGCCAACCCGCGCGGATTTTGTGCTGGCGTGGATCGGGCTGTCTTGATTGTCGAGCGCGCGCTGGAGATCCACGGCGCGCCGGTTTATGTGCGCCATGAGATTGTACACAATAAGCGCGTGGTCGATCGTTTGCGCGATATGGGCGCCATTTTTGTCGATGACCTCGACCTCGTTCCAGATGACCGACCCGTTGTTTTCTCGGCGCATGGCGTGCCAAAATCTGTGCCTGCCGCTGCGCAGACCCGAGACTTAAATTGGCTCGATGCCACCTGCCCTCTGGTCAGCAAAGTGCATATTGAAACCGAGCGCCATTATAACGCCGGCCGCCACGTCTTGCTGATTGGCCATGCCGGGCACCCGGAGGTTATTGGTACCATGGGACAAGTGCCCGCCGGTGCCATCACTTTGGTGGAAACACAAGCCGACGCCGCGACCCTAATCGCGCCCGAAGGCGAGCTGGCCTATGCCACCCAGACCACTCTTTCGGTGGCCGATACGGCTGATATTGTGGCCAGTTTAAAGCAACGGTTTCCAGATATTCATACCCCGCATAAAGATGACATTTGCTATGCCACCACCAATCGCCAAACCGCGGTGCAACAATTGGCGGCCGACGTCGAGCATGTGCTGGTAATCGGTGCGCCCAATTCGTCGAACTCGCAACGGCTGGTGGAAGTCGCGCGCCAAGCGGGCTGCCCGCATGCCACGCTCATCGGCGGCGCAGAAGATATTGATTGGGATGGTTTGAAAGGCGTCGCCAAAATTGGCGTCACCGCTGGCGCCTCCGCGCCCGAAGAGTTAACCCGCGAAGTGATAGCTGCGTTTGACGCGCGCTTCGAGATTGAGGTCGTTGAAAAAGACGGCAGAGAAGAAAATGTTCATTTCAAACTGCCACGCGCTTTGCGCGAGGCTTCGGCGGAGGCCTAGTCATGGCTGTTTTCACCCACGTCGACCAACAAAGTCTGGCGCCATTTTGGGCGCAGTATCCGCTTGAGCCGGTGACCGATTTAAAAGGCATTCAGGCGGGCGTGCAAAACACCAATTATTTGGTCAGCACCCAAGATATGAAATACATCCTGACGCTCTATGAAGACACCCAAACGGGCGTCGACCCGAAAGACCTGCCGTTTTTTCTTGGGCTGCTGGAACATTTGAGCGGCCAAGGCTTGGCTTGCCCCAGCCCAATACACCAGACAAATGGCTCGCTTTTGAGCCAGTTATCCGGACGCCCTGCCGCCTTGGTAAGCTTTTTAAATGGCCGCGGAACCGTGACGCCCAAGCCTTTGCATTGCCGCAATGCGGGCGCCGCATTGGCGCAGATGCATTTGGCCGGAGCCGAGTTTTCGATGCAACGCGAAAACACCCAAGGCTTGCAAAATTGGCGCCACTTGTTTCAAGCCTGCCAGACAAACGCCGATGAAGTGACGCCGGGTCTTGCCAGTCTTATTGACAGCGAGCTGGCGCGCCTTGAAGCCCATTGGCCGAACGATTTGCCACGCGGGATTATTCATGCCGATTTATTTCCCGATAATGTGTTTTTCGAAAACGGCGAAGTCAGCGGGCTGATCGATTTCTATTTTGCCTGCAATGATGCGCTGGCCTACGACTTAGCGATTATGCTCAACGCTTGGTGTTTTGAAGCGGATGTGAATTTCAACATCACCAAAGCCCGCGCGCTGCTGGCGGGCTATCAATCGGTGCGCCCGATGTCGAGTGCTGAGATAGAGGCCCTGCCCATTTTGGCGGCGGGCGCCTCTATGCGGTTTTTGATGAGCCGACTTTATGATTGGCTCAACCAGCCCGAGGATGCCCTTTTGGTGCCCAAAAATCCGGTTGAGTATTTACGTCGTTTGCGCTTTCACCGGCATGTGAAAAGCGCGGCAGATTATGGTTTGGAGAGCTGAGTATGTTTGTGATTTATACCGATGGGGCGTGTTCTGGAAACCCCGGCCCCGGCGGCTGGGGCGCGCGCATCGAAGGCCCTGATGGCCTAGCTGAATTATACGAAGGCGAAGCCAATACCACCAACAATCGAATGGAATTATCCGCCGCCATTGAAGCCCTTAAAAGCCTCGCCGATGGCAGCGCCGTAACCCTGACGACCGATAGTACTTACGTCAAAGACGGCATTACCAAATGGATTATCAATTGGAAAAAACGCGGCTGGAAAACCGCCGCGAAAAAGCCCGTGAAAAACGTCGACCTGTGGCAAGCCCTAGAGGCGCAATGCGCGCGCCATCAGGTAAACTGGCAATGGGTCAAAGGCCATGCGGGACATCCAGGTAATGAACGCGCCGATCAATTGGCCAATATGGGCATGGCGCCCTACCAATAAAAAAGCCATGGCCACCGATTGGGCAACCATGGCTTTTAAATAGATATAGGCAAATTTAGCCCAACTGAGACAGCAGGTTTTCGGCCCCACTATCGACTGCCTGGCCTGGGTTGCCCTCAACATTCAGGCTTTCAATCACGCCATCGCGCACAATCATCGAATAGCGCAGCGAGCGTTTACCCATGCCAAAGCCCGTGCCATCCATGGTTAGGCCCAGGGCTTCGGTCAAATCTCCATTGCCGTCGCCGACCATCATCACTTTTCCGGTGGCGCCTTGTTGCTGGCCCCAAGCGCCCATCACAAAGGCGTCATTGACCGACAGGCAAACAATTGTATCGACGCCAGCGGCGCGCAGCTCTTCGGATTTTTCGATAAAGCCCGGCAAATGTTGGTTTGAGCAAGTGGGCGTAAACGCCCCTGGCAAAGCAAATAAAGCGACGGTTTTTCCGTCGAATAATTCTGCCGTGGTAATCGGCGCAGGGCCGGCATCACTCATGTGCATCAATTGGGCTTCAGGCATTTTATCGCCAGCTTTTACAGTCATGGTTGTCTCCTAAATAAGATTAGTCCGTATGGGGGTGAACGCGGGGTAGCAAACGGTGATCGGTTATTTCAACTTCTTGTTCTATCGCCTTGGCCCCGTCGCGCACAAGGAAGGTGAGCTTGCGCCCAATAAAGGGATGGTCCAGCTTAGACCAAGCTGGGATTTCAATCAAATGAGCCGCAGGATGGCGAGCGGCGGTGCGCGGTGGACCCAAAATATCATGCGGGCCCGGCACACTCATCACATAGGGGTTTTGCAAATCTTGCCCGGTTACCACCAATTGCAGGGAGACCCCGTCAAAGCTGGCACCCTCGACGGTTAACCCCGCATGGGGGGCTTTGGCTTGCGCCGCCAACAGGCCCGCAATGATCTTTTGAGGCCCGCTTTGGCTCTGCGATTTTTCGGGCATGTCCAGACTTAGCGCAAGGTTCAGCGGAATACAGACCTCGCGGCAGACCCCTAAAAATGCCTGTAATTTTAGCGTCGCGGCGCCTTTATAACGGATGGGAAACACGACCCCCGTCTCGCCCTCATAGCCGTAAAAGCCGCCCACGCCATCGTCAAAAAAAGATGGGGCTGGAAACAGCGCCTCCCCAGCCGTCACATTTTGGCTGTCGGCGAAATTAAATTCGGGGGAAATACCACTGGCACCGGGATATCGCCAATAAGTATGCCAGCCAGGCTTCAGCTGCATTTGCAAAGCCGCATAGGCCTGGCCTTGCACCTGCGCGACCAGCATACGATAGCGCACGGGTTTCATGTCTACCCAAGCCGAGGCAACCGTCGCCAGAGCGGGGGTCAATCCAAAGCCCAAAAGGGCAACAACAAGATACAGACGTTTCAACATACGCTCTTTATAGCCTGTTCGCTGCCACAAGACGAGAGCCTGTTCGACACATTTACTTGCTTAGGCGCCTTGGGCGAGCCTAGACTACCGCCATGCAACCGACCCACCTTCACGGCCAGTTTTTGCTCGCCATGCCAAACATGGGCGACGCGCGTTTTACGCGCAGCGTCATCTATGTTTTATCCCATGATGCAGACGGGGCGATGGGCTTTATCGTCAATCAACCCACCGCAGGGCTGACGCTGGAGGATATTGGCGCGCAATTGCCAGACGCGGTTCGTCAAACGGGCTTGAAAAATATTCCAGCATTTGTCGGCGGGCCTGTGGCCAGTGATTATGGATTTATTTTGCACTCCACAGATTACCCGCCACAAAACCCGTCACAAGACGCCCTTACCCCAGAGCAAACCATGGTGGGCATGACCCAATCCTTGGAGATTCTCATCGACGCCGCGCAAGCACGTGGCCCCCAACACATGCGCCTTTTGCTCGGCTATGCCGGATGGGGCGCGGGTCAATTAGAGGCAGAATTGCAAGACAATGCTTGGCTTACCTGCCCCGCCACGATGGACGATATTTTTAGCCCGCAGCCCGAGGCGCTTTATCAGCTATGTGCCCAGCGGTTGGGGTTTGATTTGGCTTTATTGAGCCAGCAAGGCGGCGATGCTTAACGATTGCGGCTTAACGATTGCGGCGGTCGGGCACGAAAAAAGCTCCGAGCAAAACCGTGCCGCAGGTCAAAGCTAAAGCAATATCGCCCAGCTCAGAAGAAATAAGCCCGGCAAAATCTGCGCGCAGAATCTCTAAGGTCCAAAAACCGCCCATCGCCACAAGACCGATATCGGCAAGAATGATCACCCGCGTCCAATAATTGCGATTGATGGCAAGGCGAATGATGAGATTGAGATGGCCGATGACACTCATCAGTAGCCCCAAACCAAAGGCCGCGCGAATGGCATCCAGGCGATAGGTCGAGAGCGAAAAAAACGTCGGTGTATCTGGAATCACATCGCGCATCCACAGACTGGCCAGCAAAACCAGGAGGCCGCCGCCCATGGTGACCCCATAGACCGCGCGGCGCGAGCGCCGAAAGATAGCGGCAAAAATAGATAGGGCCAATAAAATGGCGAGCAGAAATAAAACGCCGGCATGAAACGTTCGCCGATTGACTTGATGCGCCGCCAAACTGTCGGGCGACCATAGATACACCGTCTCATCGGGAGCTACGGTCGGCAGATTAAAACTCTGCACAACGCCGGCCGGAAGCGTGAAAATCAGCCCATCAGAGGCCCCCGCCGGCGCCGAAAACTCACGATCATCCGAGCTAAAAAGCCGCAAAGGCGTAAGGCTGCCTTGCTGCAGCCCAAGCGCCACACCAAGGTCGTTCAACTCAGCCCGCTTTAAAACCAACGTCAGGGGTTTGGAGCTAGAGTTTTGAATGGCAAAAACCTCCCCGCCCTGTGGCGAGGTGCGCAAATGCGGCGTCAGATTGAGAAAGCGAAAATTCTCGGCCAACCGCAGAGCATCCGTGGCATGAGCCGAAGATATCGGCGCCAGCAAGCCAGCGAGCCATAAAACAGACGCGAGACTAAAAGCGACCAGCCTTGGCACACGCACCGCCATCTGGGCCTAACCAACCCTGGCTTTTTCGCGGATGAGCGCTTGCACATCCGCCAGATTATTCGCCACGGGGGTAAATTTCTCGGGCAATTCCAGCATATCGACAACTCTTTGAGGGGTGTCGGGGTCGGCCTGATAGGCCTCTTGCACGGCTTTGGGAAATTTTGCCGGATGCGCCGTCGCCAGCGTAACCATAGGCACATCTTCGGCCACCACGGCAGACTTGGCCGCCGCCACGCCGATAGCGCTATGCGGGTCAATTTGAAAGCCGTTTTGCGCCAAGACATCGCGCATGGTGGTCAGTGTTTCGTCTGCATCGACGCGTTTGGCGGCAAACAGGGCACGCATCAAATGCAGCTCACGCTCGCTCAACTCAAACCGCCCGCTTTGTTTTAACGATCCCATGAGACCGCGAACCCGGCCAGCATCGCGACCCGAAAGCTCAAACAACAAGCGCTCAAAATTACTCGACACTTGAATGTCCATGCTGGGGCTAGACGTGGCCACCACCTCGCCCGTTTCATAGGCTCCGCTATCGAGCGTGCGCGCCAGAATATCATTCACATTGGTGGCAATCATCAATTGCGCCACGGGCAAGCCCATTTGCGCGGCCACATAGCCGGCAAAAATATCGCCAAAGTTACCTGTCGGTACAGAAAAAGCCACCGGCGTTTCCGGCGCGCCCAATTTGGCAGCGGCCGTGAAGTAATACGTAATCTGGGCCATCACTCGCGCCCAATTGATGGAGTTCACCCCCGCCAACGACATGTCTTGGCGAAAGGCGACATCGGTAAACATTTCTTTGACCAGAGCTTGGCAATCGTCAAACGTGCCCTCCACCGCCAGCGTATGCACGTTGGGGTCATTGGGGGTGGTCATTTGTTTGCGCTGCACATCCGAGACGCGGCCTTGGGGGAACAGAATAAACACATCCGCGGCTTCGCGGCCGCGAAACGCTTCAATGGCCGCCCCGCCCGTATCGCCCGAAGTGGCGCCTACAATCGTGGCGCGCGTGCCTCTTCGGATGAGCGCGTCATCCATTAAGCGGGCGAGCAATTGCATCGCCACGTCTTTAAACGCCAAGGTAGGCCCGTGGTATAATTCTAGAAAATACTGCCCGTCGCCCATATCGGTAAGCGGGGCTATTTCGTCTTCCGAGAAAGTGGCATAGGCCTCTTCGACCATGGCCTGCAAGCGCTCGCGCGGCACATCCTCGCCCATGAACGGATGCAAAACTTCCACAGCGACTTGCTGAAATGGCATGCCGACAAAACTTTTAATCATCGCCTCAGACAGGCGCGGCCAGCTTTCTGGCACATAAAGACCGCCATCGGTGGCGAGGCCTGCCAAGAGGGCTTCTTCAAAGCTCAATTTGGGAGCCTGCCCACGGGTCGATATATATTTCACCTAGTTGTTCCCATTCTTGTCGTTTTGGGTCGCATCGTTTTGTGACTGCCTAAAAAAGCGTCCGCCCGATTTATAAAATCGGATGTGCCACAGTCCTGAAATAATCACAAGTACTATGGCCAGACCAAACCATGTCACGGCATATTGCAAATGATTATTGTTAATGACCATGCGGGTTTGCCCGCCGCGCGGCCAGCCTTGGCCAAAGGCTGCCACTTCGCCAATGGGCGCCGGCAAAGCCACACCCCAATGGTGGCCAAGCGCCTGTGTATCGCGCACATAAAACAAGTTCGCTTCTGGCCGATCGGCATTATCGAAACGGCCACGCTTATCGGGCCAGCGCAAAATCACTTCAAGCGATTGCAGCTTCCCATGATTGGCTTTCAGTCCATCCACAAGGGTCAGGGGCACAAACCCTTGGTCGACCATAATGGCGCTGCCATCGGCCAGATAAAACGGCGATAGCACATGATAGCCCACCGCATCGGGGCGCGATAAGCCATCGGGTTTGTTTTCAATCTGGGTAAACCACAAGCCAACCTTGGGGCCAAAGCGGCCGCGCAAAGTTACCTTGCGGTATTCATCTTCCAGCTTTTCCAATTTGGCGATATCTGCGGCGCTGGCAAGCGTGCGCTTGGCGGGGCCATTGCGGTCTTGCGTGCGCAGCTCAATGCGTTGGATGAGGTCCGCTTTCCAAGCCAATCTCTCGACCTGCCAATTGCCCAGCATCAGCAGCACCGTGAGCATGACCAAAGTTAGGCCAGCAGGCAAAAAAACACGCAAGGAAAACATCAGCTTTCCTTGCGTTGAATTTTAGATAGATGCGTCAACCTAATGCGCGCCGGCTCCGGCGCCCGCACCGATGATGTAGATGACGACAAACAAGAACAGCCAGACGACATCGACAAAGTGCCAATACCAAGCCGCGGCTTCAAAGCCGAAATGCTGTTTCGAGGTGAACGCACCGTTCATGGCGCGCAACAAGCAGACGCCCAAGAAAATTGTCCCGACGACGACATGGAAACCATGAAAGCCCGTCGCCATAAAGAACGTCGCGCCATAAATGTGACCCGAGAAACCAAACGCGGCATGCTGATATTCATAGACTTGGAAAACCGTGAACAAAGCGCCGAGCGCTACGGTCAAAATCAGACCCCATTTCAGGCCTTGGCGATCATCGTGCTGCAACGCATGGTGCGCCCAAGTGACGGTTGTGCCAGAGGTCAGCAAGATGAGTGTATTGATGAGCGGCAGATGCCATGGGTCAAAAGTCTCAATGCCAATAGGAGGCCATTGGCCGCCCGTCAGCGCGGTGCGAGAGGCTTGAATGGCCTCGCCCGGATACAGGCTCGCATCAAAGTAAGCCCAGAACCACGCCACGAAGAACATAATCTCCGAGGCGATGAACAAAATCATGCCATAGCGGTGATGCATTTGAACGACGGGGGTATGGTCGCCCTTGTCGGCTTCTTTGACGACATCGCGCCACCAGCCCAACATCGTATACAGCACGCCCATAAAGCCAAGCCCAAGAACCCAAGGCGCGCCATCGTGTAAAAATTGCACCGCGCCAAAGCAAAGCGTAAGGACACTAATCGAAGCCACCACCGGCCACGGGCTTGGGTCTACCAGATGATAATCGTGATTTTTTGCGTGACTGTCAGACATAAACTTATCCCCTTGGTGCAAGCTTGGCTTGCGTCTCTATTGGCGCTTCTAATCGAGCAGAAGGCGTTGCTTCAAAAAATGTATAAGACAAAGTAATCGTTTTGACATCATCCATTTCTGGATCTGTTAAAATTTCTGGGTCGATGAAAAAACTCACCGGCATATCGACCGACTGCCCAGGCTCTAGAACCTGCTCTGTGAAACAAAAACAATCGATTTTGGAAAAATAAACACCGGCTTCTGGCGGCGACACATTATAGGTCGCGGTGCCGGTAATTCTCCGGTTTGTTGGATTATTGGCGTGATAAAAAGCCAGACCCGATTCGCCAACTGGCAAAGCCACGGCTTGTTTCGGCGGCTTAAAACCCCAAGGCATTTTGCGGTTTAGGCTGGCATCAAACCGAACGGTCACAATGCGCTCTGAAACCGCACCAGGTGCCGCTGTGGCCACTTGCGTGGTGCCACCAAAGCCGGTTACCCGACAGAATAGGTCATAAAGCGGCACGGCGGCATAGGCCACGCCAACCATGGAGATGGCCATCATGGCCGCGCCCATAGCCACGCTTTTATTGGCGCGGTTTGCTTTTTGCTCTGTGCTGGTGGGGGTTTCGCTCATCGGATTCCTATAGCGGACGATTGGTTACGTTAACGCCGAGTTTCACCAAAGTGACCCAGAAGAACAAACCAACAAACACCAATAGGGCGACAGCCATAATGGCGGCACGCTTGCGGCGTTGTTGCAGTAATTCCGGTGTCCAAACAGGGGTTTTAATTTGTGTGTTTTCTGGTTCTTTGCTCATGCGCCCACCAATTTGTCTGCCGGCAAAAGCACGAACAGAAGAAAGAGATAAAAGATCGAATAAACGAACGTCATGCCAGCAATTCGGTTGCGTTGCTCGTCATTGCTGAACGCCAAATAAACGCACATGCCGACGAAAATCAGACCCAAAAGGCTGGCCCCTGCGGCGTAAAACTGCCCGCTAAAGCCCAGTATATATGGCAATAAAGTAACGCCAAACAGCACGATGGAATAAGCAACGATTTGGCGCAACGTGGCTTTCTCGCCGCTAGTTACCGGCAACATCGGAATCTTCGCCGCTTTATAGTCGTCGTTCTTAATCAGCGCCAAGGCCCAAAAATGCGGCGGCGTCCAGAAGAAGATAATGGCGAAGTAAATCAGCGGCTCGATCGATAAAGAATTCGCCGCCGCCGCCCAGCCAATGACCGGAGGCAAAGCCCCCGCAGCGCCGCCAATGACGATGTTTTGCGCGGTCGCGCGTTTTAAAAACATCGTGTAAATCACAGCGTAAAAGAAAATCGTGAAGGCCAATAAAGCCGCACTGAGGTAATTAATCATCACTGCCATGCCCATGACGGCAAGGCCAGAGACCCAAAGGCCAAACACAAGAGCCGAGCCTTTGGACACGCGCCCACTTGGAATGGGGCGCTCTTTCGTGCGGCTCATAATGGCATCAATATCTGCGTCATACCACATGTTCAAAGCCGCCGAAGCGCCCGCGCCTACCGAGATGAGCGCCAAAGCCGCAATAGCCAAAACAGGGTGTAATCCAGTCTCGCCAAATCCGCCGGGGGCCATAATCATGCCCACCAAAGCGGTGAAGACCACGAGCGACATCACGCGTGGTTTCATCAAGGCGATATAATCAGCTGCGGAGCCAGCGTCGAGTGACGCTGACCCCTGCATTTTCGCTAAAGTCTCTTCATAGTCTTGAGACATGAAGGCTCCTTCATAGTCTGGCTGCCTATTTGATTTTAGGCAGATCAGAGAATTGGTGGAACGGTGGAGGCGACGTCAAAGTCCACTCCAGCGTATTGGCGCCCTCGCCCCATGGGTTGTTGCCAGCTGGTTGCTTGCGCACCAGAGCGTGAACCACACCGAACAAGAAAATAAGCACACCAAAGGCCGAGATATACGAGCCCACGGAAGACCAGTAGTTCCAGTCTGCATAGGCTTCTGGATAATCGACATAACGACGCGGCATGCCAGCCATTCCCAAGAAATGTTGTGGGAAGAACAGCAGGTTTACTCCGAAGAACGTGACCCAGAAGTGCAATTTACCAATGAACTCGGAGTATGTGTAACCGAACATTTTGCCGAACCAGTAATACCAGCCCGCGAAAATGGCGAACACAGCGCCGAGCGAGAGAACATAATGGAAGTGAGCCACCACGAAATAGGTATCGTGATACGCCCGGTCAATGCCCGCATTGGCCAACATCACGCCCGTAACCCCGCCGAGGGTGAACAAGAAGATGAAACCCAAAGCCCAAAGCATTGGCGTTTTAAACTCAATCGAGCCGCCCCACATGGTGGCAATCCAAGAGAAGATTTTTACCCCTGTTGGCACCGCGATAACCATCGTGGCAGCTACAAAATAGGCTTGTGTATCGACGCTCAAACCGGCGGTATACATATGGTGCGCCCAAACAACGAAGCCTACGCCGCCAATGGCGACCATCGCATAGGCCATGCCGAGATAGCCAAAGACTGGCTTTTTCGAGAAGGTCGAGACGATTTGGCTAACGATGCCGAAACCTGGAAGAATAAGAATGTAAACTTCTGGGTGAGCAAAGAACCAGAACAAGTGCTGATACAAAATCGGGTCACCACCGCCAGCTGGATCGAAGAACGTCGTTCCAAAGTTACGGTCGGTAAGCAGCATGGTAATCGCGCCAGCAAACACAGGCAGCGACAACAGCAGCAAGAACACAGTCACCAAAATAGACCATACGAACAATGGCATTTTGTGCAGTGTCATGCCTGGTGCGCGCATGTTGAATATGGTCGTGATAAAGTTAATCGCGCCCAAAATCGACGAGATACCCGCCACGTGCAAAGACAAAATAGCGTAATCCATCGCCGGGCCTGGCTGACCACTGGTCGAGAGAGGTGGATAAATCGTCCACCCACCACCAACGCCATTGGCGCCCGGAGGGCCCTCTGCAAACACCGAAGCGACCAGCAAAGCAAAAGAGGCTGGCAGCAACCAGAATGAAATATTGTTCATCCGTGGGAAGGCCATATCGGGTGCGCCAATCATCAGCGGCACAAACCAGTTACCAAAGCCGCCGATCATGGCGGGCATGACCATGAAGAAAATCATGATTAAGCCATGGCCGGTAACCAGCACATTATAAAGATGGAAATTGCCGTCTAGCACGCCATTGCCTGGCGCTTGCAATTCCATACGCATAACCACGGACATGGCGCCGCCAATTACCCCTGCGATAATCGCAAAGATAAGATACATCGTGCCGATGTCTTTATGGTTGGTTGAATAGACGTAACGACGCCATCCCGTTGGGTGGTCTTCGTGTCCTGGTGCGGTTGCTTCGTGTGCCATACCCTCGAACTCCCTAAATTAACGCGTTGCGTCTGTAATGGCAGCGTTGGCATACATGCCTTCGCTGGTTTCTAAATTTGCATATTCGGCTTTGGCTTCTTCTACCCAAGCGGCGAACGCTTCTTTTGAGACAACTTCAATGCGAATGGGCATGAAGGCGTGGCGAATGCCACACAGCTCAGAACATTGACCGTAAAAGGTTCCGGTTTTCTCGGCCTTGAACCAAGTCTCGTTCAAGCGACCGGGAACCGCATCCATTTTCAAACCAAAAGCTGGCATCGCAAAGGCGTGCAGCACGTCGGCGGCCGTCACAATCACGCGAACGGTTGTGTCTACTGGCACCACCATGGCGGTATCTGTGGCCAAGAGACGTGGCTGGTCGCCGCGCTCTTCGTCGTTCAGCATCAAGCTATCGAAAGCGAAATCGCCGTTGTCTGGATATTCATAACCCCAGTACCACTGATAGCCGACCGCTTTCACCGTCAATTCGGCTTGTGGAATTTCACGCTGGAAATACAACAGACGGAAAGACGGGATGGCAATCACTACCAGAATAAGAATCGGCAAAACCGTCCAGACCACTTCGACCAAAGTATTGTGTGTGGTCTTGCTTGGCTCTGGGTTGGCTTTGGCGTTGAAACGGATCATCACATAAACCATCAGGCCCAAAACCAACAAAGTGATGGCGGTCATCAGGTAGAGCAAGAAGTTGTTAAAATCGGTAATCATCGCCATGTTTTGCGTGGCGGCTTCTTGAAAGCCCAGCTGCCATGGCTTTGGCTGATTGGCCAAAGCGCCGGTAACGCTGGCACTTAGCAAGGCAGTCGAGGCGGCCAAAATGGACGCCGGACGCCGTGTCATAAACTTCAAAAGACCCATGATCTGTCTCCAGTAAAAAATGCTTGAGGGCGAACCCCTTTAATCTTGGCTACTGTATAGCCAAATTTAACACAGAAGAACACTCCCCCGTGCGCTGATGCGACTTTATGACCAAAACCTGTGGAAACGCATTTTGCGCGCATGACGGCACTTGCTTATGCGCGGGACTGGCCACATATTAAAGTCATATGTTTCACAGGAGCCCGCACCATGAGCGATAAGAGCCAAACCCCACAAGAGCTGTTTTTTAACCAAGCTGGATTGGACCTCGACCAGACCCATCGCTTTACCGAGCAAGCCCTCGCGGCGGCCGATGATGGCGAGCTATTTCTTGAATATACGTTATCCGAAGCGTTTTCTTTTGATGACAATCGGCTGAAAGCGGCCAGCTTCGACACGAGCCACGGCTTTGGTTTGCGTGCGGTCAAAGGCGAGGCCGTCGGTTTTGCCCATGCCACCGACCTGTCTATGCCGGCCCTCACGCGCGCTTCGGGCAGTCTATCGCCGATTTTATCGGGTCATTCGGGCACACCCTTTAACAGCTGGGCCAGCGCCCCTTCGGCCAAAGGCGCGCCACTTTATATGGCGGATAACCCGCTAGATGGCGCCGAGTTCACCGATAAAGTGAAATTACTGGAAGAAATTAACGCCTATGCCCGCGCCAAAGACAATCGGGTGCGCCAAGTCTCCGTCTCTTTGGCTGGCGAATGGCAAGCCGTTTGCATCGTGCGCCCCGATACGGGGCCTCTCTATGATGTGCGCCCACTGGTGCGCCTCGATGTTTCTGTGGTCGTTGGCGAAGGCGATCGACAAGAGACTGGCCATTCAGGGCGCGGCGGACGAGCCAATTACGCGCAATGGCTGGAGCCCCAAAACTGGCAAGCGCAAGTGCAAAACGCCATCAAACAGGCGGTTACAAATTTGGATTCGATCCCCGCCCCGGCTGGCGAAATGGATGTTGTCTTGGGCCCAGGCTGGCCTGGCATTTTGCTGCATGAGGCCGTCGGACACGGATTGGAAGGTGACTTTAACCGCAAGAAAACCTCGGCTTTCTCTGACCGCATTGGCGAACGCGTAGCCTCTCCCGGCGTTACCGTTATCGACGATGGCACGCTGCCAAATCGGCGCGGCTCGCTGACCATGGATGACGAGGGCACGCCGACGTCTGAGACTGTATTGATCGAAGACGGCATTTTAAAAGGCTATATGCAAGACCGCTTGAACGCGCGGCTGATGGGCATGGCCCCAACCGGTAATGGTCGGCGCGAAAGTTTCAGCTGCCAGCCGATGCCACGGATGACCAACACTTACATGTTGGGTGGCACGCAGGAACCAGAAGAAATTCTCTCTAGCGTGAAAAACGGCATTTATGCCACGTCCTTTGGCGGCGGTCAGGTCGATATCACCAGCGGTAAATTTGTGTTTTCCTGCACCGAGGCTTTCGAAATCAAAGACGGCAAATTGGGCGCACCGCTAAAAGGCGCAACGCTCATCGGCACGGGCCCCGAATCGATGCAACGCATTTCGATGATTGGCAATGATATGCAATTAGACGAAGGCATTGGCACTTGCGGCAAAGCCGGCCAAGGGGTTCCGGTCGGCGTGGGTCAGCCGAGCTTGCGTATTGATGGCTTGACCGTCGGCGGTACGGCCTAAAAGGCTCTCGCGTCCTGGGGCTCTGGCGCTCTGGCGCCCTGGGGCTGTACCAAATCGGTCTTAAAACGCTAGCTCTTTATAGGCCTCGCGCACATCGCCGTTCCATTCTTGGTGGAATTTTTTAACCAAAGCCTCGGACGGGCTTTGGCCCTCGGCGACAACTTTTTGCAAGTAAGCGAGAAACTGCGTTTCATCGCCACCGGCGCCATCCGAGCGGGCACGATTTTTCAAACCCTGCTCAGCCAGCTGCAAAACCTCGCGCGCCACATCTAGCAACGTGCCAGAGCGGAACGGTGTTTGTAGACCGAGGATAGGGGATTGCACACGCAGCGCATCGCGCTCGGCTTGCGTCCAATCGGAAATCAAATCGGCGACTTGGGTCTGGGTTGCGCCATCATACAACAGCCCTACCCAAAGCGCGGGCAGCGCGCAGAGCGACGACCATGGGCCGCTATCGGCCCCACGCATTTCGATGAAACGCTTGACCCGGGCTTCGGGAAATAACGTCGTGAGATGGTCTTCCCAATCGGATGCCGTGGGTTTTTCGCCGGGCAGCGCAGGCAGTTTGCCGGCCATGAAATCACGGAAGCTCATACCCAGCGCATCGACAAATTTTCCCTCGCGCATGACAAAATACATCGGCACATCCAGCGCATAATCGACATATTGCTCAAAGCCAAAGCCTTCTTCAAAGGCTTGCGGCAACATGCCCGTGCGGGCGCCATCGGTGTCGAGCCAGATGAGCGACCGCTCCGAGGCATGCCCCGTTGGCTGGCCGTCTTTAAACGGAGAATTAGCAAATAGCGCCGTCGCCAAAGGCTGCAAAGCCAAGGCAATGCGTAGTTTTTCGACCATATCAGCTTCAGAACCAAAATCGAGGTTCACCTGCACGGTAGAGGTGAGATACATCATCTCTAGCCCACGCGAGCCTTGCTTGGGCATATATTGGTTCATCAATTGATAGCGGCCTTTGGGCATTTGCGGCGCTTCGTCTAGGCCCCAAAGCGGCGAGTAGCCAATGCCCATATAAGACTGGCCCAATTTTTCGGCCACGGCTTGGACTTCTTTTAAATGACCCGCAACCTCCGCGCAGGTCTGGTGAATATTTTCCAGCGGCGCGCCCGAAAGCTCCAATTGTCCGGCAGGCTCCAGCGTTACCGAGCCACCGCCAGCTTCGTCGGAACGAATAAGACCCACAAGCGTGTCGCCTTCAAATTTTCCCTGCCAGCCAAATTGCATCAGGCCTGTCAGCATGGCGTGAATGCCATCGGCGCCCTCATAGGGCAAAGGCGAGAGGTCGCTCGTGCGGTAGCCAAATTTTTCATGTTCCGTGCCAATGCGCCAAGCATCGCGGGGCTTGCAGCCTGCGGCCATCCAATCTTTCAAATCATTTGGGCTATGCATTATGGCGGGCGTGTCGGACATTTGTATTCTCCTCATACGCCAAACGCAGCGTGACTATGGGTAATCTAATCTCGTTTGGCGCAAACAACAAGATGACGAGGGCGTCATTTTTATTGGCTTCTTTATTGGCTTCTTTATTGGCTTCTTTATTGGCTTCTTTATTAGCTTCGGATTTTATTTGCTTTGGGAGCTTACCAATCGCCAAGTTTTGACTGCAAAAGTGCCAAGCCAGCCACCACGGCGGTATCGGTGCGCAAAATGCGCGGGCCAAGCGACAGGGCCAATGTGTCTTCGCGAGCCAATAAATGCGCCCGTTCGGCCTCGTCGAACCCACCCTCGGGGCCAATGAGAAGCGCGAGCTTTTTGCCCTTCAGGGCGTCCAACTCAGTGGCGCCCGTACCGCTATCTGCGGCTTCGTCGCAAAATATAATTTGTCTCGCCTCGCCTGCCCGGGCCCAATCGTCGAGCAAGAGGTCGAGGCGCACAGGGTCGGCCACTTCCGGCAGGCTCATAATATTACATTGCTCCGCCGCCTCAATGGTATTGGCCACCAATTTATCTTTATTCAAGCGACTACCTTGCGTGCGCTTGGTGAGGACGGGCACGAGTTTTCCGGCTCCCATTTCGGTGGCTTTTTGGGCCAAATAATCGAGGCGTTCTTTTTTGACCGGTGCCACCAAAAGCCAAATGTCGCTGGGCACATCTTGGCTGCGCGCTTGTTGAAGCGCGCGCACCACAACCAATTTTTTCGAAACGGTTTCCAGCTCGGCGCGCCATTCGCCATCGCGGCCATTGAATACCAAAAGCTCGGCCCCCGCCTCAAGGCGCAGCACGTTGCGCAAATAATGCGCCTGTTTGGTGTCCATCTCGATGCGGGCATCGCTTTGCAAATCCGCCGTGACATGAAGGCGCTGGACGGATGAGGTGGCTCGTGTCATTTTTAGGCTCGTTTCATTTCAATCAAACTTCTTCTTTCTTGCTTGTGCCACGAAAGGCCCGACCAGTTCAATGCCACAGCCTGACGAAAACCTGCCCGCAGATAGCCCCGCCGATAGTTTGGGCGAGACATTGTTAATGCGCGCCCTGCCCAAAGCGGCCCTGCCGTTCGCAAAACTGGCGCGCCTAGAGCGCCCCATTGGCACCTGGCTTTTGTTCTGGCCGTGTTTTTGGGGGCTGGCTTTAGCCGCCTCGGAACACAACGCCTATCCGCCCCTGCATATGCTCATCTTATTTGGCGTTGGCGCTTTGGTGATGCGCGGCGCAGGCTGCACGCTGAACGATATTGTCGACCGAGATATTGATGCCAAAGTGGCGCGCACGGCCGCGCGGCCGCTCCCCTCAGGGCAAGTTAGCTTGCGCCAAGCGGGGTGGTTTTTAGGCGCCCAATTGGCGGTCGGGTTTGTTATTTTAATTCAATTGAATTGGCTAACCGTCGGGCTGGGCGTGGCCTCTTTGGTTTTGGTTGCCAGCTATCCTTTCATGAAACGCTTTACCTATTGGCCGCAGTTTTTTCTCGGCTTAACGTTCAACTGGGGCGCCCTTATGGGCTATGCGGCGATCAACGGATATGTCAGCCAAGCGGCCTTAATGCTGTATGCGGCAGGCGTGTTTTGGACTTTGGGCTATGACACAATTTATGCCCATCAAGACCGCGAAGACGATGCGCTCATCGGCGTAAAAAGCTCGGCGCTTAAACTGGGGCATCGCACCAAACCGGCTCTTTTTGTGTTTTATGGGGCCAGTTTGGCTTGCCTTGCCGGTGTCGGCGTTTTGGGCGGCATGACGGTGTTATATTGGCCCGCCCTAGGCGTTGTGGCGTATCATTTGGCTTGGCAAATTTATCAGCTGAATATCGACGACCCCAAAAATTGCCTGCGCTTGTTTGGGCTCAACCGAGATACGGGCCTGATTATTGGCGCCAGTATTTTGCTCGGCGTCTTTTAGATTTAAAACTCAACTCGGATGACCTATATATAAGGCATGAGTGCAAGCCACATACGATCCTCTGACGCCGCGCCAAAGCTGCGGTATACCGCGCGAGAATTGGTAAGCGGTGAAAAACGGCTGGCCAAATTGCAGCGCCGTTCCAACCTCATCGGGCTGGCTTTGGTAGGCCATAGTTGGGGCCTGATTTTTGCCGCCATGGCACTTTTTTATGTGTTTCCCAATCCGATTAGTTTTCTCCTCGCGGTCGCCATTATCGGCGCGCGCCAATTGGGGCTGGCAATTTTAATGCACGACGCCGCCCACAATGCGCTGTTTCGCACGCTGAGCTGGAACAATGGCTTGTCCGATGCGCTTTGTGGCCATCCGATGATGGCACGCACCGACGCCTATCGGCGCTACCATTTGGTGCATCATAGAAACACCCAACAAGACAATGACCCTGATTTGATCTTGTCCAAGCCTTTCCCGATTACCCGCAAAAGCCTGCGCCGCAAACTCATTCGAGACCTCACGGGCCAGACGGGGTATCAGCAAAGAAAAGCGCAAATTATCAACGCCTTTGGGCCCAAGGGTCTTGGGTTTTTTGCCAGCTTGCAACACTTCAACACCAAGCTGGGCGGCGCGCTTTTGGCCAATTTGGTCATTCTCGCTATTTGCACTGCCTTGTTTCATTGGAGCTATTATTTGATGTTTTGGGTGCTGCCGTTTTTGACCTATCACATGGCCATCACGCGCCTGCGCAACATTGCCGAACACGCCATTGTGCCCGACGATGACGACGCCTTTCGTAGCTCGCGCACCACCCATGCCAATTGGTTGGCGCGTATTTTCATTGCCCCCTATTGGGTCAATTATCATGTGGAACATCATTTGCTGATGCATGTGCCTTGCTACCGTCTGGCCTTGTTTCAAAAAACTTTGGTTGAAGCCGGACTGGCCGAGCGGCGCGAAACCGCCTCCGGCTATTTTGATGTTTTGCGCCGGGCCGCCTCTCGCTCCGACACCGAAGACGGGCCGGGCGATTTGGTTCACAATGGCCGCAATCGGCTCAAAGGTAATTTCTCCGATGGGTTTTCCCAACCCCCCTCCTCGTAACATGTCGTCTTATCAACTTTCTTTTTTCTTTGTTTGAAACGGATTATTCAATGTCAGATGCCAATCTCGACCTGGCCCAAAAAATTATCGACCTCACGCTTAAGCTCGGCGCCACCCAAGCCGATGCTCTGGTTAGCGATAGCGCTTCGCTTAGCCTCTCGTGCCGCATGGGCGAGTTAGAAGACTGTGAACGCGCCGAAAGCCGCGACATCGGCTTGCGCGCGATGATTGGCCAACAACAAGCTTTCGTCTCTGGCTCCGCCGTCGATGAAAACGCGCTCAGCCAATTGGCGCAACGCGCCGTCGACATGGCGCAAGCCACCCCAGAGGATCGCTATTGCGGCTTTGCCCCCAAAGACCGTTTGGCCGACACATTTCCCGATCTTGATATTGGCGATGACTATGAGCCGAGCGCCGACGAGCTACAAGCCATGGCCGTGGCCTGCGAAGACAGCGCGCGCGCCGTTTCTGGCATTACCAATTCGGAAGGCGCGGGTGCGGGATGGGGTAGCTCCACCACCGCGCTGGCCACCAGCGACGGGTTTGCGGGCAGCTACACCAGCACTAGTTTTTCGGTCAGCTGCGCGGTTATCGGCGGCGAAGGCGAAGCGATGGAGCGCGATTACGCCAGTCATACAGCGCGCCATTTGGAAGATTTAGAAGCCCCTGCCGAGATTGGCACCCGCGCAGGCGAACGCACGATCGGGCGCTTGAACGCGCGTAAAATGGAGAGCTGCAAAACCAATGTGGTCTATCATCCGCGCGTCTCTTCATCGCTGCTGGGACATTTGGCTGGCGCCATTACCGGCTCTTCCATCGCGCGCGGCACCTCGTTTTTGCGCGAAGAAATGGGCCAGAAAATTATGTCCGATAGCATCACGATTTGCGACGATCCTTTGCGCCCACGCGGCTTACGCTCGGCCGCTTTTGATGGCGAAGGCGTGGTAACGCAAAGCTTTAACCCGGTCGTCGATGGCGTGTTGCAAAGCTGGTTTTTAGACAGCGCCTCGGCGCGCCAATTGGGGCTTGAGACCAATGGTCGGGCGGGACGCGGTATCGGCGGGCCGCCAAGCCCTTCGGCAACCAATCTGTATATGCAAGCCGGCTCGAAAAGTGTTGAGACTATGCTCAAAGACATTGGCACAGGCTTTTATGTCACCGAGCTGATTGGCATGGGCGTCAATGGGGTGACCGGTGATTATAGTCGCGGCGCCTCTGGCTTTTGGATTGAGAATGGCGAGATAACCCATGCCGTCAGCGAGATGACCATTGCGGGCAATTTGAAAGATATGTTTTTAAACATGACGCCCGCCGATGATTTGCAATTCCGCCACGGCGTCAATGCACCGACCCTTCTGGTGGAAGGCATGTCGCTGGCTGGGCTGTAATCAAGGCACTAAAAACCCGCCGCTATATGATATACATCAGACATAAATGACACAGCGAGAGACCTACGTGAGCAAAACCCGCGATATCGATGACAGTTTGACGGTCACCCATAATCAGCGCCACGACGTGCAAGCGCGCTATCATCAGCGTCGCTCGCGTTCGCTGGCGCTTATCGAGCGGATGCTGCGCAGCTATTTGCGTCCTTATTTGGGTCTTTTGGGTCTGTCTATTCTGGCCAATATTGTCGTCGCGGCCACCACGGGGGCTTTGCCTTGGTTCATTCAAATGGCCATTGATGAAGTGTTTAATGGCAAAAATGAAACCATGTTATTGCTCATTCCCATCGCCGTGGTGGGGGTTTCCCTTGTCAAAAGCCTGGCAACCTATGGCTCCAATGTGATTATGAATTTTGTCGGCCAGGGCTCGACAGCAAGTTTGCAACGCGATTTATTTGCGCGCTTGATGCGGGGTGACTTGGCTTATGTTTCAACCCAGCATAGCGGTGCCTATATTTCTATTTTCATGAATGACGCCACGCGCCTGCGCGACACGGTGTCGGGCACGATTATTGCCCTGGCGCGGCATTTGCTGACCATTGTGGCGCTCATCGGGTTTATGTTCACCATCAATTGGCATTTGGCGCTGATTTACACCATCATTGTGGTGCCGATGGGCATTGTATCGATGCGCCGTCTGGGCAAAGTAACGCGCTCGGCTTCGCGCCAAGGCCTGGAAGAAACCAGCGAGTTATCGACCTTTATCGTCGAGAGCCTATCCGGTTTGCGCATCGTGAAAGCCTATGGACAAGAAGACCAGCAGATCAGCCGAGCGCGCGCCACCATCGACCGAGTGCTTGATTATACGATGCGCGCCCTCAAAGCGCGCGCCGCCGCCAGCCCCGCTATCGAAGGGCTCGCAGGCGTTGCCGTTGGCGCCATTATTTATGTCGGTGGCTATCAGTCGATGCAGGGAAATCTGACGGCAGGTGAATTTATGGGCTTTATTACGGCCCTGCTGGCGGTCTATCAACCGCTGCGCTCGGTCGCCAATATTCAAACCATTTTACAAGAAGGCGTTGCCGCGGGCACGCGCGTGTTCACCATCCTCGACCAAGAAGACGCCATTACCGATGCGGCCGACGCCGAAACTTTAACAACGAAAAAAGGCGCCATCAGCTTCGAGCAAGTAACCTTTCAATATGACGGGCGCGATATTCCCGCGCTCAAGGATGTGTCCATTGAGGTGCCCGCCGGCAAGACCATTGCCTTGGTCGGCCAATCGGGCTCGGGTAAATCTACCTTGCTGAATTTGGTTTTGCGTTTCTTTGATGTGAGCCAAGGCCAAATTAAAATTGATGGGCAAGACATTCGCTCGGTCGACTTAAATAGCCTGCGCCGCGCCACTGCCTTGGTAACGCAAGACCCGTTTTTATTCGACGACACAATCGCCAATAATATTTCCTACGGCAAAGAAACTTTCTCGCAATCAGACATCGAGCAAGCGGCCAAACAAGCGGCCGCGCATGACTTTATTGTCGATATGCCAGAGGGCTATGAAACCCGCGTGGGCGAGAGCGGCTTGCGGCTTTCGGGCGGACAAAAACAACGCATTGCCATTGCCCGCGCCATGCTAAAAGACGCCCCGATTTTGCTTCTCGATGAAGCCACATCCGCGCTCGATACGGCATCCGAACAAAAAGTACAAAGCGCCCTGACGGAGCTGATGAAAGGGCGCACCTCGCTGGTCATCGCCCATCGCTTGTCGACGATTATGCATGCCGATGAGATTTTTGTCATGGAAAACGGCCAAGTGGTCGAACATGGCACGCATGCGCAATTGCTCGAAAAACGCGGTGTTTATGAAGATCTTTATCAACGCCAATTTAACAATGAGGCTGAGTAATGGCCGCCCTGCGGCTTTACCAGACCCTTGTTTTCTTGGCTGGGCCGCTGTTGCGCCTCAGCTTGTCACGCCGTGCCGCCAAAGGCCGCGAAGATAAAGCACGCCTGCGCGAACGCTTTGGCCGCGCCTCGCTCAAACGCCCCCAAGGACATTTGGTCTGGGTGCATGCGGCAAGCGTCGGCGAAACCCTGTCGGTTTTGCCTCTGCTTGAAGACATTTTAACCAGCCGCCCCGCGCAATCGATTTTGCTGACCACGGGCACGCTGACCTCGGCGCGGCTGGTGGCGAAGTTTCAAACCGAGCATCCCGATTTGCGGGCGCGCTTAAAGCATCAATTCTCCCCGCTGGATCGCAGCGCCTATGTCGCGGCTTTTCTCAACCATTGGCAGCCCAATGCAGCGCTGTGGGTGGAGAGCGAAATATGGCCGAATTTAATTTTGGCTTGCACCCAACGCGACATCCCGCTGGTGATGTTAAATGGGCGTTTATCGGCGCGTAGTTTCGCGCGTTGGCAAAAGCTATCGGGCACGGCGCGGCATTTGCTGGGCGGGTTTTCTTTGCTGATGGCGCAAGACGCAACCACCGCAAGCCGCTTGCAAGGGCTCGGCCTCGAACAGATAAAAACGCCTGGCAATTTGAAACTCGATGCCCCCGCCCTGGGCGCCGACGAAACCGAATTAGCGGCGCTGCGATCGACATTTGGCGACCGCCCCCTTTGGTTGGGAGCCAGCACGCACGCCAATGAAGAGCTAAGTCTTGGGCAAGCGCACCGGATGATTAAAGCCAGTCTAGCCAATGTGCTGACCCTAATCGCGCCGCGCCACCCCGATAGGGGCGATGCGCTGGCGTCGCAATTGCGTGCGGCCGGTCATCGCGTGGCGCAACGCAGCCAAGGCGAGCTGCCCGATGGCGAGACAGATATTTATCTGCTCGATACTTTGGGCGAGTTGGGTTTGTTTTATCGGCTCAGCCATATTGTTCTTATTGGCGGCACTATGGTCGCCCATGGGGGCCAAAACCCCATCGAGGCAGCGCGTTTGAATTGCGCGATTTTGCACGGGCCCCATATCGAAAATTTCCAAGAAATGTTCGACGCCCTAGAGGCCACCCAAGCCATCGCCTCGATTGCCGATACACCAACTTTGGCCGCCCAAGTAAAAGCACTGCTGCAAAACCCCGCGACGGTGGCGCAAATGTCAGAGGCCGCTTTATCTTTTGCCAGTGGCATGACGGGCACACGCGCGCGCGTCATCGACCTGCTGGAGCCCTATTTGGAGGCGCCCAAGGCCGCGCCACCCAGCCCGATTGCGCGAGAGGCACACGATGGCTGAGCCGGTTTTTTGGAAATCAAAATCCCATCCGCTGTCGCTGGCCCTGTTGCCTGTGAGCTATTTATACGCGGGCCTAGAGGCCCTCAACCGCAAAGTCACCCATGCGCAACACCCCGGAAAACCCGTCATTTGCGTAGGTAATTTAACCGCTGGCGGGGCTGGCAAAACGCCGAGCGTGCAATGGTTAATCGAGTGGCTGACGCAAGAGAATAAAGCGCCTGCGGTTTTATCGCGCGGCTTTGGCGGCAGTCTCAAAGGGCCGATTAAAGTCGACCCCAAACACCACAGCGCCGCGCAAGTGGGCGATGAGCCCCTGATGTTGGCCGAGACTTGCGCCGTCTATATTTGTGCCGACCGCCATCAAAGCCTGCGTTTGGCAGCGCAAGATGGCCATGCGGTTATGGTGAAAGATGACGGATTTCAAAACCCGTCGATGACGCATCATTTCAATTTAATTGTCATCGATGGCGCCACCGGCATTGGCAATGGACGCCTGCTGCCTGCCGGGCCTTTGCGCCAACCGCTCTCGATTGCGCTGAAAAACCTCGATGCTCTTTTGGTCATTGGCGAACCGAGCCATGCCAGCCTCGCGCCTGTCGTGAAATCTGTGGAAGCCATGGGCAAGGCGATATTTAAAGGCGAGATAAAACCGCAAAGCCCCAAACCCAAAAAATCAACCGCCCGCGTACACGCGTTTTGCGGCATCGCCAAGCCCGAAAAATTTATCGCCAGTCTGCAAGGGCATGGCTATGAGGTCGCACAAATTTCTAACTTTGGAGACCATCATGCCTTCACCGAGGCGGAGGCCGAACGCTTGCTGGCTTCGGATTTGAGATTAATAACCACGCAAAAAGACATGGCACGTTTACAAGGCGCCGCCAAAGGCTCCGCGCTGGCGCGTTTGGCCGAAACCGCCAGCCCCCTGCCCATCGCTTTGCATATTCCAGAGGCCGAGACTTTGCGAATGGCCATCGAGGCGGCGCTCGAAAAAAAGCAGGCAAACCAGCTTTATAAATCTTACTAGCGGCTTGGCGAGCCCGCCGCCACCAAAGCGGGGTCGATGCGCGCACCGCCCCAAAACATTCGCCAATCCAAGTGTGGGCCGGTCGAGCGACCGGTCGAGCCGACCGTGGCGATGACATCACCAGCCGCCACCACATCGCCAACTTCAACGTTCAAACTATCCAAATGCAGGAAGGCCGAGGTGACTTTGAGCCCATGGTCGATGAATACCAAGCCGCCTTCAAAATACATGTCGGGCTCGGCCAACGTCACTTTTCCAGGCGCTGGGGCCACCACTTTGGTGCCGCGCGGCGCGGCGATATCAATGCCGAAATGCGGGCGTCGTGCCTCGCCATTATAGAACCGCTGACTGCCATAAACACCGCTGATGCGCCCTTTCACGGGCCAACTAAAGGGCGCAGAAAAATCGCGCTCGCGGCGAAGCCCCGCGCGGGCGGCGCGTTTTAATTTGCCTTGCGCGAGGATGCGCGCCAAAGCCTCTTCGGGCGGCGTCACCATCGTAGGCGGCAGGCCATCAATACGCTGAATATTATAGCTTCGCTTGGTTAAGGTGAGCGGCACTGACGAAGACTTTCGCCCGCGTGTGAAGTTAATTTTTTGCACCAATTTCGCATCGCGGCCAAATCCCAAGACGGTGTAATTATCGACCACGGGCAATGCCTCGCCGTTGAGGCTTACTTGGGTGCCCTTGGTGAGCTGCAAGACCACCATGCCACCTTGGCTAAATTTTCCGCTCTGACTTTGAACAAAGTCAGACGATAGCTCCGCCGCTTGCGCGGAAGAAAACAACGCAACCCCAAAGGCGACAAGCGAGGCCAACTTAAGCATTTTGGCT
>JABHDF010000020.1 GCA_018673175.1 Rhodobiaceae bacterium | reverse complement strand
CTTTGTGATTGGCGCCGGCAGCGGCGGGGTACGCGCTGCGCGCATGAGCGCCAGCCATGGTGCCAAAGTGGCGGTGGCCGAAGAGTTTCGCGTTGGCGGCACTTGCGTCATTCGCGGCTGCGTGCCGAAAAAACTGTTGGTCTATGCCAGTCATTATGCCGAAGATTTCGAAGAAGCCGCAGGCTTTGGCTGGAGCGTGGGCGAAAGCCGGTTTGATTGGTCGACGCTGATTAAAAATAAAGATGCAGAAATTGACCGTCTCAATGCGATTTACATTCGTAACTTAGAGGCAAGCGGTGTGGAAATTGTCACCGGTCGCGCGACCCTAAAAGATCCGCATACGGTGCTGCTAAACGGCAAAGAAATTACCGCCAAATACATCCTCATCGCCGTGGGGGCGACGCCCTTCATGCCGCAAATTGAGGGCATTGAGCACGCCATTAGCTCCAATGAAGCGTTCCATATCGAAACGCTGCCAGACGATATTATCGTCGTCGGCGGTGGCTATATCGCGGTGGAGTTCGCAGGCATTTTCAACGGGCTCGGCGCCAAAACCAGCTTAGTCTATCGCGGCGAAACCATTCTGCGCGGCTTTGACGACGAAGTCCGCCATCACCTCGCCGAGGAAATGACCAAAAAGGGCGTCGACATTAAAACCAATAGCGACATCGCCTCGATCATCCCCAAGGGCGACGGCTATGAAGTGACTTTCCAAGACGGTAGCCAACAGACCACGGGTCTGGTGATGTATGCCACGGGACGCGTACCTTTGACGCAAGATTTGGGGCTAGAAGCCGCCGGTGTTGCTACGGGCAAGAAGCAAGAAGTTTTGGTGGATGCGCGTTCGAAAACCAATATCGACAGCATTTACGCGGTTGGCGATGTGACCGAGCGGGCGCAATTAACCCCCGTGGCCATTCGCGAAGGCGCCGCTTTTGCCGAGACCGTGTTCAATAATAATCCACAAGAGGTCGACCATTCGATTATCCCGACCGCTGTCTTTTCGCAGCCGCCTATCGGCACTGTCGGCATGGGCGAGGAAGAAGCGCGCGCGGCAGGCCATGATTTTGATGTCTATGCCTCAAGCTTTCGGCCGATGAAACACACGCTCTCGGGCAGTGATGAGAAAACGCTGATGAAGCTCATCGTTGATAAGGCGAGCGATAAAGTCTTGGGTCTGCATATTGTGGGGCCCGATAGCGGCGAAATGATTCAAGCCTTTGGTATTGCCGTCACGATGGGCGCCACCAAAGCGCAATTTGATGCTACCGTAGCGGTTCATCCAACGGCGGCCGAAGAAATGGTCACGTTCAAGCAACCGCGAGGCGAATAATTGGTGCGCAAACAAACCCAACGGGCTCGCCAAGCGGCAAATAAAGCGGCGCGCTCGGTAGCCGATAAAATGGGCGAAGTTGATTTTCGCCGCATCGATCCGCGCAATGTCGAGCTGCCCAAAATAGACTGGGAGCGAGGACGTCTGGTGCGCAAAGACGCCGTTCCCGCCATTGGCCATAATTTCCACGCCGAAGATGTCGCCTGGCCTCTGCGTTTGGTTGGTTGGTTGGTCAACCGATATATCCGTCTGTGCGAGGCGACCACGAGCTTGTTGGTGGCCGGCGATGGGCCTTTCGTGCAACTGCAATTGGCGCGTCAGCCAATTATCGTTTTGGTTTGGCACGGGCGTAATTTTCAAGGCATTCCGATGTCGCGGCTGTTTCACAGTCCCATCACGGCGCTGACCTCGCGCTCGCGCGATGGCGCGGTGATTGCCAATGTCATCCACCCGTTCGGTTATCAGTCCGTCCAAGGCTCCGGCACGGGCAAAGCGGCGGGCAAGAAAACCAATCCAAGAAAACGAGGCGCCCAAGCCTTTCGCGCCATGTTGAAACATTTGAAAAACGGCGAAATGGTGCTGGCCACGGCCGATGTGCCGCCTGGGCCCGTGTTTGAAACCGGCCCAGGCATGGTTAAATTAGCCGCCATGTCAGGCGCGGCAATTGTGCCGGTGGGTGTGTGTTTCTCGCCCGAGATGCCAGTGCCAGGCACATGGGATAAATCTCGTTTGCCGTTACCCTTCGGGCAACGCTCGCTGGTTTTCGGGGATCCGATTTACATCGCACGCGACGTCGCCAAAAAAGCTTCAAACGATGGGGAAGAGAACCTTGAGATGACGGCGGCTTGCGAGCTGGTCACGCAAGCGCTCAAGCAATCGCAAACAGACGCCGAAGGCCTGCTCGGTAAAAAATCCTAGTCGCTTTCTCATAAGTTCGACCTGACGCGTCACTGCCTTTAGGACGTGTATGTTTTTTCTCTTTACCCCTTGAATCAACGTCATAGGCTTCCCATCTCAAAACCTAAGAACGTGTAAGAGGGCATCGTATGCTCCAACAGCCGCGCGTGCGGTTAGTACTTGTGTTTCCGGCGTAATGAGAGGAAGCCATTGTGGTTTCTTATGATTTAAGGATTTTTTAAATGACTGATGATTATATTGTTGGGCCCAGTGCTGGCGGTAAGTGGCAAACTAAACGCGGAGGTGCGAAAAAAGCATCAGCGGCTTATGACACGCAGGCTGAAGCTATAAGTAGGGCACGAGAACTGGCAAAAAATAGTTCGGGCGAAGTTATTGTTCAGGGTAAAAATGGGCAGATAAGGGAAAAGAATAGCTATGGCAAAGATCCTTACCCACCAAAAGGGTAAATCAGTGAGTTGCCGACTTTACCCCGAGGAGACAAAGCTTGTAAAAGCTCATATTTTTCCAAAGTGGATGTACGAAGATTTAAAGGCTGGCAGTGACCATCTTCTGATAGTGTCTAGTGTTGGCGATAGAACAAAAAAATCTCGCATTGGACTTTATGACCCAAATATTCTGTCGGATAGAGCGGAAAAGCATTTAGGTCAGTATGACAGCTATGGCGCAACTTTCTTTAGACAATCTTTTATCAGCAATCATGCAGATAAGAATTTAGAACTTCAGGTTTTTAAAAATGCTGACTTTGATTACGTTAAATTGAAGACATTTATTTTATCTGTGTTATGGCGCGCATCGATATCAACAATGAAAGAATTAAAAGCTGTTGACCTTGGATCGCATTTCGAAGAAAAGCTGCGACAGAACTTACTCAGTCCCAACTCTGATATTGAACCATTTTCAATTGTAGCTTTTCGCTATAAACCCAGTCGGGAAATAATCAATAAAGAGAAGATATTCGGCACGCCTTATTCTTCAAGGAATGAGGGTCAAAAATGGTACCACCTCCGGATTCTAGATTGGAGGGTATCAGTAAAGGTAGACAGAAAGCCGGTTCACAAAGAAGCCGATTCTTTTGTTTTGAAGCCAGACAATGACTTCATTGTCTTCATTGACGATTTTGATGCAAGTTCTGAAAACATGAGTATTAGCAAATTAACAAAGGCTTTTAAAACCCGTCGGATTCGTGGGTTAGCCGCCAAGTCGTGAACCCTAGCTATTGCCCTCAGAAATCAAGAAAGCCAGTTCTAGCGCTTGGCTGCCGTTGAGGCGCGGGTCGCAATGTGTGTGATAGCGGCTCGACAAATCCTCTTCGGAAATCGCCTGCGCGCCACCCAAACATTCGGTCACGTTTTGGCCCGTCATTTCAAAGTGAACGCCGCCCGCATGGGTACCCTCGGCTTTATGTACGGCCATAAATTGCTGCACTTCGCTGAGGATGAGGTCGACCGGACGGGTTTTATAACCGTTTGACGCCTTGATGGTATTGCCGTGCATCGGGTCGCAAGACCACACGACTTTGCGCCCTTCGGCTTCAACTTTGCGGATGAGCGCTGGCAAATGTTTCTCAACATTGTCATGGCCAAAGCGCGCAATCAGCGTGATGCGTCCGGCTTCGTTTTCTGGGTTCAGTTTATCGAGCAGGGTAATCAGCTCATCTGGCTCCAGCGACGGTCCACATTTCAGACCCAGCGGATTTTGCACGCCGGATAAAAACTCAACATGCGCGCCCTCTGGCTGGCGGGTGCGGTCGCCAATCCACAGCATATGCGCGGAGGTGTCATAATGGTCGCCACTGGTGCTATCGAGGCGCGTGAGCGCTTGTTCGTAGCCAAGTAGCAAAGCTTCGTGGCTGGTGAAAAAGTCGACCATGCCCATTTGTGGCGTGGTCGCACTCGAGACGCCACATGCGGCCATGAAAGCCATGGCTTCATCAATTTTTTGCGCCATTTCTTCGTAGCGCGCGCCTTGCGGGCTGTCGGCAACGAAGTCTTGGTTCCAGCGATGCACTTCATTGAGGTCGGCGTAGCCGCCCTTAGCGAAAGCCCGCAGCAAATTCAGCGTCGAGGCCGCTTGTCGATAGGCGGCGATTTGGCGTTCGGGGTCTGGCACGCGCGAGGTTTCGTCAAACTCCATGCCGTTGATAATGTCGCCGCGATAGCTTGGCAGTTCCACCCCGTCGATGGTTTCCGTATCGGCAGAGCGCGGCTTGGCGAATTGACCCGCAATGCGGCCGACTTTAATGACGGGCAATTTGCCGCCATAAGTCAGAACGACCGACATCTGCAGCAACACGCGGAACATATCGCGGATGTTGTCGGCATGGTGTTCGGCAAAGCTCTCGGCGCAATCGCCGCCTTGCAGCAAGAAGGCACGGCCTTCGCACACTTCAGCCAATTGGGCTTTCAAATTGCGGGCTTCGCCTGCAAAAACCAAAGGTGGATAGCTCGCCAGGCGTGCCTCTACATCGGTCAACGCCTTGCCATCTTGATAGGCAGGTACTTGCTTAATAGGGAAGTCGCGCCAGCTTTGCGGTGTCCAAGCCATGAAAATATCCTTTGTTATGCCTGAGGTGTCTCGAAAGTTCGAGTGCCTGATATACGGATTTTAGAGCTAAAAATAAAGCACTTAGATTGTTTTTATGAGGCGACGACCAAAATTAGCGCCCGCAAATAAAGCCTCATAGGCTTTGGGCGCATCGCCAATGCCCTCGCTAATGTCTTCGGTGTAGCGCAAATTGCCATCGCGGATCATTTGCGCCATGGCGGCTTGGGCTTGCACGAATTGTTTATGGTAGTCGTAAACCACCAGCCCTTGCATCCGCAGGCGATGGGTAATGAAGGCAGTGGTGTTGCGAATGCCATGCGGTTGCGCGCGGTTATATTCCGAAACCTGCCCCGACACCACGATGCGCCCGTTGAGTTTCATGTTCAAAATGGCGGCATCCAGCATCTCGGCGCCAACGTTATCAAAATAAATATCCACGCCATCGGGGCAGGCGGCTTTTATCGCTGCCGGTAAATCGCTGGCCTGTTTATAATCAATCACTGCGTCAAACCCCAGCTCGGTGAGGTACGCGCATTTCTCAGCACCGCCTGCGATGCCCACGACCGTGAGCCCTAAGGCTTTGCCAATCTGGCCCGTGGTGGCGCCAACAGGTCCGGCGGCTGAGGAAATCAGCAAGGTTTCGCCCGCTTTGGGCTGACCCAAATCTTGCAACCCAAACCATGCGGTTAGTCCTGGCACACCCAAAACGCCAATGGTGGCGGTCATGGAAACTTTATCATCGAATAAAGAAGGCTCGAGTTTTTGCAAACCGCGGTCGGCAACCACATTGCCTTCGCACCAGCCAAGCCCGCCCATAACATAGTCGCCCACGCCATAGCGCTCGGAGCGCGAGGCAACAATCTCGCCAATGCCGGCGCTTTCAATCATATCGCCAATTTTCAAACCCGCCGCATAGCTATCGCCGCTCAAGCGACCGCGCATGCCGGGGTCGAGCGAGAAATAATGCGTGGCAATCATCACTTGCCCTTCGGCCAACTCTGGCATGGGGGTGTCGACCAGCTCGAAGCAATCGGGCGTCGGTACGCCATCGGGATGTTTGGCAAGGCGCCATTGTTGAAAGCTTTTTGGGAGAGTATCGCTCATGTTATTTTCCTTCAAATTTAGTGGGTCGTTTTTCTTGAAAGGCGGCCACTGCTTCTTGGTGGTCGCCAGATTGGAGGGTCATGCCTTCTGCCTGCAAGCTGATGGGCATAACACTGGCCGAGACGGCGCGCATATAGGCGTTCACGCCGGCCTTGGAAGCCGCAATCGCCAATGGCGGGCCGGCGGCCAATTTATCGGCAATCTCTAGAGCTTTGGGCATAAGGTCTTTTGTGTCATCGACATAAAATCCAACCAAGCCCATATCGGCGGCGTCTTTGCCACCAATCATATCGCCGGTCATCAGATAGTATTTGGCTCGATTCACACCGATGAGCATCGGCCAGATAAGCTGTCCGCCATCGCCCGCGCCAATGCCCATTTTCACATGGGTGTCGCCAAATTTCGCGTCCGGTCCAGCTACCACGACATCGCATAACAGCGCAATATTGGCGCCCAGCCCTAGCGCGTAACCTTGCACGGCCGAGATAATGGGTTTCTCGCATTCTAAAATATGGTCGATGATGCGGCGCGCTTCCGTGAGGCTTGGCATGTCGATGGCGCTATCGGCGCTGAAATCGCCGCCCACACAAAAGGCTTTGCCTTCGCCTGCCAAAACCAAAACGCGCAAATCAGGATCATCGGCAAAGTCGCGGCTGAAGGTCATCATCTCGTGATGCAGCTGGTTGTCGATGGCATTCATTTTTTCAGGTCGGTTCAAAGACACCACAACAACGCCATTGGCGCGGCGGTCTATCTTCATCCGCTGATATTTTTCTTGCGTCAGCATTATACGGTTCCTCATCGCTAGGTTCGCTTGAGCGATAAGTATCGCCCTTAAAAACCAAATTTTGCAACGGTTTTCCCTCGCGCTCTGAATAGAGACTGCTACTTGTCCAAAACGCCGCCACGCGCTACATAAGCGACATGGAAACTGGCGTAAAAACTTTGAAAATTGCCTTAGCTCAATTGAACCCGACCTTGGGGGCCATTGCCGCCAATGCCGATTTGTTGCGTGCGGCGCGAACCCGTGCCGCGCAAGCCGATATTGTGCTGGCCAGCGAGTTGTTTTTAACCGGCTATCCGCCAGAAGATTTAGTTCTGAAACGCGCGTTTTTAGCCCGCGTCCAAGCCGAGGTCGAAACCCTTGTGGCCGAGACGGCAGACGGCGGACCGGCGCTGATTTTTGGGGCGCCCATGGTCGAGAACGGCCAGCTCTACAACACCGTGGTGGTGGCCGATGGCGGCCAAATGGCGGTGCGCCACAAACATCATTTGCCCAATTATGCGGTGTTCGATGAAAAACGTCTGTTCGCGGCGGGGCCTTTGCCCAAAACGGTCGAGCTGCGCGGCGTGCGCGTAGGGCTACCGATTTGTGAAGATATTTGGTTTGAAGACGTCTGCGCACATTTAAAAGCCGATGGCGCGGAGCTGCTGCTCTCGCCCAATGGCTCGCCTTTCGAGCGCGGCAAACAATCGCAGCGCGTGGCGCATGCCAGCGCACGCGCAAAGCAAACCGGATTGCCGCTAATTTACGTCAACCAATATGGCGGCCAAGATGAGCTGGTGTTCGATGGCGCAAGTTTTGCCGTCAACGCCGATGGCAGTTTGGCCGAGCAGCGCCCGGCTTGGACCACAGATACGTATATTTTGGCTTTGCACGCGACCCAAAGCGGCTGGCAAATTAGCGCGCCAACAGCCAATCTCGAAACCCCAGACGAGCTGGGAGATATTTACGCGGCTGCCGTTCTGGGCTTGCGGGATTATGTTGAGAAAAACCGCTTCCCCGGCGTTCTCTTGGGGCTTTCGGGCGGCATTGATAGCGCCATTTGCGCCGCCATGGCGGTGGATGCGCTGGGCGTCGAGCGGGTGCATTGCATCATGCTGCCCTCGCGCTACACCAGCGAGGAAAGCCTTGCGGACGCCGCAGCTTGCGCCAAACAATTGGGCATTCGCCTAGACGATGTCTCGATTGCGGCTCCGGTAGACGCTGTCGAGGGGGCTTTGTCGGAGCTGTTCAAGGATATGCCAGCGGATATCACCGAAGAGAATATTCAGTCGCGGCTGCGCGGCACCTTGCTGATGGCGGTGTCGAATAAATTCGGCTCGATGGTCGTGACCACGGGCAATAAGTCGGAAGTTTCTGTCGGCTATGCAACGCTTTATGGCGATATGAATGGCGGCTATAATCCGATCAAAGATATTTATAAAACCGAAGTGTTCGAGCTGTGTCGTTGGCGCAATGAAAATCTGCCAGCGGGCGGTTTGGGGCCCGAGGGCGAGGTTATCCCGCCGACGATTATCGACAAGCCGCCGAGTGCTGAATTGCGCCCCGATCAAAAGGACGAAGACAGTCTGCCGCCGTACGAGCAGCTCGATGATATTCTGTTCGCTTTGGTGGAAGATGAATTGAGCTTTGAAGAGATACTGGCGCGGGGCCATGATGGCGAGACCGTGAAGCGTATTGAGCACCTTTTATATATCTCGGAATATAAACGTCGTCAGGCCGCCCCGGGCGCAAAAATTGGCAATCGCAACTTTGGTCGTGATCGCCGTTATCCTATTACCAATGGTTTCCGCGATGCGCGCTAGCCTCTTTCGAAAGTATTTCACATGACTGTTCGCACTCGTTTCGCTCCTAGCCCAACTGGCCGTCTGCACGTTGGCAATGCGCGCGCCGCTTTGTTTTGTTATCTCTTCGCCAAATCGCAAGGCGGTCAATTCGTGCTGCGGATGGATGACACCGACCAAGCGCGCTCGACACCAGAGTTCGCGCAAGCCATTCATACGGATTTAGCCTGGCTGGGCCTCACCCACGATGAAACAGCCAAACAGTCCGAACGCTTTGCGCGCTACGAGGAAGTGTTTACCCAGCTCAAAGAGCAGGGCTTGGCTTATGCTTGCTATGAGACGCCAGACGAGCTGGACCGCAAACGCAAACGCCAATTGGCACGCGGCCTTCCGCCGGTCTATGACCGCGCGGCCCTAGAGCTAAGCGCCGAGGAGATTGCCGCTTTTGAAGCCGAAGGGCGCACCCCGCATTGGCGCTTTAAACTATCCGGCAACAGCGTTTCTTGGCCCGACATGGTGCGTGGCGAGCAAAAAATTGAAACCGCCAGCCTGTCCGATCCGGTCATTCGGCGCGGCGATGGCACGTGGCTGTATACTTTGCCAAGTGTGGTCGATGATTTGGATATGAAAATCACGCATGTCATTCGCGGCGAAGACCATGTCACCAATACGGGCGCGCAAGTAGAACTGATCGCAGCTCTGGGTGGCGCGCTTCCCGTCTTTGCTCATTTCTCCCTTATGCTGGCTGCCGATGGCGGCGCTTTGTCCAAACGCTTAGGGTCGCTGTCGCTGCAAGATTTGCGCGAGCAGGGTCTCGAGCCGATGAGCTTGAACTCATTGATTGCGCGTCTCGGCACGGCAGATCCCGTTGAGCCGGTGCGCGATATGGCAAGGCTGATTGCCGGTTTTGATATGTCTCGCTTGGGCCGTGCGCCGGCGCGCTTTGATGCAGAAGACGTCACACGCCTCAATGCGCGTATTCTGCACGAGGTGCCTTACGCTGATGTGGCCGAGCGCTTGCAAGCCATGGGCGCGCCTGAAGGGGCTGAGTTTTGGGATAGCATTAAAGGCAATCTGACCTTATTGAGCGATGCCGCCGATATGGTGCAGCTCATCAACGGACCGATTACGCCGATTATTGAGGCCGAAGACGCAGACTATGTCGCGCAAGCGCTGGCCTGCCTGCCGGCCGCGCCGTTAGACGAGCAAAGCTGGTCGGCTTGGACGAGCGACTTAAAAGCCTCCACAGGGCGCAAAGGGCGCGGCCTTTTCATGCCTCTACGACAAGCCTTGACGGGCCAAGCGCATGGCCCTGAAATGCAGCATTTGCTGCCACTCATCGGCTATGATAGGGCTACAGCTCGGCTGCAAGGCAAGGACGCAGCGTAACAGCTAAAGGAATGAGCGATGGCGCGAGAGCGGCTGTATATTTTTGACACAACCCTACGCGACGGCCAACAAACGGCCGGCGTGGACTTTTCTGTGTCGGATAAAATAAAAATCGCGCAAAGCCTCGATGCCTTGGGCGTCGATTATGTGGAAGGCGGCTATCCGGGCGCCAATCCAACCGACACGCAGTTTTTTGAAACTCTGGGTGGCCTAGAGGGCGCCAAATTAACCGCCTTTGGCATGACCAAACGGACAGGGCGCAGCGCCGAAAACGACCCCGGCTTTATGCAAATTCTCGAAGCGCCTTCCAAGGCGGTCTGTCTGGTCGCCAAGAGTTGGGACTATCATGTTGATGTGGCGCTGGGTATTACCAATGCCGAAAACATAGAGACCATCTCGGATAGTGTGGCGGCCATTTTGGCGCGCGATAAAGAAGCGATGATTGATTGCGAGCATTTTTTCGATGGGTATAAAGCCAATCGTGAGTATGCGCTGGCTTGCGCCAAAGCCGCCGCCGATGCGGGCGCGCGCTGGGTGGTGCTATGCGACACCAATGGCGGAACGTTGCCCGAAGAAGTGTTCGCGATTGTAAGCGATGTGGTGAAACATATTCCTGGCGAAAAACTGGGCATTCATACCCATAATGATACGGAAAACGCGGTGGCTAGCTCCTTGGCTGCCATTCGCGCTGGCGTGCGCCAAGTGCAAGGCACGTTGAATGGTTTGGGCGAGCGCTGTGGCAATGCCAATCTTGTGTCGCTTATCCCAACTTTGCTGCTTAAGCCCGGCTATGCCGATGCGTTTGAGACCGGCATTGCGCTGGATAAATTACCGCAAGTGAAAGCCGCCTCGCTGCTGCTGGATGATATTTTAAACCGCACGCCAAACCGCCATGCGCCCTATGTGGGCGCGGCGGCTTTTGCGCATAAGGGCGGTATTCACGTCTCCGCCGTGATGAAAGACCCCTCGACTTACGAGCATGTGGCGCCCGAAAGCGTGGGCAATGCACGCGTTGTTTTGGTGTCCGACCAAGCGGGCAAAAGCAATGTGCTAGACCGTTTGAAAAGCGCCAAGATCGAGGTCGATGCCAAAGACCCGGCGGTGGATGCAATTTTGCGCGAAGTGAAAGACAAAGAGCTGGATGGCTATAGCTATGATGGCGTTGGCGCTTCTTTCGAGCTTTTGGCGCTTAAACAATTAGGACGCTTGGCGAATTACTTCGACGTCAAAGGCTATACCGTTAATATTTCGAATGAAGGCGAGGCCCTCACCGTGTCTGAGGCGAGTGTGTCTTTGGTTATCGACGGCGAGGCGGTCGAAGGTCACGGCACCGGCAATGGCCCTATCAACGCTTTGGATATGGCTTTGCGCAGCGATTTAAAACGCTATGCCAGCACCATTGGCAGCATGCGGTTGGTGGACTTTAAAGTCCGCATTTTGAACACAGGCACGGAAGCGGTCACACGGGTGACCATTGAGAGTGTCGATGAGGCAGGTCACAGCTGGCGCACCATTGGGGTGAACGCCAATATTGTGGTGGCTTCTTTTGAGGCGTTGAAAGACGCTGTCGTGTATAAATTATTCAATGACGGTATTTCGGCGGTTCCCGAGGCAAAAAGCCTCGAAGCTGACGCGGAATAAGGAAAGGCATATCATGCGGGCACTTAAATCAGTTCTATTTCCCATCCACCCAGAGGGCCTTCGCTTTATCGCGATTTTTGCCTTTCTAACGTTGCTGCTGTTTTTTGTCGCCGATATTCTCGGCTGGATAGGGGTCATTCTCACGTTCTGGTGTGCGTGGTTCTTCCGCGATCCGGCTCGCGTTACCCCGCAACGCAAAGGCCTGGTTATTTCGCCTGCCGATGGCGTGGTGAACATGATTACACAAGCCGTGCCGCCCGCTGAATTGGGCCTTGGCGAGGAAGCTCTGACGCGCGTCTCTGTGTTCATGAATGTGTTCAACTGTCATGTTAACCGTCTGCCGGTTACCGGCCGTGTGGTGAAATCTCTCTATCGTACCGGTCAATTTTTAAGCGCCGATTTAGACAAAGCCAGCGACAAAAATGAGCGTCAGTCTTTGCTGATTGAAACCGAAGACGAAAAGCAAATCGTGGTGGTTCAAATTGCCGGTCTGGTGGCGCGTCGTATTTTGTGTTTCGCGCATGAAGACCAAGACATGGTGGCGGGCGAGCGCTTTGGCCTCATCCGTTTTGGTAGCCGTTGCGATGTCTATCTGCCCAAGGGCACCTCGCCTTTGGTGAGCCTTGGTCAATCAGCGATTTCCGGCGAGACGGTTTTGGCAGATTTGAAATCTAAAGAGAAACCTCGCAAAACGATAACGAGCTAGTCGATGAACCAGAAAAAAGTCAGCCGCAAAAAGCCGAAAGCCGTGAAAGCGGAAAACCCGGGCAGCCGTCGTTTTCCTTTGCGCCGCATTGTGCCGAACGCGGTCACTTTGCTGGCTTTATGTCTGGGCTTAACGTCGTTTCGCTTGGGGCTGAACAACGCCTTTGAGCTGGGCGTGTTCTGCATTGTTCTGGCGGGTTTTCTCGATGCGTTCGATGGTCGCTTGGCGCGCATGCTGAAAGCGGAAAGCCCACTCGGCGCGCAATTAGACTCGCTGTCCGACTTTGTTAATTTTGGCATTGCGCCCGTGTTATTGGTCTATCTTTGGTCGCTGCAATCTACCGGACGCGTGGGGTGGGCGGCTATTTTAATCTTTTCCGTGTGCTGCGCTTTGCGTTTGGCGCGCTTCAATGTCGATATGGAAGAGGCGGACCGCCCCGCGTGGAAAAGCTTTTACTTTATGGGCGTTCCCTCCCCATCGGCAGGCGGGCTGGTCATGTTGCCGATGTATTTACACCTCGGCGGTCTGTTAGATATGTCTTTCGCCACGCCGTTTATTTTGGTCAACACCGTGTTCGTCGGCATATTGATGGTGGTTAATTTTCCAACTTTTTCGGGCAAGGGACTGTCGACCATTCGGCGTGATTTTGTGCTGCCGTTGATGTTATTCATCGGCTTCATGGCGGTGATGTTATTCACCTTCCCATGGATCACGCTCACGGCTATGTGCGTCTTATACTATTTGGCTCTACCGCTGAGTTGGCTGAGCCACCGACGCCACGCTGCCGCTTAAAGTTCTAGCTTTTCATGTCCGTCATCCAGCTGGCCCATGCGCTCGCGCAGGTTGGCTTTGCCTCGAAGACGCGCGAAGCGTTCGCCGAAGGTTGTCGGCAAGGACAACATCACGGGGACTAAAATCAGCGTCAGTAGGGTAGAGAAACCCAATCCGAAAATAATCGCTGTCGACAGCTGCACCCACCAAGCCGCGGTCGGCTCGTTGAACTGCACCGAACGATCGAACACATCCACCGACACTTGAACCGCCATTGGGAACAAGCCAATCATCGTGGTGATGGTGGTCAGCAGGATAGGGCGTAAACGCTGACCCGCTGTTTTCAAAATCACGTCGATGCGTTCCATGCCGGTTTCCAGCAGGCGCTGATAGGTGTCGATTAAAACGATCGAATTATTCACCACAATGCCAGCGAGCGCCACAACGCCTGTGCCGGTCATGATTACCGAGAAAGTCTGTCCGGTAATCACCATGCCCAGCAATACGCCAATGGTCGATAGAACCACGGTCGAGAGCGTCAAAAGCGTGCAATACAAACTGTTGAACTGCATCAATAGAATAATGAACATCAAGAACAGCGACGCCAGCATCGCGCGCCCGAGAAAGGCTGTGGCGGCTGCGGCTTCTTCATTGGCGCCGCGCAAACGCACACCAACGCCCGCAGGCAGCTCTTGCGTGTCGATCCATTGCAAGAAGTCGTTTTCCAAATCGGTGGCCAAATATTCAAGCCCTGTCTCTGGATTAATGGTCATGGCGGCTTTTACTTCGAAAACCCGACGGCCGTCGACGCGCGCGATGCTGTCACGGCGTTCGGAGGCTTCGCGGGTCACGAAATTGGTAATCGGCACATTGCCAGCTGGCGTGCGCACGCGCAATTGGTCGAGTTGGTCGAACGAGCGCGCGTCATTTGGATAGCGCGCGCGAATTTCAATCTCATCATCGCTGTCATCGGGGCGATAATGGCCAACCAAAATACCATTGGTCACCAATTGAACAACATTTCCGAGCGTTAAAATATCGGCCTGGAAACGACCTGCCGCTTCGCGATCGACCGCCAAGCTCCACTCGATGCCTGGCAGAGGCAGCGTGTCTTCGACTTCTTGATAGAGGTCAGAGCGACGATTGAAATAGGCCTTAATGCGGTCTGACATCGCGGTCAATTGCACGAGGTCTTGCCCGCTCACTTCCACTTCAATGCCTTTGCCCGAAGGCGGCCCTTGTTCGCGTTCTTTGACTTCCACCTCAATGCCGGCAAAACGGCGCGCCCGCTCGGTGATGTCTTTCATAATTTCCGTGGCGGGGCGGCGCGTGGTGAAATGCGTAAACTCAATGCGCACCATGCCAATAAGGTCAGCTGGCATTTCGCCATCGCCCATATTGCGCGAACCATCGCCGCTCCCAAGAGCAGGGCCAGCTTGCGCGAAAGCGTTCAAAATGCCTGGCGTCGACAAGATGATTTCTTCCACGCGCATGGTTGCCTGATTGGCTTCTTCCACCGAAAGATTGCCGCGTCCCTTGATCAAAACATTGGCTTGATAGGGCTCAATATCGGCCGAGAACTCGACGCCCGCGCCATGCTCGCTATAGAGCATGACCACGACCGTCAAAACGGCGATGGAGATGGAAATCGTCGCAATTGGCCACTTGATGCAGGTTTTCAAGAAGCGCAAATAACGCCCTGTAAAGCCCGGGGTTTGGCTGACATAAAGCTTTTTGTCGCCCGCAAGGCTGGTGAGGAGCGGGTCGCCTTCTTGCTCAGATTTGCCCACGAGACCGCCAACAACCGGCAAGAACACCATGGCGGTGGCCAGCGAGGCGCAAAGCAAAATGATAACGGTGATTGGCAAAAACGACATGAATTTTCCGCTTACGCCCGGCCAGAAAAGCATCGGCGCAAAAGCGGCCAGCGTGGTGCCTGTGGAGGATACAATCGGCCAGAACATGCGCGAGGAAGCCATCGCATAGGCTTCTTTGCGGTCTAGGCCTTCGGCCATTTTACGGTCGGCATATTCCACCACCACAATGGCGCCATCGACCAAAATGCCGACAGAGAGAATAAAGCCGAACATAATCATCATATTCAAAGTCATGCCCAAAAGGTCAACGATGAGGAAGCCAACAAGGAAAGACGTGGGAATAGACAGGCCAACCAGCAAAGCCGAGCGCAAGCCCAGCGCTGCGATGACCAAAATCATCACCAGCAAAATCGCATTGGAAATAGAGATTTCCAGAGAGCCAAGCATTTCAAAAATAAAGCTCGAGATATCCGACGAGAAATCGACTTCAATGTTTTCCGGCCACGCTTCGGTGAAGGCCAAGGACAGTTTGCGCACGTCGCGGGTACTGTTCACAATGTTGGCGCCCAAGCGTTTGGTCACTTCAATAGAAATGGTTGGCTGGCCGTTATAGCGTGCCACCACGGCTTGGTCTTTAAAGCTCCGGCGAATGTCGGCGATATCGCTGAGGCGCACAACCGCGTCGCCTTGGGTTTTTATCGGCAGTTGATAGACATCGGCCGCGTTTTCGATGAGACCTGGCACAGACAGCGCAAAGCGGCCGTTGCCATTGTCGATGCTGCCCGCGGGCACCAATTGGTTGTTGCGCGCCAGCGTATTGTAAAGCTCGGTGGCGGTTATGTTGTAGTTTTCCATGGCGCTAGGGTTGATCACCACTTCCAAGACTTCTTCGCGATGGCCAATCAGCTTGGCTTCCAGCACGCTGGGCATGCCAGAGATTTCTTCTTTTAGTTTCGTGGCATAGGTAAACAGCTCGCGCTCCGAGCCAGGGCTGGTCAGATTGACCATAATCACTGGAAATAGGCCGGCGTTAAACTCGCGAATATCGGGTTCTTCCGCATCCGAGGGAAGCTCTGAGCGCACTTGGTCCATTTTTTCGCGCACGTCTAAAAGGGCTTGGTCTTTATCAAAGCTCACATCAAATTCGAGGATAACCGCGCCATAGTTTTGCGCCGAGACGGAACGCATTTCTTTCAAACCCGTCAGGGTGCGCAGCTCCAGCTCCATCGGTTTGACGAGCAAACGCTCGGCATCGGTAGGCGAAATGCCGGGCAAGACCAGACCGACATAAATAATCGGAATGGGAATATCCGGATCGGCTTCGCGCGGCAAGGTGACATAAGAGGCAAGCCCACCCAGCAGCAAGGCCGCCAAAATGGTTAAAACGGCACGACTACGGCCAATGGCCGCTGTAATAAAATTATACATCATCGGATTTGGGGCCCATTTTTCATCATCGCTGTCACAGGTTCGATTTCAAAATCAACTTCGCGGCCGTCTCGCGTATATTCGCCACCGCGAACAATCACATTTTCCGACGCCGCCAAACCGACAACCACAGCGCCGCCGCGATCATCGGCAATCACTTTCACGGGGCGAATGGCGACGCGATTGCCGTCGACCACGCGCACGCTCAGCTGACCACTATCGCCCAAAGTCAAAACGCTTTGGGGAATGCGGGTCGCCAAAACACTGCCTGTGTTGAGCTGCAACTCGGCGCTGATGCCATCGCGCAATTTCAGGTCTTTATTGGGAACTTCGAGTTCCATGCGGAAGGTGCGGGTGGCCATATTGGGCGTTTCAGCGATATAGCGAACAAAGCCGCGAACGGTCTCGCCTGTGGCTAATTTGGCGGTGCCCCGCGCGCCCCGTTCGATGTGTTTGACGTGGTTTTCTGCGATATGCGCCACAATCAGCAGCGGGTCTTTATCAATAATCGTGCCGCAAGGTTGGCCGACACTCATGAAATGGCCGATTTCTACCGGCTGCGTATCCAAAATACCGCCAAAGGGGGCTTTAATTTTGGTACGATTATATTCAACCAAGGCGCCTTTTACGGCAGCGACAGCCGCGTCATAAGAGGCGCGCGATCTGGCCAATTGGCTTTTGGAAGTGTGGCCTTGTTTGTTGAGTTTTTCGGCCGCGTTATATTCGATTTTGCGGGCATCGCGCAACGCCCGCGATTGGTCGAGCTGGGCTTGGCGGGCGCCGAAATCGATTTGACATACGGTCTGGCCTTTTTGCACGAAGGACCCTTTTTCAACGGGCAGGGCGGTAATCGTTCCCCCCGTTTCGGCAGAGACGGTCACGATTTTATCGGCCTCGGTGCGGGCTTGCAGTTTGATTTTATTGGCAAAAGGCTCGGCTTTGAGTTCTTGAACCACGACTTTAAAGCGGGCGGTCGGTTGGTTGACATCAAACAATGGTTTGGCCATTTCCAAGGGCTCTGAATTTTCCGACATAATACCGCTCATCAACCAAGCAGTAATCCCAAGGATAACCACAAGAGAGGTAAGAATAGCGCGGCTCACACCAAATCCTCGTTTCGCGGGGCGTGCAACAATGTCTTGGGTGTCGTGGTTTTCAGGATCAAAGGCCATGTTTGTCTCTTTATAATAATAACGGATTACGAATAGAACGCGGGAGCTGCCATTTTCCGTCGCTTGAACGGTTTTTACTAAAGCTTTTACGCAGCCAACCTCTCTTCGGATTATTTACACCTAATTGACATAGGCGTCATGTGTTTTTACGCTCTGTCAAACAAGGGAGATTTCCATGAAGTTTGAAAATGCAACCACCCTCACCAAAGCGCAATTTAAAGGCTTTTTTGAGGCCGACCACGGCAAGCCGATAAATATGGTGAATCTATTAAAATTTAAGGAAACCGCCGACTATCCTGAGGGCCATGAGCTGCATGGAAAAGCCATGAGCGGCGCCCAAGCCTATGCGCTCTACGTGAAGGCGGTGACCCAAATCTTGCACAGTTTTGGCGGAGAGGCTGTGTTTTCTGGCCAGGTTGAGCGTTTGACCGTGGGCCAAATAGACGAGCTTTGGGACAGCGTCATGATTGCGCGCTATCCCAGCAAAAAGCATATGGCAGATATGCTGCAATCGCCGCAATATCAGGCCATTACGGTGCATCGCACGGCGGGGCTGGCAGGCCAGCTCAACATCGAAACGACGCAATAAAGCCTAAATTGCCGCCGCCAATTCGCAGGCCTGCTTAATCGCCGCTTTGGCATCCAGCTCGGCTGCCTCATAAGCCCCACCAACCAGCTCCACGGACGGATGATTGGCTTCCAGCGTGTCATATAAGGTTCGCAAAGGCTCTTGTCCGGCGCAAATCACCACCGTATCGACTTCCAGAATATCGGGTAGCCCATCGCGGGTGATGTGCAGACCGCGGTCATCAATGTTTTGGTAATCAATGCCATTGAGCATTTTTACGCCGCGCCGCGCCAAAGTTAGCCGATGCGTCCAGCCCGTGGTTTTGCCCAGACCTTTGCCAACGGCTGTGTCTTTGCGCTGCATCAGAAAAATCTCTCTATCGGCACTGGCCACCTCTGGCTCGATGCCGGTGACGCCGCCACGCGGGTGGTTTTTAAAGTCGACGCCCCATTCTTTGGCGAAGACATCAATATCCAAAGCGCCGGAAGGGCCATCATGCGACAGCGTATCGGCGACATCAAAGCCAATGCCGCCCGCGCCCATAATAGCCACCCGTTTGCCAACGGGTTTATGGCCTTTCAACACGTCAATATAGCTGACGGCTTTTTCGTGGGTAATGCCTTCCATATCTGGCACGCGGGGGCGGATGCCTGTGGCGACGACCACATGGTCAAAATCGCCCAGCATATCGGCTTCGGCACGGGTGTTGAGCTTCAACGTAATGTCGAGCTTCTCAATCATTCTACCGTAATAGCGCAGCGTCTCGTAAAACTCTTCTTTGCCCGGCACTAATTTGGCGAGGTTGAACTGCCCGCCAATCTCGGAGCTGGCATCGAACAAAGTAACGTCATGTCCGCGCTCGGCCGCCGTGGTGGCATAGGCAAGGCCCGCAGGCCCGGCGCCAATAACGGCGATGGTTTTGGCGTTCTGCGTTGGCTCATATTTCAAAATGGTCTCATGGCAGGCACGTGGATTAACCAAACAACTGGTGGTCTTGCCGCCGAAGGTGTGGTCGAGACAAGCCTGATTGCAGGCGATGCAGGTGTTGATTTCATCGGCGCGATCGTCAGCCGCTTTGGCCATAAATTGGCTGTCGGCCAACATCGGGCGGGCCATCGATACAAGGTCGGCATCGCCGCGCTCGAGAACATCTTCGGCCACTTGCGGCATGTTGATACGGTTGGAGGTGATGACAGGTATCGACACTTCCTTGCGCACGCGAGCCGTTACCGAGGTAAAGGCGGCGCGCGGCACCATGGTGGCAATGGTTGGCACGGCGCTTTCGTGCCAAGTAAAATGAGTGGAGATAATGCTGGTGCCGGCTTTTTCTAGCTCTTTCGATAGCTCAGCGACTTCGTCCCAGCTCATGCCGCCTTGCAGCATGTCCATGGCCGCGATGCGGAACACAACGATAAAGTCTTCGCCCACAGCCTCGCGCACACGGCGCACCACTTCGAGGGGAAAGCGCATGCGGTTTTCATATGTGCCGCCATAGTCGTCGGTACGCTGGTTGGTTTTCTCCACCAAAAAAGTCGACAGCAAATAGCCAGCCGAACCAATAATCTCGACGCCATCATAGCCAGCATGTTTGGCCAGGCGGGCGCATTCGGCGTGGTCGGCGATTTGTTTTTCTAGCCCCATTGCGTCCAGCTCGACAGGCGGCGTGCGCGAGATGCGAGACTTAATGGGCGAGGGCGCAACCGGTTGGTCATTGGCGGCCAAGGAGCCCATATGCAAAATCTGCATCACCATTTTGCAATCGGGGGCGGCCCGGTGCACAGCGTCGGTCACCAAGCGATGGCCCGCGGCTTCGGCTTCATTGGATAATTTGGAAGCGGCGAAAACGCGCCCGCCGTCCTTGTCGCGCAGCACCATGCCGCCTTCTTCATTGGGCGCAATGCCGCCGGTGATAATCATGCCCACGCCGCCAGCGGCGCGTTCGGCATAATAGGCGGCCATGCGCTCGAAGCCATCGGCTTGCTCTTCCAGTCCGGTGTGCATAGAGCCCATAATCGCGCGGTTTTTCAGCACGGTATGGCCCAGTTTCAGCGGCGTAAACAGACGCGCATATTTTTGATGACCCGGTAGAATTTGTTCAGCAGCACTCATGATACTCTCCCTTTAAGCCCTAAACCCTAGAGCCCAATTTCTTGTCTTACAAGGCACAGTTTCAGATTTTTCGGGTGGCGAGGGCGAGGATTATGATTAAGCTAATCAAACCCACAGCCCTTTTATACCCCTGCCTAGAAAGCAATTGTCGATATGTCCAAAGTTAGCTCCCAGACCCCTGCCTGTGTAAAGCAGCCCACATGGGCACTTGTCGCCATGGTGGGGCTGATGCTCGTCGGCCCGTTTTTGCATTTGCAATATACGCATGTGGCGCATCATTGGCGGCTGGCGCCAGCGGGGGTAAAGGGCGAGACGGCGATGGTCGTCTCCGCGCATTTTCTGGCTTCCGAGGTTGGCCGCGATGTGCTGCGCGATGGCGGCAATGCGTTTGATGCGGCGGTGGCGGTTAATTTTGCTTTGAGCGTGGTTTACCAGCAGGCGGGCAATATTGGCGGTGGCGGGTTTATGGTCTATCGCTTGGCCAATGGCGAACGCGGCGCACTAGATTTTCGCGAACGCGCGCCCTTTGAAGCCAGCCGAGATATGTATTTAGACGCGCAAGGCGACGTGATTAAAGGCCTCAGCCTCAAGGGCCATTTTGCGGTCGGTGTGCCGGGCAGTGTGGCCGGTATGGTGGCTTTGCACGAGCGCTTTGGTTCCAAACCATGGGATGCGCTGGTGCGCCCCAGTGTTCATTTGGCGCAAAGCGGGTTTGAGCTAACGCCAAAAGCGGCGCGCATGTTCAACCGGTACCAGCAAGATTTTCGCGAGGTAAACCGCTTTTCACCGGCGGTGATACCCCAAAACGGCGAATGGGTAGAGGGCGACCGAATTGCCTTTCCAGATTTAGCCCGCACCCTAGACCGCATCGCCACCCAAGGCCGCGAGGATTTTTACAAAGGCGAGACAGCCAATTTAATCGCCGAGGAAATGATGGCTGGCGGCGGGCTCATCAGCTTGCAAGATTTAGCCGCCTATGAGGCCGTCTGGCGCAAACCGATAGAGTTTTCCTATCGCGGCCATACGGTCATCTCCATGCCGCCGCCGTCCTCTGGCGGGGTGGCCTTGGCGCAGCTTTTGCAGGGCGCACAAGCCTATGACATTGGCGCGCTGGGGCATAATTCGGCCGCGCATATTCACCTGATGACCGAGCTGGAACGCCGCGTTTACGCCGACCGCGCCACCCATATGGGCGACACAGATTTCGTGTCCGTAGACATTGCGAGCCTGACCGATAAAGTCTATATCGCAGCGCGCAATAGCGATATTTCGATGCGCGTCAAAACCCCCAGCGAGCAAGTAAAACCGGGCCTTGTGCGGGTCATTGAAAGCGTTGAGACGACGCATTTCTCCATCGTTGACCCGCAAGGCAATGCGGTTTCCATCACCACTACGTTGAACGGTAATTTCGGCTCTAAACTGGTGGTCAAAGGCGGTGGGTTTTTCCTCAATAATGAGATGGATGACTTCTCCATCAAGCCCGGCCACGCCAATCAATTTGGCCTCGTGGGCGACGATAAAAACGCCATTGCGCCCGGCAAACGCATGTTGTCGTCGATGACGCCGACCATCGTGGAAAAAGACGGCGCGTTAAAATTCGTGCTCGGCACGCCGGGCGGCGCCACGATTATCACCTCGGTCTTTCAAACGCTTTTGAACCTCATCGATTTTGACATGTCGGCGCAACAAGCCGTGCATGCCCGAAAAAGCCACAGCCAATGGCAGCCAGATTTTGTGATGCTAGAAAAAGGCACGATGAGCGTAAGCAATAGGCGCGGGCTGCTGGCGCGCGAGCATAAGCTGTATCCGTGGCCGCAATTTCCATATGCGCTGGGCCGTGTGGAGGCGATTGTGGTGCAAGAAGACGGCACGCTGGAAGGCGCGGCGGACGCGAGCCGCGGGGAGGACGACAGGGCGGTGGGGTATTGAATGAAATTAACTTGCCATGAAAGCGGCCAGAAGATACTTCTTTTGTAGTAAAAGCACCTCGCTCAACGAAGCGGGGAAGACCCATAAGGCCAGCGAACCCCGAAGAAAAATAACAAGGGAATCGATATGCAATTTCTATCGAACAACATGAAAAACATTCCGCCATCGAAAACTATGGCCATCACAGACAAAGCCCGCAAACTGATTGCCAGCGGGGAAGATGTGATCGACCTGAGCAGCGGCGAACCCGATTTTGATACGGTTTCCACCGCCAGCGAAGCGGGCATGAAAGCCATTCAGGCGGGCGTGACGAAATACACAACCGGCGATGGCACGGCTGAGCTGAAACAAGCCATCCAAGAAAAATTCGCGCGAGATAATTTGTTGTCCTACGAGCTGAACCAAATCTCGGTCGGCGCAGGCGCCAAGCAGGTGATGTATAATGCTTTGGCGGCTACGCTAAACCCGAAGGATGAGGTCATCATCCCCACGCCTTATTGGGTATCGTATCCGGTCATGGTCTCTATGTGCGGTGGCACGCCAGTTTTTGCCGATTGCTTTGCCGATACGGATTTCGTTTTAACGCCGCAAGAATTGGCCAAGCGCCTCACCCCAAACACCAAATGGGTCATTTTGAATTACCCCAATAACCCTATGGGCGCGCTGGCTTCGAAAGAGGATTTGGAAAAACTTGCCGACGTTTTGCGCCAACACCCGAACGTCAACATCATCACGGATGACATTTACGAGCTGTTGATATTCTCAGACACGAAGTTCCACACGCTGGCCCAAGTCGCGCCAGATTTATACGACAGAATTTTAACCGTGAATGGCATGTCGAAAGGCTATGCGATGACGGGCTGGCGAATTGGCTATGCGGCAGGCAGGGCCGACCTGATTAAAGCCATGTCGAAAATTCAAAGCCAAATCACCGCCAATCCCTCGTCCATTGGCCAAGCGGCGGCCACGCAGGCGCTTAAAGCCAAACCAACTCACGCGCAAGGCTGGTGTGACACGTTCCGAAAGCGGCGCGATATGATTGTCTCGGCGTTGAATGCGATAGATGGGGTGACTTGCGAAACTCCGATGGGCGCCTTTTATGCCTTCCCAAATGTCAACGGTTTGATGGGGCGCACGACCCCCGATGGCAAGCAAATCTCCAACACCGACGAGCTGGCCGAATATTGGCTAGACGAGGCAAAAGTAGCCGTGGTGCCAGGCATTGCTTTCGGCGCGCCCGAAAACTTGCGCCTGTCTTATGCGGCCAAAACAGAGCACGTGGAAGAGGCGGCGGCTCGAATTAGGGTGGCTTGTGAAAAGTTGGAGCTCTGATTTAAGACAATTGAAATTCGTGCCGATTTCTTGCACATTCCGCCTATGAGTATGACTTCTCCGATAGCGGTGCCTGCCGCGCCAACTGAGACGCCTTTTGTCGTTGCGGCTTTTTATAAATTCGTGCGCCTCGAGGACGTCGAGGCCGTGCGCCCGATTTTGCAGACGCATTGCCGCCGTGCGGGCCTGCTCGGCACTATTTTGCTGGCGCCCGAAGGCATTAACGGCACGGTTTGTGGCTCGCAAACCGCGCTCGAAGCACTGATGCAGGCCTTCGCCGCCGATGCGCGCTTTGCCGATATTACTCCAAAATTCAGCTTCGCTTCCGAGGCCAATTTTCACCGCATGAAAGTGCGCCTGAAAAAAGAAATTGTCTCCATGGGCCAGCCCCATATCGACCCCGTCGGCAATGTGGGCGCCTATGTTGCGCCCGAAAATTGGAACCAGCTTATCGCCGACCCAGACACTTTGGTCATCGACACGCGCAATGCCTTTGAAGTCGCCATTGGCACTTTCGAAGGCGCGCTCGACCCGATGACGAGCTCGTTTCGAGATTTCCCCGAATGGGTTGATGGCTATTTGGCCAAATTGGATAAAACCGAAAAGCCGAAAAACATCGCCATGTTTTGCACCGGCGGCATTCGCTGCGAAAAAGCCACCGCCTATTTGGTTGGCCAAGGCTTTGAAAACATTTTCCACCTGCAAGGCGGCATCCTCAAATATCTGGAAACCGTGGCCGAGACCGACAGCAAATGGGAGGGCGATTGCTTCGTCTTCGACCAGCGCGTCAGCGTCAAACACGGGCTGGAAGAGGGCGACTATGACATTTGTCACGGCTGCCGCATGCCGCTAACCCAAGCGCAAAAAACCCACGCCGCCTATGAGCCCGGCATCTCGTGCGAGTATTGCATCGGCACCCATTCAGAAACCGACCGCCGGCGCTTTCGCCAGCGCCAAAAGCAAATCAAATTAGCCCGCGCGCGCGGCGAAGAACATATCGGCCAACCCGATGAGACAGCCAATGACTGAGCCAAAGACTGAGCCAAAGACTGAGCCAACAACTGAGCCAAAAACTGGGCTGCCCCAGCTTTATAGCTTCCGCCGATGCCCCTATGCGATGCGCGCCCGCATGGCCGTGGCCGTGGCCGAAGTGCCTGTGGTTTTGCGAGAAATTCTATTGCGCGATAAACCCGAAGCCATGCTGGCGCTTTCGGCCAAAGGCACGGTTCCGGTTTTGCGGTTGGCCTCGGGCGAGGTCATCGACGAAAGCCGCGCCGTGATGGATTGGGCCTTGGCGCAAAACGATCCGCTGACCTGGCTGGCCCATAAAGACGAAGCGCTCATCGACCGGTTCGATACAGACTTCAAACATCATTTAGACCGCTATAAATATGCCACGCGCTACCCCGAAGAGGCCGTGAATGTGGCCGAACAGCGCGACTTTTGCGTGCAGCTTTTGCAGCCGCTGGAAGCGCGCCTGGCGCAAGGCTGGGTGGGTGGGGCCGCGCCCGCCTATACGGATGTGGCTTTGCTGCCTTTCGTGCGCCAATTCCGCATCGCCGATACGGCTTGGTTCGACGAAGCCTTCGAATTGGAGAAGGTGCGCGAATGGGTTTTGCGGTTTCTCGAATGGCCAAGTTTTTTGCGCGTCATGCAAAAATACCCACTCTACCTTGATGGCGAGCAAGAACATGGCTTTCCGCCCGCACTTGAGAACGGCTAGCATTGAGCGCGGTCTCGTGTAATCTGGTGGCACGAAAAGGGGAGGGAACACATGTTAGAAGAGCTACAAATCAATTCAAAAGTTTGCATCATTGGCGCGGGCTGCTCGGGTTTTACGACCGCCAAGCGGCTGAAAGATTTTGGCATTGCCTATGATCACTTTGAGATGTCCGACAATATTGGCGGCAATTGGTATCATAAAAATCCCAATGGCAAATCAGCCTGCTATCAGTCGCTGCACATTGATACGTCTAAATTCCGCCTCGCCTTCGAAGATTATGCCGTGCCAGACGATTGGCCCGACTTTCCCCATCACAGCCAGTTGTTTCAATATTTCAACGATTATGTCGACCACTTTGGCTTGCGCGAAACCATTACCTTCAACACGGCGGTAGAAGATGCACGCCGCGATGCGGATGGCCTGTGGCAAGTGCGCTTAAGCAGCGGCGAGACGCGCAGCTATGGCGCTTTGGTGGTGGCCAATGGTCACCATTGGGACGCCAAAACGCCTCATGAATATGGCGATAATTTTACTGGCATCCAAATGCATTCGCACGATTATGACTCGCCCTTTGAGCCGCATGATGTGCGCGGCAAAAACATATTGGTCGTAGGCGTTGGCAATTCGGCCATGGATATTGCCTCGGAAGTTTCGCAACGCCCCATGGCCAAAAAATGTTTCGTCTCGGCGCGCCGCGGCGTTTGGGTTTTGCCCAAATATTTAAATGGCGAGCCAGCCGACAAAGCGGTGATGCCAAGTTGGATGCCGCCCGCCATCGGGCGTTGGCTGGGCCAAAGGGTGATTGAAAAAGCCATTGGCAATCCGGAAAAATATGGTCTGCCCAAACCCGACCACGATGTGCTAACCGCGCACCCCTCGGTTTCGGGTGAGTTCCTTACCCGTCTGGGCTGTGGAGATGTGCATGTAAAACCCGGCGTCGACCGCCTAGATGGCGATGCGGTTATTTTTGCCGATGGCAGCCGCGAGCCGATTGATATGATTATTTGGGCGACGGGCTATCGCATTTCCTTCCCGTTTTTGCAGCAAAACGAGCTGGCGGTAGCGTCCAATAAGTTTCCGCTTTATCGGCGTATGGTCAAACCGGGCTGGCGCAATTTGTTTTTTATGGGGCTGGCGCAACCGTTACCGACTTTGGTAAACTTGGCCGAGCAACAATCTAAATTCGTCGCCAATGTGCTGGCTGGCAAGTATCAAATGCCAGAGGATGAAGTGATGCAATCGCAAATCGAGGCGGATGAAAAATTATATCTGGGCCACTATTACAACAGCGAGCGGCATACGATACAAATTGACTTCGGGCGGTATGTAAGCGATTTAAAAAAAGAACTTCGCGGTCACTGGACCGCCTAATTGGGGATCCCTATGAAACACACACTCACACTTTTGCTGGTCACATTTTTAACGCTGGGCGGCGCGCAAAGCGCTGACTTTGAACGCAAGTCAGCCAGTGCGAAAACCAAAGCCGCGCATGAAAAAGTCATCGCGCGCTTGCCGTTTGAAAATACGCAAGATTTTAAACTCGCCACCCGTGGGCTGCTGGCCAAACCAGACGCCTTGGTGGTGAAAGACAAAACCGGCCGCGTGGTTTGGAACATGACCGGCATGGACTATCTCGATGGCCCGCGCCCCGATACGGTGAACCCAAGTCTTTGGCGCCAAGCCAAGCTTCCATAAAAAGAAAAAACAACAAAAGCCAAAAACAAAACCATTGCCGCTTCAAGCGTGCTTTACTTTTGTTGGTTAGAAAAACAATAAAAAGAGGATGATATGTCAGAAATAAACACGCGCTTTGTTAAAGATATGCTCGGGATTTATCTAAGGGCCAGAGATGAAGAAGGCTATATTGCATCTGATTTCTACAGTATGCTGGGTAGGGATGGGGCATTTAAAACGGCTATGACTTTAGTCAACCGTCTCACTCCTTCCATCGGTTTTTTAAAACTTTGTGAACTCAATCGTATAGATTTAACCGTTGAGGCATTGATAACTGGCGACCAAGATTATCGGAGCTTATTCGACGAGCAAACGCTTAAAACTGCAGAGCAGCGAATTAGGGCGTTTGAACGCGATTCCAAAACCTAAGAGCCAAAAACAACCCCGTTTCGGCTGCTATCCCCTTGAAAGTTCCCGCATAGCCCCATCCAGCCCCTGAATGGTCAGCGGATACATTCGGTCTGCGAAAATCTGCTTGATGATTTGCAGCGAGGCCGTGTGTTCCCAATAGCGTTCGCCCAGCGGGTTCAGCCAGATGGCGCTCTCGTAAATATCGGTCAGGCGTTTGAGCCACAAGGCACCGGCTTCTTCGTTCCAATGTTCCACGCTGCCGCCCTCATAGGTAATCTCAT
>JABHDF010000073.1 GCA_018673175.1 Rhodobiaceae bacterium | reverse complement strand
GACGCTCTTTTTCCACCATCTTCTTCGACTGTTTGACGGTCGATGACAGACCTTTGGCTTCGAGGCGCGAATAGATAAATGGTTTGAACAATTCCAAAGCCATTTTCTTCGGCAGGCCACATTGATGCAATTTCAACTCTGGACCCACAACGATAACCGAACGACCCGAATAATCGACACGCTTGCCGAGCAAGTTTTGACGGAAGCGACCTTGCTTGCCTTTCAGCATGTCCGACAAAGATTTCAACGGACGCTTATTGCCACCCGTAATCACCCGGCCACGACGGCCATTGTCAAACAAAGCGTCGACCGATTCTTGCAGCATACGTTTTTCATTGCGCACGATAATATCTGGCGCGCGCAGCTCAATCAGGCGTTTCAGACGATTGTTGCGGTTGATAACGCGGCGATAGAGATCGTTCAAATCAGACGTCGCAAAGCGACCGCCATCGAGCGGCACCAAGGGGCGCAACTCAGGCGGAATAACCGGCACGACGTTCAAAATCATCCACTCCGGACGGCTGCCCGAACGCAAAAACGCTTCGACAACTTTCAAGCGTTTGGCCAATTTCTTCGGCTTCAGCTCGGTGGTGGCTTCGGCAATGCCGACGCGCAATTCGTCGCGCAGCGCTTCCAAATCCAAATCTTCCAGCATGGCGCGAACCGCTTCGGCGCCAATACCGGCCACGAAAGTGTCTTCGCCATATTCGTCTTGGGCGTCGAAATATTCTTCTTCCGTCAGCAATTGACCGCGCTCAAGTGCCGAGAGCATAGGGTCGAGAACGATGAAGTTTTCGAAATAAAGCACCCGCTCCAAATCTTTCAACGTCATATCCAGCAACAGGCCGATGCGGCTTGGCAGCGACTTCAAGAACCAAATATGCGCAACTGGCGCAGCCAGTTCGATGTGGCCCATGCGCTCGCGACGCACTTTGGTGAGGGTGACTTCCACACCGCATTTTTCGCAGATAACGCCTTTAAATTTCATCCGCTTATATTTGCCGCAAAGGCATTCGTAATCCTTAATCGGACCAAAAATACGGGCGCAGAAAAGACCATCGCGTTCAGGCTTAAACGTCCGGTAGTTAATCGTCTCCGGCTTTTTAATCTCCCCGAAAGACCAAGACAGGATTTTCTCCGGGCTTGCAATCGAGATGCGAATTTGATCGAAGGCCTGTTGATTGGCCTGCGGATTGAAAATATTCATGACCTCATGGTTCATCGGTCGTCTCCTGAATAGGCAGTTTTCACTGCTTTAACCCTGATTATCTTTGTTGCTCTCAGTCAATTCGACATTGAGGCCCAAAGAACGGATTTCTTTTACCAACACATTGAAACTCTCGGGAATACCCGCTTCAAATGTATCATCACCTTTAACGATAGCTTCGTAGACTTTGGTACGACCCGCCACATCATCTGACTTCACAGTCAGCATTTCTTGCAGCGTATAGGCCGCGCCGTAAGCTTCCAGAGCCCAAACTTCCATCTCGCCGAAGCGCTGGCCACCAAATTGCGCTTTACCGCCCAATGGCTGTTGCGTTACCAGACTATACGGACCGATAGAACGCGCATGGATTTTGTCGTCTACCAAGTGATGCAGTTTCAGCATGTAAATATAACCGACGGTCACTTTCCGATCGAATGGCTCGCCCGTGCGGCCATCATGCAATTGCACCTGACCCGAGCTTTCAATGCCTGCTTTGCCCAGCATTTCGACGATATCGGCATCCACCGCACCATCAAATACCGGCGTGGCCATCGGCACACCGCGACGCAAGGTTTGGCTCATTTCAATGACTTCGCCATCGGATAGTTTCGAGACCGCTGGGTCATTGGAATAGACGCTTTTCAATGTGTCTTTCACAATTTCCACATTGCCTTCGCGCTCATACACCGTCAGCGCGTCGTTAATTTGACGCCCCAGACCCGCACAAGCCCAGCCCAAATGGGTTTCCAAAATCTGCCCCACGTTCATCCGGCTTGGCACACCCAATGGGTTGAGAACAACATCCACTGGCGTTCCGTCGTCGTGATACGGCATATCTTCAACAGGCAAAATGCGGCTGATAACCCCTTTGTTACCATGACGACCAGCCATTTTATCGCCCGGCTGAAGCTTCCGCTTCACGGCTACATAGACTTTAATCATCTTCATAACACCGGGTGGCAATTCATCGCCGCGCTGTAGCTTGTCGACTTTGTCTTCAAAGCGCGCTTCCAAATCGCCCTTGGCTTCGTCAAATTGCTTCTTCATCATTTCGACTTCGGCCATGGCCGCATCGTTTTTCAGCGCAATCTGCCACCAATTCGCGCGTGGCAATTCTTCCAATAGGCTTTGCGTGATTTTCGCATCGGCGCCCACCCCTTTGGGCCCACTGGCGGCTTGCTTGCCAACCAATTGGTTTTCCAAACGCGAGTAGATATTGCGTTCCAGAATGGCCAATTCGTCATCCCGGTCTTTCGCCAAAGCTTCAATTTCTTCGCGTTCAATCGCCAGAGCGCGTTCGTCTTTGTCGATACCATGGCGGTTAAACACCCGCACTTCCACAACCGTGCCGGCCGTGCCAGGCGGTAGTTTCAGCGAAGTATCGCGAACGTCAGAAGCTTTTTCCCCAAAGATGGCGCGCAGAAGTTTTTCTTCTGGGGTCATCGGGCTTTCGCCTTTTGGGGTAATTTTACCGCAAAGAATATCGCCGGGGTTCACTTCCGCCCCAATGTAGACAATGCCAGCTTCGTCGAGATTGCCAAGGGCTTCCTCGCCGACGTTTGGAATGTCACGGGTAATTTCTTCCGGGCCCAATTTCGTATCGCGCGCCATCACTTCAAATTCTTCGATGTGAATGGAGGTGAACACGTCATCGCGCACAATGCGCTCTGAAATCAGGATGGAATCCTCAAAATTGTAACCATTCCATGGCATGAAGGCCACGCGGACGTTGCGTCCAAGCGCCAATTCACCCAATTCCGTGGACGGGCCATCGGCCACAACATCGCCCAGCTCAACCCGGTCACCGACGCGAACCAACGGACGTTGGTTGATGCACGTCGACTGATTGGAGCGTTGGAATTTGCGCAAATTATAAATGTCCACGCCAGATTTCGACGCATCGGTTTCCTCGGTTGCCCGAATAACAATACGCGTCGCATCGACTTGGTCGACGACCCCCGCCCGGCGCGCCGAAATGGCAGCCCCACTATCGCGCGCCACAACCTCTTCCATGCCTGTGCCAACCAAAGGCGCATCGGCTTGCAGCAGCGGCACCGCTTGGCGTTGCATGTTCGAGCCCATCAATGCCCGGTTCGCATCATCGTTTTCTAGGAATGGAATAAGCGCAGCCGCAACAGAGACAATCTGTTTCGGCGACACATCCAATAGATCCACCATATCTGGCGTCACCATTTCAAAGTCGCCCGCCACGCGGCAGTTAATCAAATCATCGCCCAATTGACCATTTTCTTCGATTTTAATATTCGCCTGCGCAACCCGGAAACGAGCTTCTTCCATGGCCGACAAATAAATCACTTCGCTGGTCACTTTGCCGTTTTCAACACGGCGATAAGGGCTCTCAATGAAACCATATTTATTGACCCGCGCGAAAGTGGCGAGCGAGTTAATCAGACCAATGTTCGGGCCCTCTGGCGTTTCAATGGGGCAGATACGACCATAATGGGTTGGATGCACGTCGCGCACCTCAAAACCCGCCCGCTCGCGTGTCAGACCGCCCGGGCCAAGCGCCGATAGACGACGTTTGTGGGTAATCTCAGACAGCGGATTGGTTTGGTCCATAAATTGTGACAATTGGCTGGAGCCAAAGAATTCCCGCACCGAAGCCGAAACTGGCTTGGCGTTAATCAGGTCTTGCGGCATCACCGTGTCAATATCGATAGAGCTCATGCGCTCTTTAATGGCACGCTCCATGCGCAGCAGGCCGATGCGATATTGATTTTCCATCAATTCCCCAACCGAGCGAACGCGGCGGTTGCCAAGGTTATCAATATCATCAATTTCGCCACGACCGTCGCGCAAATCAACCAAGGTTTTCACCACGCCGACGATGTCTTCTTTGCGCAAGACGCGCACGTCATCTGGGCATTCTTGGTTCAGACGAATGTTCATTTTCACCCGACCGACAGCCGAGAGGTCATAGCGTTCGCCATCAAAGAACAAGCCATCAAACAGCGCTTGGGCGGTTTCTGGAGTTGGCGGCTCGCCTGGACGCATGACGCGGTAAATTTCTTCTAGGGCCGACAATTGATCGCTCGATTTATCAGCCACCAGCGTATTGCGGATGAACGGGCCTTTGTTGACCGGGTCGATATCCAAAACTTTAATATCGGTATAGCCAAGCTCCAGCAGTTCTGGCAGCAGCTCTTCGGTAATTTCATCGCCCGCTTCGGCAAAAATTTCGCCCGTGTCGGTGCTGACCAATTCGTCCGCCAGAAAACGCCCGATAAGCTCATCGTCGGAAACACGCAAATTCGACAGACCTTCTTCGGCCAGCAGACGCGCTTTGCGCGGCGAGATTTTCTGCCCCGCTTCAACAACAACTTTGCCGGTTTTCGCGTCAATCAAATCAAATATCGGCTTGCTGCCTTTGCGCGCTTCGGCGTCATAGGCGGTAATCCAGCCATCGGCATCGCGCGAATAAGCCACTTTGCCATAGAACATGTCGAGAATGTCATCGGACGCATAGCCAAGCGCGTGCAACAGACCCGTGGCCGGCAATTTGCGGCGACGGTCGATGCGAACATGCAAAATATCTTTGGCATCAAACTCAAAATCGAGCCATGAGCCGCGATACGGGATAACCCGAGCGGCAAACAATAATTTGCCCGACACATGGGTTTTACCCTTGTCATGGTCAAAGAAAACGCCCGGGCTACGGTGCATTTGCGAAACAATCACGCGCTCCGTGCCATTGACGACGAAAGTGCCATTATCGGTCATGAAAGGCAGGTCGCCCATGTAGACTTCTTGCTCTTTAATGTCTTTGACGGATTTGGCGCCGGTT
>JABHDF010000072.1 GCA_018673175.1 Rhodobiaceae bacterium | reverse complement strand
GACGCCAATATCGGTGGCCTGCGTGGACAGCACAACCGCGACCAGCAGCGTGAAATCATTGGAGAAATCAAGCTCGGTTCGCGGCGCAGGGTCATCGCGCGAGAGGCGTTCAAAAAATTCGGGGATTTGGGCAACTTTCATAAGACGTATCATAGCTTCGCTAGCGCGCCAGTGCAAAGCCTGCGTCTGCTTCGAAGGGGTATTCTGGGCGCAGCGCTTGATTCTTCGCACGCGCGACTTACTTAACCTCTCATGGAAACAATCACCGCTTTGCCGGAAAACTTCAGCCTCCTTTTAAGGCCCAATCGCTCGCTGTCGCAGCGCGGGTTTTTGTGGCTGATGTCGCTTTTTGGCGGCGCGTCATTTGCGCTAGGGCTTTATTTTTGGTCGCTTGGGGCTTGGCCCGTATTCGGATTTTTCGGTCTCGATGTGGCTCTTTTGTATTTCTTTTTCCGCCTCAATTACCGCTATGCGCGGCGCTATGAAACTTTGGCTATGCGCGAGGGTAAATTAGTTTTCGGCCAAGTCTCCGCCACAGGTTTGTCGCGCGAATGGTCGTTCGACCCCTATTGGGTGCGCCTGAAACTCGAGCGCCTCGGACAAGACGGCGAAGATATCGGCAATCTCATTTTGTCGAGCCACGGGAAATATGTCTCCGTCGGGGCTTTTTTATCCCCCGATGAACGCGCCGAATTGGCCGCGCGGTTGCAGCTGAGCCTGAAGCGAATACTAGACGCAGGCGCCAGCGTGCACAGCGAAGACGCGAGCCCGGATTACGGGCATCACGCTTAGGCCAAAACAGTCAAGCTAGATTTATAGATCGAGTATGGTCTTCGAGGTTACGTGGCCTTGCGCGTCCAGCTCGTAGCAATAAGGCACGCCGGTGCCGATGTTCACATCGATAATTTCTTCCGAGCTCAAGCCATCCAATTGCATCACCAGCGCGCGCAAACTATTTCCATGCGCGGCGATGAGAATATTTTTGCCCTGTTTTATCAACGGCATGATGTCGGCATCAAAATAAGGTAATACCCGCTCGGCCGTGTCTTTCAGGCTCTCGCCACCCGGCGGCGGCGTGTCGAAGGAGCGGCGCCAAATATGCACTTGGTCTTCGCCCCATTTTTCGCGCGCGTCATCTTTATTGAGGCCCGCCAGATCGCCATAGTCGCGCTCGTTCAGGGCTTCATGGCGCGTGGTGGGCAGCTCACCGCCAGGCAAAAGGTCTTCTAGCAGAAGCGCCAAGGTTTTTTGGGCGCGTTGCAAATTGGAGGTAAAAGCCAAATCAAACTCGGCTCCGGCGGCCTTTAGGGCGCGCCCTGCCGCATGGGCCTCGCGGACCCCTTGGGCGGTCAAGTCTGGGTCGCGCCAGCCGGTAAACAAGTTCTTCTCATTCCATTCACTTTGGCCGTGACGCACTAAAACAAGGCGGCTCATATCTAAATCCTCTTCTACTGTTTGGTAAAAATTTCGCGGTTACTTGGGGTCTTTTAGACCCAAAACATGCTGCATGTCATATAGGCCCTCGGCTTGGCCATGCGCCCAAACAGCGGCTTTTAGCGCGCCGCGGGCAAAAATATCGCGCGTTTCGGCGCGGTGGCCCAGGCGGATTTGTTCGTTCTCGCCGGCCAAAATAATCTCATGGTCGCCGACCACAGAGCCGCCGCGCAAAGCCGCAATGCCAATATCGCCTGGCGTTCTGGCGCCCGTGATGCCATCGCGCCCGCTCTGCATTACTTTGTCCAGAGCCACGTCACGACCTTGGGCGGCTGCGTCGGCCAACAGTAAAGCGGTTCCCGACGGCGCATCCACTTTATGGCGGTGGTGCATGTCGAGGATTTCAATATCCCAATCGTCGCCCAAAGCGGCAGCCGCTTGTTTTACGAGGCCCGCCAATAGGTTCACCCCAAGGCTCATATTGCCCGATTTCACAATTTTTGCGTGCCGTGCGGCGGCCTCAATCTGCGCCATTTGTTCCGCGTTAAACCCTGTGGTGCCAATGATATGGACGGTGCGCGCCTGTGCGGCAAGGCCCGCCAATTGCACGCTGGCTTCGGGTACGGTGAAATCAATCACGCCATCGGCCTGGCGCATGAGCTCCAACGCATCATCGGTCGCAACAATCCCGCAAGCGGCTTGGCCGGCCAAACGGCCTAGGTCTTGGCCGAGGGCAGGACTTTTTGCCGGCTCAAGGCCTCCGACCAACTCAAGCGTCTCGTCGGCGAGAATTAATGTGCTAAGTGCCTGACCCATGCGGCCAGCGCAGCCATTTACAATCAGTTTCATGTGACTTCCTATCTGGCCTTATAATAGCAGGCGCCCCGATAGACGTCGAGAGAGGAAAGCGGGCGCGTCGCCGAGGGCAGGCTAATTTAAATCGCGAAAGGCTTGCGTGTCGGGATAATTGCTATCGTCGAGATTATCGCTCAGCGCATCCAAAAGTTTTTTCTGGGCGCGGCTCAAGCCGGTTGGGGTTTCGATATCAATTTGCACATAAAGGTCGCCGCTGCTGCGCGAGCGCAGAACCGGCATGCCTTTGCCGCGCAGGCGGAATTGTTGTCCGGCTTGGGCGCCCTCTGGCAAAGTGAGTTTGACTTTTTTGCCACCCAGCAGCGGCACTTCAATGGCCCCACCGCGAATGGCGATATGGAAAGGCACGGGCATGGCGCAAAATAAATCGGCGCCATCGCGTTGCAAAAAGGCGTGCGGGCGAAGGTTTACGAACACATAAAGATCGCCATTGCTGGCGCCCTGTGGCCCGGCGTTGCCTTCGCCAGACAAGCGAATGCGTGTGCCATCTTCGACACCAGCTGGAATGGACACAGATAGATTGCGGCTTTCGGAAACTTGCCCGCGGCCGCTGCAATCGCGGCATGGGTCGCTAATGGTTTGGCCTGCGCCATTGCATTGATGGCAAGTGCGCTCGACCATAAAAAACCCTTGTTGGGCGCGCACTTTGCCGTGCCCCTGACAGAGCGAACACGTGGTTGGTTTGCTGCCTGCATTGGCGCCAGAGCCTGCACAGGTGCCGCAAGCGGCCGCACGGTTTAATTTCAATTGGCGCTCTGTGCCGTCAAAAGCGTCTTGCAGGGTTATCTCGACCTCGGCGCGTAAATCATCGCCGCGCCGCGCTTGTTGGCGCCGGCCACCGCCACCTCGGCTGCCCCCGAAAAACTCTTCGAAGATATCGCCCATGCCGCCAAAGTCATTGCCGAAGCCGCCACCTTGGCCGCCTCGGCCACCACCATTTTCAAAAGCGGCATGGCCATATTGGTCATAGGCAGCGCGGTTTTGGTCGTCTTTTAGAATCTCATAGGCTTCGGAAACTTCTTTGAACTTCTGCTCGGCCACCGCATCTCCCGGATTAAGGTCTGGGTGATACTGTTTGGCCATCTTGCGATAGGCCGACTTTAACCCTGCCGCATCGGCAGAGCGGTCGACGCCCAATAGGTCGTAATAATCGGCCTTCGCCATAACAGGCTTCCTTTTTTAGCGGGCACGCCCCCCGAAAGGGTCAGGATGGATTAAGACGCTTTTGGTTCGCCGTCATCTTCGCCTTTTGCTTCTGTGACATCTTCGAAATCAGCATCCACTACATTGGCACCATCTTCATTGGCATCTTGGGCGGCGCTCGCTTCGCTTTCGGCCTGCTGGGCTTTATAAACCGCTTCGCCGATTTTCATGGCGGCTTCGCTTAGCGCCTGAGCTTTCTCGTTGATCGCATCATTGTCGTCGCCTTCAAGGGCTTCCTTCAAATCGGCAATCGCCGCTTCGGTCGCATCCTTGTCGCCCGCTTCGATGAGGCTTTCATTTTCGACGATAGATTTTTCGGTCGCATGAATAAGGCCTTCGGCGTTATTGCGGGCCTCCACCTGCTCACGGCGATCTTTATCTTCCGCGGCATTGGCCTCGGCGTCTTTGACCATTTGTTCGATATCGTCATCGGACAGACCGCCCGAGGCTTCGATGCGAATGTTTTGCTCTTTGCCGGTTGCCTTGTCGGCAGCGGACACGTTGACCAAGCCATTGGCATCGATATCAAACGTCACTTCGATTTGCGGCACACCGCGCGGCGATGGTGGAATGCCTTCGAGGTTAAATTGGCCGAGCCCTTTGTTGTCGGCGGCCATCTCGCGCTCGCCTTGGTAGACGGCGATGGTCACGGCCGATTGATTGTCATCGGCGGTCGAGAACACTTGGCTCTTTTTGGTTGGGATGGTGGTATTGCGATCGATGAGACGGGTAAACACGCCGCCCAAAGTTTCAATACCCAAAGACAAAGGCGTTACGTCAAGCAGCAGCACGTCTTTCACGTCGCCTTGCAAAACACCCGCTTGAATGGTGGCGCCCATGGCAACCACTTCATCTGGGTTCACGCTCATGTTGGGTTCTTTGCCGAACACGTCTTTCACGAAATCACGAATGCGCGGCATGCGGGTTTGACCGCCCACCAGCACAACTTCGTCGATATCTTTAATGTTAATGCCAGCGTCTTTAATGGCTGCCTCGCAAGGGCCACGCGTGCGTTGCACCAAAGCATCGACCAGCGATTCAAAGGCGGCGCGTGTCAGCTTCAAGTTCAAATGTTTTGGGCCGGAGGCATCGGCGGTAATAAACGGCAGGTTCACTTCTGTTTGGGCCGAAGAGGACAGCTCAATTTTGGCCTTCTCCGCGGCTTCTTTCAAGCGCTGTAGGGCGAGTTTGTCGCCGCGCAAATCAATGCCGTTTTCTTTGTGAAACTCATCCGCCAAATGTTCAACCAAGGCCATGTCGAAATCTTCGCCGCCGAGGAAAGTGTCCCCATTGGTGGATTTCACTTCAAACACGCCGTCGCCGATTTCCAGAATCGAGACGTCAAAAGTGCCGCCGCCCAAGTCATAAACCGCGATGGTTTGTCCGTCGTTTTTATCGAGCCCATAGGCCAAAGCGGCCGCGGTTGGTTCGTTGATAATGCGCAGCACTTCGAGGCCCGCAATTTTGCCGGCATCTTTGGTGGCCTGGCGCTGGGCGTCGTTAAAGTAAGCTGGAACGGTAATCACCGCTTGGTCGACGCTCTCGCCGAGATAGCTTTCTGCGGTCTCTTTCATTTTTTGCAAAATAAAAGCCGAGACTTGCGATGGCGAATATGTGTCGCTCATGGCTTCCACCCAAGCATCACCGCCGTCGGAGGCGACGATGTTATAAGGCACCATATCGATGTCTTTTTTGGTTGCTGGGTCGTTGAAGCGACGCCCGATCAGGCGCTTGATAGCAAACAATGTGTTGATTGGGTTGGTTACAGCTTGCCGTTTGGCGGGTTGACCGGTTAGGCGTTCGCCCTCTTCGGTAAACGCGACGACGGAAGGGGTCGTGCGCGCGCCTTCTGCGTTTTCAATCACGCGCGGCGTGCTACCATCCATAACGGCAACACATGAGTTGGTGGTTCCCAAATCAATACCAATTACTTTGCCCATATTAAGCCTCGTCTATTTTGCCCGCATGCGGCGGGTCTGTTTCATCTGGAATTTATATAGGTAGCCAGCGGGCGGGCTACAAGGGCTCATCGTCATTTAGACGAGAAAAGAGCCGCTTTTTACCCCACCCCCTAAGTCTAGGGGGTGGCCCGTGGTTGGCTGTCTATATGCGGGTTAGTCTTTTGCAATACCGACTTTGGCTGGGCGCAAAAGGCGCTCTTCCATTTGATAGCCGGTCTCAATCACGTCGATAATCGTGCCTGCGTCTTGTCCCGTGCCGGGGGCTTCGAACAACGCCTCATGCAAGTTGGGGTCAAATTTCTCGCCCATGGGGGATAGCACTTTCACTTTATGGCGACCCAAGGCGGCCAATAAATCACGCTCGGTTGCGGCCACGCCTTCCAGCACGGCTTGCACGGTTTCGGGCAGCGCGGCTTTGCTGGCCTCATCCATCTCGTTGGCGGCCTTCAGGGCGCGCTGCAAATTATCGGCCACGCCCACCATATCGCGGGCAAAACTTACGGCGCCATATTTCAACGCTTCGCTGCGGTCGCGCTCGGCGCGGCGGCGGGTGTTTTCCAGCTCGGCTAGCGTGCGCAAAACTTGGTCGTTCAGGGTCGCAATTTGCTCTTCTGGCGTGGGCGGCGCAGGCGCCGCTTCGGGGGCTTCTTCTGCAGAGGTTGCGCCCTCTTCCAGGGCCGCTTCCGCGGTTTCTAGGATCGCTTCCGCTGTGTCCATCTCGGATGCGCTGTCTTGGGTCGCTTGCTCGGCTTCCATTTGTGTCGGCGTGTCCGTTTCGTTGGTGTCTTTATCGTCGCTCATAGTTTTGCTCACGGTTCGGTTTAAAGAGGCAGGTTTCGGGTCGCTTACGGGTCAGCGCCCGACCTATTGAGGCTTAGGTAGGCGTCCTGCGAGCTTAGGTCAAGGGGTCTCGCGTTAAATCTATTTGCATGGCGCCTTGTTTCCCTAAGTCCGACAGGCTAGATAAAACGAAGCTATACTTTCCAGCCGTTATTCTAAAGGAACCCGCATGACCCAGACTTCTTCCCCCGGCGATACAAAACGCCCTTCTGGCCGCGCCGCCCATCAGCTGCGCGCCGTTAGCCTTGAGACCAATGTTTCCAAACATGCGGAAGGCTCGTGCCTCGTGAAGTTTGGCGATACGCATGTCTTGTGCACCGCCTCGCTAGAAACCCGTGTGCCGCCGTGGTTGCGCGGTCAGGGTCGCGGCTGGGTAACGGCGGAATATGGCATGTTGCCCCGCTCCACTGGCTCGCGCATGCGCCGCGAAGCCAATGCTGGCAAACAGTCGGGCCGCACGCAAGAAATTCAACGGTTGATTGGTCGTAGCCTGCGCGCCGTGGTCAACCTCGAGGCTTTGGGCGAAAACCAAATTAGCCTCGACTGCGATGTTATCCAGGCCGATGGCGGCACGCGCACGGCCTCGATTACCGGAGCTTGGGTGGCGCTTTATGTTTGCATCGAAAAAATGAAAACCGATGGCCTCATTTCCGGCGACATTATGGGCGATGTCTTGCTCGACCAAGTGGCGGCGCTTTCTTGCGGCATTTATGAGGGTCTGCCTGTTGCCGACCTCGATTATGATGAAGACAGTGTGGCCGACACAGACGGCAATTTCGTGATGACAGGCGCTGGCAAAATGGTGGAAATTCAAGCCACCGCCGAAGGCGCGGCGTTTGACGAAAACGAGTTTGCGCAAATCATGAGCTTGGCCAAAAACGGCATTGCCGAATTGGTTGCGCTGCAGAAAAAAACCGTAGGCCTGTAAGTCCATGGCGAGACGTTTCAGCGAAGACAAGCTCATTGTCGCAAGCCACAACAAAGGCAAGCTGGTCGAGATAGCCGAGCTGCTGACGCGTTTCGATGTGGAAACCGTGGGGGCCGACGAATTGGGTCTGCCCGAACCCGAAGAGACAGGCAAAACGTTTATTGCCAATGCCGAACTGAAGGCGCTGGCCTCGGCCACCAAAGCGGGCCTGCCAGCCTTGGCCGACGATAGCGGTTTGGCTGTGGATGCGCTGGACGGCGCGCCCGGTATTTATTCGGCCCGTTGGGCCCAAACCCCCAATGGGCGCGATTTTGATTTTGGCATGCATAAAATTGAAATGGCAATGTCGCAAAAACAGAGCGGGGAAGCCTCCCCCGTGTCACGCACGGCACGGTTTATTTGCGCCCTGTCTTTGGCTTGGCCCGATGGTCATGTGGAAAGTTTTGAAGGCACGGTCGAGGGCACATTGGTTTGGCCGATGCGTGGTAAAAACGGCTTTGGCTATGACCCAATATTTTTGCCGCTTGGGGGCGATTTAACTTTTGGGGAAATGGCACCTGAGGCCAAACACGCCATGTCGCATCGCGCCGATGCTTTCACGCAATTGGTGGAAGCCTGTTTTGCCGACCACATTGCCCACTAAGCTTGTCCCGACTGAAGCCAGCCTGCCGCCTCTGGGGGTCTATGTGCATTGGCCGTTTTGCGCCGCCATTTGCCCCTATTGTGACTTCAATGTGCACCTCATGCGAAACTCGCAAACCGACCCTGCCGATTGGCTCGTCGCCTATCGACGCGAATTGGCGCACGCCCAAAGCCTGCGCCCGCAAGGCCGCGTTGAAACGGTTTTCTTCGGCGGGGGCACGCCGTCGCTTATGTCCCCAGATTTGGTGGCCGGAATTTTATCGGCCATAGATGAGATGTGGGGGCTGGCGGGCGACGCTGAAATAACGCTGGAAGCCAATCCCATGAGTGCGCCGGAAACCCATTTGAAAGATTTGCGCGCGGCTGGCATCACGCGCTTGTCTTTGGGCGTGCAGGCGTTTGATGATGTGGCGTTAAAATTTCTTGGCCGCACCCATTCGGCCCAAGACGCTCGCGTGGCTTTTGAGGCGGCGCAGCGCCTTTTCCCCCGCGCGTCTTTCGACCTTATTTACGCGCGCCCCAATCAAACGCCAGACGCTTGGGCAAGTGAGCTATCCGCGGCGCTGGATTTGGGCCCGCAACATATGTCGCTGTATCAGCTAACCATTGAGCCCGATACGCCGTTTTATAAACACCAAGCGTCAGGCAAACTAACTTTGCCCGATGAAGATAGTGCGGCCGATATGTATGAGATAACCCAAAGCCTGTGCGCCAGCGCGGGTCTGCCAGCCTATGAAATTTCCAATCATGGTGCGGACGGCCATGCCTGTCGTCACAATGTGGCCAGTTGGCAGGGCGGCGATTATTTGGGCATTGGGCCCGGCGCGCATGGCCGCGTCACCAGCCTAGAAAAGCGGGCGCGCCTATCCAGTGTGGCGCATCGTTCGCCCACCGAGTGGTTGGCCCATGTGGAAGACCAAGGCCATGGTTGGGCCGAGCAACAGGCACTGGATAGCGAGAGTGTGGAAATGGAAGCGGTGCTTCTGGGCTTACGCTTGGTCGAAGGCGTTGGCTTAGACGCACTGGCCGCGCGCGGCATTGACCTCGATGCGGCGCGTTTGGCGAAGCTGCGAGAGCAGGGACTTTTGTCTCCAAACACGGCGCGTTTGCAGGCGAGCCCCGAGGGACGGCTGATTTTAGACCATCTTATTGGGCAGCTTCTGGCTTAGCTTTTTTGTCGAGCGCGTTCATCAGAGCCTCGTTCAATCCGATTTCTTCGCGCGCACTTTGGGTTTTCGCCAGCTGTTCGGCTTGTAAAGCGGCCAAAGCAATATCGGGGTTTTCGCGCTTTAAGGTTTGTGCCAAAGACAAAGCCGAGCTCACGCGGCGGTCATGTTCCACGAAGCTTGCTGGCTCGCGGCTCACTATATTGGGCGCGCGCGCAGTGATTTCTTGCACCGCCAGGCCGCGCTCGTTCAAGCCGCCTTGGCGTAGCCGAACAATGCCATCGATCCCTTGAAAGCCATTGGCATTGGTGAGTATTTGTGTGCGAAAGGGCTGCTTTGGCGTTATCGCGGCCAGACGCGCAGCAAGGCTGACGCCATCATAGGCCATCGAAGCCAGTCGCGGAGGGGCTGCGCCATAAACTCGGTCGTAGCGGGCGGCAAAGCCGGCCCAATTTTTCGGGTTTGGCGCCGCATACCAGCCGCCATGTAAGGGCGGTTCTTGCGATAGGCTTGGGTCATTCCAAAGCGCCGTTCCGAGGAATTTCACCCGCCTTGGATCAATATCAAAATACGGCAGCAGCGGCGCGAGATTGCGCAAAGCCAAACCACCCTCGGGCATAAAGACCGCATCATAAGGAATTTCGCCCAGGGTCTCGGTCAGTTTAAGGGCTTCATAAGCAGAGACCAATTCGGGCGCAATCTTGCCGAGGCCTTTAAACAAGGCTTCTACGTTTAGCTCTTCCGGCTCGCCCGTCGCGGTGGCGCCCGAGGTTGCTCGCGCCAGTAAATCTGCCGGAGCCAGAGCGCGGCCTTCCGAAATCAAGCGCGCCATTTCTGCTTCATGTGCCGCCGTGCGAGTGTCGAAATGGGCGAGGCGTCGAACCGGATCGAACATGCCTTTGGCATCTTTCGGGTAGGTTTCGGTTTGTACCACCGTGCCGCCAAAGCGAGCCACTTCGCGAACAAAGCTCTGATGAATGCGCTCGCCATAAGGCCCTTGTGGCACCAGCGCGCCAAAACGGGTCAGGCCTTGTGCGATGGCTTGCGAGACGATGCGGCTAATATTTTGTTCGGGCAAAAACCCAAGCAGCCAAAGATTATTGGCCGCGGCACTGCTGTCATTGGAAAAGGCCAAAGCCGGTATCTCGCGCCCAGCCAAGAGGGGGGCAATGGCTTTTACGGAAGAGGCAAATAGCGGGCCGATAATGATATCTGTGTTGGCTGCGATGGCGGCCTTGGCGGCTTGCGCGGCGCCAGCTGGCGTGCCTTTGGTGTCGTGGAGGCGCAAAACGAAATTGGTTTTTTGACTACCTGACGCGCCAAAGGTTTGTCTGATTTGGCCGTTCTGGCCTGCGTCGAAGAGGGCCAGCTGGGCGGCGTTATACAGATGGCTGCTGAGCTTGCTAATGTTGTCGCGCGCATCGCCAATGGGCAGCAAGACCGAGACCACCACGGAATTTTCGTCGCGTTTGGGCGGGGCTGGAAAGAGGCTTGTGTCAAAATCAATTCTTTCGCGATAGGGGGTCGGCGCCGTTTTGGGCGCATATTCAATGCTATCGCTCGCCGTATCTGTAGATGCCAGGTCCGGCTGGGGCGCGCCGCCGCAAGCAACCAGAAACAAAGCACTGGCAAGGCTCCAGGCTGCTAAAAAGGGGGGTCTGCGCGTCATGGCTTTTATCCTATGCCTTGCGGGGGCTCTTGGCTTCCAGCGGGCTTGCAAAATTATCTCTCGTTTACGTAACTCAAACCTTACATAACGCAATCCTCACATGGAGCAAAACCTATCTGTCTGCCGCGCGTAAGTAAAGGGAGCCGCAAACGCGCCACCTTGTTTTATCAACCATGCAAATGTGGCAGCAATAGGAACGCAAAGCCCGGGTCATCTTTGGCGGTTTTTTCTTGCCTTTGCGCGTGGCCTGCGGTTTCTAGGCATATGACACAAATTCAACCCGTACCGCTGGCCCCCGGGCTTTATATTGTTGCCACACCTTTGGGCAATGCGCGCGACATTACCTTGCGCGCGCTAGATGTGCTGGCTTCGGCGGCGGTTATTTTGTGCGAAGACACGCGGGTATCGGCAAAACTGACAAGCCGCTATCAGATTGCCACGCGGCGCATCGCCTATCACGAGCATAATGCGGAAGCCATGCGGCCCAAAATTCTAGCGCGGCTCGAAAAAGGCGAGGCTTTGGCCTTGATTTCAGATGCGGGCACGCCGCTTATCTCCGACCCCGGCATGCCTTTGGTGCGTGCTGCGCGCGAGGCGGGATATAATGTGTTTACCGTGCCCGGCGCGTCGGCCCCGATTGCCGCGTTATCGATTTCGGGCATGGCCACGGACCGCTTTACCTTCGCGGGGTTTTTGTCTCCCAAACAAGGCGCGCGGCGTCGGGCTTTGGCTGATTTGGGCAATCAGGACGGAACCGTGGCTTTGTTCGAAAGCGCCAAACGAGTGGGCGCCTTGATAGATGATATTGAGGCCGAGTTGGGCGCGCGCGATATTTGTGTGGCGCGCGAGCTGACCAAAAAATTCGAAGAAATGATTTTCGGCACGCCAGAAGAGGTGCGCGCGATATTTGCTGAGACGCCACCGCGCGGCGAATTAGTGGTGCTTATCGGCGCCGGCACCAAAGCCGAATTGGGCCCCGAGGATGTGGACGCCATGCTAGAGGATGCTTTGGCGAGCATGAGCCGGCGCGATGCCGTGCAATCTGTCGCCGAGATGACGGGTCTGAAGCGAAAAGAAATATATGCGCGGGCGCTGGCGTTGGGCGCGCCTGTTTCTGGCCAAGCCAATCAAAGTGAAAAAGCCGATAAAAATAATAATAATGAGCCAGATGATGAGCCAGCTGCGTAAACGCCAATCCGATAAAATGGGTCGGCGCGCCGAGATCTGGGCGGCGGTTGTTTTGCGACTGAAAGGATATCAGATTTTGCGGCGCAATTACCGCGTGCCCGTGGGGGAGATTGACCTGATTGTGCGGCGAGGCAAAACCTTGGCTTTTATCGAGGTTAAATATCGCGCACAGGCGCGCGCGGCGCAGGCTGCGGTTGGCGTGACGCAGTGGCAGCGTATCGAGCGCGCGGCCAGCACTTTTGTTGGCACGCATCCAAGGTTGCAAGATAAGCTCTGGCGCTTTGATGTGATGGCTTGTGCGCCACGGACTTGGCCCAAACATATTGAAGATGCGTGGCGCCCGCGCTAAACATAATGCACACGCGCGCGTTTGGTTTGAGGAGCCGTTTATGGCACAGGGAAAAACGTTGAAAATTGGTGTCCAAATGGACCCGATTGGAGATATTGATATTGTTGGCGACACAAGTTTTGCTCTGGCTTTAGAGGCGCAAAGCCGAGGCCACTCGCTGTTTTACTACGAGCCCGACCGCCTAAGCATGCGCGATGGGTTGGTCAGCGCGGCCATTCAGAGTTTGAAATTGGCCGATGTCAAAGGCGCGCATTTCGAGCTAGGGGCGCCCGTGGTGACGAATTTGCGCGAGTTGGATGTCATTTTGATGCGCCAAGACCCGCCCTTTGATATGCATTATATTTCGGCGACGCATTTTCTGGAGCGTTTGCAGCCCGATGTTTTAGTGGTCAATGACCCAGCTTCGGTGCGCAATGCGCCGGAGAAAATTTTCCCTGTCGAATTTGATGGGCTTTTGCCACCAACTCTGATGACCCGCGACCGTGCCGCTTTGGAAGCGTTTCGGGCTGAGTTTGGGGATGTGATTTTAAAACCTTTGTTTGGCAATGGCGGCGCGGGCGTATTTCGTTTGCGCAAAGAAGATGAGAACTTCGGCTCGATGGTCGATATGTTTATGGCCGAGCGCGAACCGATTATCGCGCAGCAATATTTGCCCGATGTTCGCGCCGGCGACAAGCGTGTGATTTTGGTCGAAGGCGAAGCCGTGGGTGCGCTCAACCGCGTGCCAGCGCCCGGCGATGCGCGGGCCAATGTCCATGTCGGTGGCACGCCCGAAGCGGCGGGTCTGAGCGAACGCGATTATGAGATTGCCGCACAAATCGGCCCACGGCTGAAGCAGATGGGCATTATTTTTGCAGGCATTGATATTATTGGCAATTATCTGACTGAGATCAATGTCACCTCGCCAACCTGCGTGCGCGAGATTAAAGCCTTTGGTGGGCCAGATATTTCAGCGATGATTTTGGATGCCATCGAGGCGCGCGTCTCTCGCTAAATGCGACCTAAAACACGGCGCTACTTGGCTTTTGTATAAATCTCTTGGCGCTCTAATGAGACGATGGAAATCGTGCGCACGCGCCCGGTGGCCCCATTGGTTAGGCGCGCATGGGGCAAATCATTAAAGGTGGTCAAATTCAAAACGGTCCATTTACTGTGTTCCGTTTCTTGGCTCGCGCTATGAAGCTCTCCCAAAGAAAGAGAAATCCGTGCTTTGCTTCTGGGGGTTTCTACAAACACATCCCCAATCTGCACACTTACTTTTTTCGATCTAAACATAGGCAACCTCGCAACTCCTGTTATCTACACCCGCAATTTGCAACACGCAAGGCTTGGCTTGTGACCGACTTGTTTATTCCGTAAGCTTTCAGACACGTTCACCCGTTTAAAAAAAAGAAAAACATGGTTGCTCATATTAAAACAATTGCCTTTCAAGGCGTCGAAGCTCAGCCGATTGATGTGCAGGTGCATTTGGCGCCAGGTCAAAACGCTTTCACGGTCGTCGGCTTGCCCGACGAATCTGTGGCGGAAAGCCGAGAGCGCGTGCGCGCCGCCTTAAGCGCCATGGGACTGGCCCTGCCCTATGATCGCATTACCATCAACCTCTCGCCCGCCGATCTGCCAAAGGAAGGCAGCCATTATGACTTGCCGATTGCGCTCGGATTATTGGTTGCCATGGGGGTGTTGCCGCAAGACCACGTGAGCGATTTTTATGTCATGGGCGAGCTGGGTTTGGATGGCGCTTGCATTGGTGTGCCGGGTGCTTTGCCCGCAGCCATGGCCGCGCTTGAAGTAGGCCTCGGGCTTATTTGCCCCGAGCAATGTGGGCCCGAAGCGGCTTGGTCGGGTCTGGCGGCGCCCGATAAACCGGGCATATTGGCCGCCGGGCATTTGCTGGATGTGCTGAATCATTTGCGCGGCACGCAGCTTTTGCACCCGCCCCAAATAGACCGCCAAACACGTGCGGCCGAGCATCCCGATATGGCCGATGTGCGGGGCCAACCCCAAGCGCGGCTGGCTTTGGAAGTGGCGGCTTCGGGCGGGCAAAACCTGTTGATGAACGGCCCGCCAGGAGCGGGTAAATCTATGTTGGCGGCGCGCCTGCCAGGCTTGCTGCCCGAGCTACAATCGCGCGAGCGCCTTGAGGTGTCGGTCATTGAAAGCCTGTCCAGTCCGCGCGGCGGCATTCGTTTGGCCGACCAGCGCCCGTTTCGCGCGCCGCATCATTCGGCCAGTATGGCAGCGCTCATTGGCGGGGGACGCCAAGCCAAACCGGGCGAAATATCTCTGGCCCATTGCGGGGTTTTGTTTCTCGATGAATTGCCCGAGTTCTCGCGCCAAGCGCTGGACGCTTTGCGCCAACCCATTGAGACGGGACGCGTGGAGGTGGCGCGTGCCGAAGCCCATGTTGCCTATAACGCAAATTTTCAGTTGGTCGCTGCCATGAACCCGTGTCGGTGTGGCCACGCCGATGACCCAGACCTTGCCTGCCACCGCTTGCCGTTATGTCGGCAAGAATATCTCAGCAAATTATCGGGCCCGCTGTTTGATCGGTTCGACATTCGCATTGATGTGCCGCCCGTCGCCTTGTCGAGTATGATGGCAGATGAAAAAGGCGAGCCAAGTGCGGCGATTGTCGAGCGGGTAACCCGCGCGCAAAAAAGACAATATGAACGCCAAGACGGGTTGAACGTGCGCCTCGATGGCGACCGCCTACGCGAGCTGGCCAGCCCCGATGCGGCGGGCCAAAAACTGCTCGATGCGATTATCGAAGATGGCCGGATGACCGCGCGCGGCTTTAACCGCGTGTTGCGCGTTGCCCGCACGTTGGCGGATCTGCAAGCGCGCGAGACCGTGGGCGCAGCCGACATTGCCACGGCATTGACGTGGCGCGGCGTGTCGCTGTCGTGAAACCTCGCTAGATTTTTTCGAGACCGTAGCCTGCAATCGCCGCCATATTTAAAACTTCCGTTGAGGTCGCGCCAATCCGCGCGATTTGTACCGGATGCTCTAAGCCAACCAAAATCGGGCCAATCAACGTGGCACCGCCCAGCTCTTCCAACATTTTGGTTGAGATGGAAGCCGAGTGAATGGCCGGCATAACCAAAACATTGGCCGGCTCGCTCAAGCGGTTGAAGGGATAGCGTGTCATGGCTTCGCGGTTTAACGCCACATCGGCTGCCATTTCGCCTTCATATTCGAAGTCGACTTTGCGCTCATCCAACAGACGAACCGCTTCGCGGACATAGACCGAGCGGTCGCCTTCGGGATGACCAAAGGTCGAATAGGCCAGCATGGCGACGCGCGGCTCATGGCCCAGCGCGCGGGCTGTGGCGGCGGTTTGCGTGGCAATATCGGCCAGCTCTTCGCTGCTTGGCATGTCGATGACATTGGTGTCGGACACAAGAACCGTGCGGCCACCGCGGGCGATGAGCATGGAAATGCCCATGACGCGCTGATTGGTACGCGGCTCAATGACTTGGCTAATTTCTTCCAAAATAGACGAGTAAGACCGTGTGACCCCCGTGACCATGGCATCGCCATCGCCTTGGGCGAGCGCGCAGGCGCCGAAAATATTGCGATCATTGGCGACCATGCGTTGGCAGTCATTGTACAATTTGCCGTGGCGTTGCAGGCGCGAATATAAGAAGTCCGCATAGGCCTCAATTTTTCCCGATGTACGCGTGTCGCGAATTTCAATATCGTCGCGTCCATCCAGCCCCAATTGAGCCATATTGGCGCGCACAATTTCTTGTGTGCCAACCAAAATAGGTTCCCCCAAGCCGCTGTCTTTATAGGCAATGGCCGCGCGGATAACTTGTTCTTGCTCGCCTTCGGCAAAAATCATCCGCTTGGCGTTTTGCTTGGATTTATTCATGATGATTTGCAGCGAGCTGGCGGCTGGGTCGAGGCGCGCTTTCAAACGTTCCTGATAGTTTTCCAAATCTACAATCGGGGCGCGAGCGACGCCGCTATCCATCGCGGCACGCGCAACCGCTGGCGGAATAACGCTGATGAGACGCGGGTCAAATGGCACTGGAATAATATAGCGAGGGCCAAAGCGCGGGCGCTCCCCTTGATAGGCGGCGGCCACTTCGTCGGGCACATCTTCGCGCGCCAACATAGCCAGCGCTTCGGCGCAGGCGATTTTCATTTCGTCATTGATGGTCGTGGCCCGCACATCTAGCGCGCCTCGGAAAATATACGGGAAGCCCAAAACATTGTTCACTTGGTTCGGGTAATCCGACCGACCGGTTGCCATAATGGCATCATCGTGCACGGCGGAGACTTCTTCTGGCGTAATTTCTGGGTCGGGATTGGCCATCGCAAAAATAATCGGATTGGGGGCCATAGCGGCCACCATCTCTTTGGTCACCGCGCCTTTAACCGAGAGGCCAAGGAAGACATCGGCACCTGCCATGGCGTCTTCCAGCGAGCGTGATTTGGTGTTTACCGCATGGGCTGATTTCCACTGGTTCATGCCCTCTTTGCGGCCTTGATAAATCACCCCTTTGGTGTCGCATAAAACCGCGTTTTCATGCGGCAGGCCCATGGCTTTAATCAGCTCGAGGCAAGCAATGCCAGCCGAGCCCGCGCCATTGACGCAGATTTTAATATCTTTGATATCGCGCCCCGTCAGGTGCAGCGCATTGATCAGGCCGGCGGCGCAAATAATCGCGGTGCCGTGTTGGTCATCATGGAAAACCGGAATGTCCATCAGCTCGCGCAATTGCTGCTCGATGATAAAGCAATCGGGCGCTTTGATATCTTCTAGGTTGATGCCCCCAAAACTTGGCCCCAAATGTTTGACCGCATCGACAAAAGCGGTTGGGTCTTCGGTGTCGACTTCCAAATCAATCGAGTCGACATCCGCAAAGCGTTTGAACAAAACCGCTTTGCCTTCCATAACCGGCTTAGAGGCCAGCGCGCCCAAATTGCCAAGGCCCAAGATAGCTGTGCCATTCGAGATAACCGCCACCATATTACCGCGCGAAGTATAGTCGTAAGACGCGTCTGGGTTGTCTGCGATGGCCTGCACGGGAACGGCGACGCCTGGCGAATAGGCAAGGGATAAATCGCGTTGCGTTGCCATCGGCTTGGTCGGCGAAATTTCTAATTTGCCGGGCTTGCCGCGAGAGTGAAAGCGCAGGGCTTCCCCATCGGTGAAGGTTTTGTCTGTATCGGTCATCTCATATCAACTTTCGCTGGGGTTCCGCTCGTTTTAGGGCTTCTATGGGGCAAAGACAAGGCGAAAGCCGCCCAAACGGCCTCGGGAGGGGTAAAGGGGACAAGAAACTCAACAGGTTTTTACGAGCGAGCGCATATCTGGGCTGGTTTGGCGCGTGGGCTTTGCTAAACTGGGGTTATGTCTTCAAGTTCAAACTCACCCGCCGATAAGGCTGTGCCTGTGTCTCCAGATGCGGCGCCGACGCCAATGATGGCGCAGTTTTTAGAGATAAAAGCCAATCATCCAGACGCGCTTTTATTCTATCGGATGGGCGATTTCTACGAATTGTTTTTTGACGACGCCATAGAGGCCGCGCAAGCGCTAGATATTACGCTGACCCATCGCGGCAAGCATTTGGGCAAAAACATTCCCATGTGCGGGGTGCCCTATCATGCCAGCGAGGGCTATTTGCAGCGCCTCATTCGGGCCGGGTATCGGGTGGCGATTTGCGAGCAGACGGAAGATCCGGCCGAGGCGAAAAAACGCGGCGCCAAATCTGTGGTGCGGCGCGAAGTGGTGCGCTTGGTCACCGCGGGCACTTTATCGGAAGATGCGCTGTTGGACGCGCGACAGAATAATTTTTTGGCCGCGCCGATTTGTGTCGGGGGCACTCATTGGGCAATGGCTTGGCTGGATATGTCGACGGGCGAGTTTTGTGTGGCGACCCTGGCGCCCGAAGATTTGCCCGCAAGTCTTGCGCGCATCGGCCCGCGCGAGTTGGTTTGGTCGGCCCATTTGGACGCTTGTTTGGGGGATAAGAAAGCCAGTTTGCTCGCCGACACGAAGATGTGTTCGCCCGTCGATGACCTAGGGTCTCGCCAAGCCGGAGCTGTTTTGAGCGAGCGTTTTGGCGCCACTGTCGAGGATATGTTTGCCGGTCTCGAAGGCAGCGCGGCCCGGGCTGCGCAGCTTGCCTGCGCAACATTGATCCGCTATCTCGACGCCACGCAATTTGGCCTTGAGGTGAATTTGCAGCCGCCCCGCCTCGAGCGCGAAACGCATTTAATGGGCATAGATGCCGCCACGCGCACGAATTTAGAGCTGACCCGCACGTTGACCGGCGAGACCAAAGGCAGCCTGTTGGCCAGTATCGACGAGACGGTAACGGCGCCTGGCGCGCGTCTGCTGAGCTCGCGTTTGGCTGCGCCTCTGACCCAACGCAGTGCGATTGAGCAACGTTTGGCAGGCGTCAATGAATTGACCGGAGCGCATAATTTGCGCGCCGATGTTCGCGCCGCGCTCAAGCCCGTGCCGGATATGGCGCGCGCGCTGTCGCGCCTCGCCATGCAACGCGGCGGCCCGCGCGATGTGTTGGCTTTGGCCAAAGGGCTGGAAGGCGCGCATCAACTACAAGCTCTCTTGTTGGAGGCCTCGGTCGAGGCGCGCGAGCTGCAAGTCCAAAGCGAACGCTTATCTTTAGCGGAACCGCAGGTGGCGGCTTTGCGCGAGCTATTGGCCAGCAGTCTTGATGAGCAGCCGCCGATGTTGGCGCGCGATGGCGGTTTTGTGAAGCCAGGCTATCATGAGGGGCTCGATGAAGCGCGACGGTTGCGCGATGAAGGGCGCCGCGTCATCGCCGCTTTGCAGCAAGATTATGCCGAAGAGACAGGCATTAAGGCGCTGAAAATAAAACACAATGGCGTGTTGGGCTATCACATTGATGTGCCGGGGGCGCATGGCGACAAATTAATGGCGCCGCCGTTTAACGAGCAATTTATTCACCGCCAAACCCTAGCCAGTTCCGTGCGTTTCTCGACGCAAAAATTGGCCGATTTGGCTGGCGATATTTCGCGCGCGGCCGAAACCGCTTTGGCTTTAGAGTTGGAAATATTTGCCCAAATCTGCACCGCTTGTCTGGAGGCCAGTGCCGCTTTGGAGGCACGCGCGCAAAGCATGGCGGCGCTCGATGTTAGCGCCGCGCTGGCGGAATTGGCGGTCACGCGAAACTGGAACGCGCCGCAGCTATTTGAAGACACCCGCTTTGTCATTACCGGCGGGCGCCACCCTGTTGTTGAGGCGGCGCTTCGCCAAGACGCCAAAAGTTTTATCGCCAATTCGTGTGCGCTCGATGCCAGCGGCGAAACCGCGCCGCGCCTGACGCTCCTCACCGGCCCCAATATGGCGGGTAAATCGACTTATTTGCGGCAAAATGCGTTGATTGCCATTCTCGCGCAAATGGGCAGTTTTGTGCCGGCGGAGGAAGCTGAGATTGGCCTGGTTGACCGCGTCTTCTCGCGCGTTGGCGCAGCCGATGATTTGGCCCGCGGCCGCTCGACGTTCATGGTGGAGATGGTGGAAACGGCTGCCATTTTAACCCAAAGCGGCCCGCGCGCCTTGGTCATTCTCGATGAGATTGGCCGCGGCACGGCGACTTTCGATGGCCTATCGATTGCTTGGGCGGCGGTGGAATATTTGCACGACCAAGTGGGCTGCCGCGCTTTATTCGCCACCCATTACCACGAGCTGACGGCCCTGCAAGAGCGCCTCGACGGCTTGGCCAATACGTCCATGCAAGTGCGCGAACATGATGGCAATTTGGTGTTTCTGCACGAAGTCGGCCCCGGAGCGGCAGATAGGTCCTACGGCATTCACGTTGCCGAAATTGCCGGACTGCCAGAAGCCGTCACCGACCGCGCTCGACAAGTTTTGGCGCAATTGGAAGAGGGCCAAGAGGCAAAAGACGCAAACCCCATGCTCGATAATCTGCCGCTATTTTCCAGCCCCCCCACGGCGGAAAAAGCGCGTGCGAAAAGCAATCCGGTTTTGCAAGCGCTGGAGACCCTCGACCCCGATCGGCTAAGCCCGCGCGAGGCGCTGGATTATGTCTATCATTTACACGCGCTCAAGGCGGCGGCAGACAAGGAAAAACCCTAGGCTTTTCTGGGGCGGGTGGCTTGGGCCATGCTTTGGCCGTAAATTATGCTATATATGCGCCAAGGAGTTTTATGGCTGTGTCTAACTTTATTTCTATCAAAAACCCAAAAGCAAGTGCGCGCCGCGCCGACCTGTTGGCTCGTTTGCGCGCCTGCGCCAAAGCACAAGCCGGCGATGACGCTAAAATCCGTGCCGGCGTGTTGGCCCAAATGCGCGATAGCCTGTCCCAAGGGCGCGACGAAGCGCGGGCGCAACTAGAAGCTAAGAAATTTAAAGGCCCCAAATGCGCTGAGTTCTTATCAAGCCTGCAAGACGACCTATTGTGCGCGCTGGCCGAATTTGTTGAGACCGATATTCTCTATTTATCTAATCCCACGGACGCGGAAAAAGTTACGATGGTCGCGGTGGGCGGCTATGGGCGCGGTCGATTGGCGCCAGGCTCAGATATCGACCTGCTGTTTTTACTGCCCTATAAACGCACCGCTGCCAGCGAGAGTTTCGTCGAATATGTGCTGTATATGCTTTGGGATATGGGGCTGAAAGTCGGCCATGCCACCCGATCCATCACCGATTGCGTCACCCAAGCGCAAAACGATATGACCATTCGCACCTCGATGTTGGAAAGCCGATTTTTGTGGGGCGCGCCGAGCCTCTATGTAGATTTTCGCGAGACATTTGCGCAAAAAATTATGCGCGGCACGGCCAGTGAATTCGTGACCGCCAAATTGGATGAGCGTGACGCGCGCCATGAACGCGCCGGCCGATCGCGCTATTTGGTAGAGCCGAATTTAAAAGAAAGCAAAGGGGGTTTGCGGGATCTGAACACGCTGTTTTGGATTGCGCGCTATAGCTATCAAGTCGAAGAATTGGACGCTTTGGTCGAGCTCAATGTCTTGACCGCGGACGAGCTGAAACTATTCCGCAAATGCGATGCGTTTTTATGGCAAGTGCGGTGCCATTTGCATTTCAACACGGGGCGCGCCGAAGAACGCCTGAGCTTTGATGTGCAAAAGTCTCTGGCCGAACATTTTTATCCGATGAAGGAAGCCAAAGAAGGCGCAGCGGGCATGAAGCCAGTTGAAAAATTCATGCGGCGCTATTTCCTTGTCGCCAAAAGCATTGGCGACCTGACGGCGATTTTTTGTGCCTCGCTAGAGGAGAGCCAAAACAAGCCGCGCGCTTTGCAACGCCTGCCAGCGTTGTTTCGTCGTCAAAAACAAGTCGCGGGTTTTATCATTGATACCAGTCGGTTGAAAATGGAGCAGGCGGATTGCTTTGAAAAAGATCCGGTAAACCTTATCCGCGTGTTTTATTTGGCCGACCGGTATGGACTGGATATTCACCCCGATACGTTGCGCGTCATCACGCAATCGACGGGCCTCGTCACGACCGCTTTGCGCGCCGATGTGGAAGCCAATCGACTTTTTTTGAATATTCTGACGTCGAAAAAAGACCCCGAGCGCAGCTTGCGGCGGATGAATGAGGCCGGCGTTTTGGGGCGTTTCGTGCCAGACTTCGGTCGCATTGTCGCGCTCATGCAGTTCAATATGTATCACCACTATACAGCGGATGAGCATTTGCTGCGCGCCATTGGCTTGCTGCGGGAAATTGAAAGCGGGGCGCAAGCCGAGGATCATCCAGAAACCCATCGCTTGCTGAGCGAGGGGCGGATCAATCGGCGGGTGATCTATCTGGCGACCCTGTTGCACGATATCGCCAAAGGGCGACCCGAAGACCACAGTGTGGCGGGCGCGCGCATTGCGCGTAAATTAGGCCCGCAATTGGGGTTCACCAAGGCCGAAACGGCGCTGACCGAATGGTTGGTGCGCGAGCATTTGGTGATGAGCGATGTGGCGCAAAGGCGTGATTTATCTGACCCGCGTACCATCTCAGATTTCGCCCAAGCGGTGCAAAGCATGGAGCGGCTAGACCATTTATATGTGCTGACAGAGGTGGATATTAAGGCGGTCGGGCCCGGTACATTTACCGGCTGGAAATCGCAATTATTGCGCGAGCTTTATCAAGAGACTTGCGCGACCTTTAATTCGGTCACCGCCTTTGTGGCGCGCGACGAGCGGGTGGAGGGCGCGAAAAATGCTTTTGTTCAAGGCCTGCGCCTCGATTGGTCGACGGCCAAGATCAATAAATATTTGAAACGCCAATCCGACGCCTATTGGCTCAACTTCGCCCAAGAGGCCCAATGGCGCCACGCCGCGATGATGGACGATATGGTTGACCCATCTGGCGAGGCCACTCAGGCCCTCGACATTAGCGCCGATGTCTTGCGCGATTGTTCGGAAGTGACGCTGATTTGCCAAGACCATGCAGGCCTGTTTGCGCGGCTTTCGGGCGCGTGTGCGGTGGCGGGTTTGAGTATTTATGATGCGCGCATTACCACCACCAATGATGGCATGGCGGTGGACACGCTCCATGTCGGCCATTCCGAAACGCCGGGGCCTCTCGATGCGGCGCAAGTGGCGCGGGTGCGCGAGACAATTGGCACTGTTTTGTCGGGCGAGCTGCGCGTGCCAGACCGCCTCGAGCGGGTGCAGACGGGCAAGCAAATAGAAGCCTTTGACATCACCCCGCAAGTGAAGCTGGATAATAATCTATCCGATGAGGCCAGCGTTATCGAAGTCAGTGGGCTCGACCGTCCCGGCCTTTTATATGCGCTGGTGCGCGAGCTTTATAATCTCAATGTCTCGGTTTTGGCGGCGCGGGTTGCCACGTTTGGCGAGCGGGCGGTGGATGTGTTTTATGTCACCAATCTCACAGGCGGCAAAATCAAGCGCGCGGAGCGTCAGGCGCAAGTCACCGATGCCTTGCTCAGCGTCATCGACAACCCCGTCGAGGCGGCGCGCCCGCGTAGCAAAAACAAGCCCAAAGCCGCATGACCCAGAAAAGCTCGAAATCTCTTCTCTCCAATGCGGGGCTCGTGGGCGGCGCCACGCTGGCCAGTCGGGTAACGGGTTTTGGTCGCGACATATTTTTAGCGGCGCTTTTGGGGGCGGGTCCCTTGGCCGAGATTTTTGTTATCGCCTTTCGCTTGCCTAACTTATTTCGTCGCTTGTTTGCCGAAGGCGCGTTTAATGCCGCCTTTGTGCCGCTGTTTACCAAACGCTTAGAGAGCGAGGGGGAGGCTTCGGCACTGGCTTTTGCGGGGCGTATTTTGGCGGTGCTTTTGGCAGCCCTCTGTGTGTTCACTTTATTGGCGCAAATCTTCATGCCCGCTTTGGTTTTGGCTTTGGCGCAGGGCTTTAGCGGCGATGCCGCCAAGTTTGAAGCGGCCGTACACTATGCGCGCATTAGTTTCCCCTATCTTATTTTCATGTCGCTGATGTCTTTATTCGCCGCCATGCTGAACGCAACCGGCCGGTTTTTCGCCGCTGCTTTTGCGCCTATTTTGCTCAACCTCGTGCTTATCGGCGCCATGGGTCTGGCGGTGGCGCACCGCGGCGCGCCTTTAGATTATATTGTTTGGGGCGTGGCTTTGGCGGGCTTTGTGCAATTTGCTTTTGTGTTTATCGCGGCTTGGCGGGCCCGGTTGCGGGTTGCTTTGGTGGCGCCCAAAATCACGCCAGAAGTAAAAAGCGTTTGGCTGTTGGCCGTGCCTGGAATTTTGGCCGCAGGCATTGGCCAAATTAATCTGCTGGTCGGCACCTCTATTGCCACGGGCCAAGCGGGGGCGGCGGCGTGGCTTTATTATGCCGATAGGCTGTATCAATTGCCGATGGGGGTCATTGGGGTGGCGATGTCTGTGGCGCTTTTGCCAGAGCTGTCGCGCCGATTGGCTGCCAACCAAGTGCAACAAGCGCATGAGGCGCAAAGCACGGCGGTTTTGGCGGCTGGGTTTTTAACGCTGCCTGCGGCGGCAGGTCTGTTTGTTTTGGCGGAGCCGATTATTTCTCTTTTGTTCGAGCGCGGCGCTTTTACGCGCCAAGACACCGCCATTACGGCGCAGCTTTTGCAGGCGTTTTGTTTGGGGCTGCCCGCCTTTGTTTTCATCAAGGCTTTGCAGCCCTCCTTTTTTGCCCGCCAAGATACGCGTGCGCCGTTTATCGATGGCGCCATTGGGGTGGCGGTCAATGTGTCTTTATCGCTGAGCTTGTTTCCGATTTACGGTGCGATAGCCATTGCTTTGGCCACCGTGGCGGCGGGCTATGTGACGCTCACGCTTATGTTGGTGCGCCTCGCCACACGCGATGTTTGGCATTTTCGTGGCCTCGTTTTGGCGCGCCTGCTGGCGCAAAGCTTGGCTGCGGCGTTGATGGCAGGGGCTTTGCTGCAAGCCATGCAAGTGGCGCCGCTGCCAGAGCAAAACTTGGCAATTTGGCTAGCGAGCCTGATCGGCCTGGGCGGTTTGGTGTTCTTCTTGAGCGCGCTGGTTTTAGGCGGTGTGCCGCGCCAAACCGTGTTCGACGCATTGGCCCGCTTGCGCCGACGCCAGCGATAAGCGATAAGGCTTGAAACAGGAGTTGATTATGACCGCACGGGTTCTTTCTGGCGTCCAGCCAACAGGCAATTTGCATCTGGGGAATTACCTCGGCGCGATCCGCAATTTCGTGGGGCTCCAAGACACACATGAGTGCTTGTATTGCGTCGTCGACATGCATGCCATCACCGTGTTTCAAGACCCCAAAGAACTGGCTGCCAATACGCGCGAAGTCGCGGCCGCTTTTATCGCTGCGGGCGTCGACCCGAAAAATCATATTGTGTTCAACCAAGCGCAAGTTTCCCAGCACGCCGAGCTGGCTTGGGTGCTGAATTGTGTCTCGCGCATGGGCTGGTTGAACCGCATGACCCAGTTCAAAGAGAAAGCGGGCAAAGACCGCGAAAAAGCCTCGGTTGGGCTCTATGTTTACCCCAATTTAATGACCGCCGATATTTTGCTCTATAAAGCCACGCATGTGCCGGTTGGCGAAGACCAAAAACAGCATCTCGAATTGGCGCGCGATATTGCGCAAAAATTCAATCATGACTTTAAGGCCGAAGGGTTTTTCCCTCAGCCAGAGCCGCTCATTCAAGGCCCGGCCACACGGGTGATGAGCCTGCGCGATGGCACCAAAAAAATGTCAAAATCAGACCCATCCGATTTATCGCGCATCACCATGCTCGATGGGCCCGATGAGATTGCCAAGAAAATCCGCAAAGCCAAAACCGACACACAAGCTCTGCCAGAAACCCAAGAGCAATTGGAAGGGCGCCCAGAAGCCGCCAATCTTTTGGGCATTTATGCGGCCCTTGCGGATGTGCCTTTGGCGGTTGCGATGGGTCAATTTGCGGGGTCGCAGTTTTCTAATTTGAAAGAACAATTGGCCGAAGTGGCGATTGAAAAAATTGGCCCCATTGGCGAGGAAATGAAACGCCTCACGCAAGACCCCGCCACGGTGGACGCAATATTGGCCGATGGCGCCGAGCGCGCCCGCGCGATTGCCGAGCCAATTATGGCCGAGGTTCGCCAAAAAGTCGGCTTTTTGGGCAGCTAACGTGTCGCCATTTGGGGCCAAGCATTCAGGCTTGTTTTCCCAAAAGTAAACTGGCAGCATTACGTCATGGATATTAATCAGCATTTACAGCGCAAGTTTTTAGTCGTCGTCGACGGCTCTGCCGAAGGTCATGCGGCTTTGCGCTTTGCGGCGCGCCGCGCCCATGGCACGGGCGGCAAAGTCTCGCTCCTCTTGGTCATCGAGCCAGAAAGCCACGAGCATTGGCTCGGCGTCGGCTCCCTGATGAAGGAAGAAGCGCAAGCCGAAGCGGAGAAAATTCTAGCCGAATGCGCCGGTCTCGTTGAAATGCTGGGCGGAGAACGCCCCGCCACACATGTTCGCCACGGCCTTTTGGCCGAGGAAATTGGCACGTTGATTGAAGAAGACCGCACCATCTCGACTTTGGTTCTCGCGGCCGCCGTAGATAATAATGGCCCGGGCCCCTTGGTTTCTGCTATTGGGTCGGGTAAATCAGGGTTTCATCTGCCGGTCACGATTGTGCCGGGGGATTTATCCGACGATGAAATTGATGGTTTAACTTAATCCCGTAAGGAAACGCGTATGTCTGTAAATGAAATTATCACCGTCAAGGCGACCCTGATGGCCATTCCGGTGTTTTTTCTCGCCATTGCTGTAGAAATTTTGGCCGTTCGCTTCCTGCGCCAACGCGGTAGCTTGAACGCCAAGGATGATGGCGTCAGTATTTTCATGGGGCTTTTCTCGGTTGTGATTAATGGCACGGCTGCGTTTTTGACGCTTGGCATGTTGCTTTGGGCGCAACAATATCAGGTCGTCGTTTTGCCAATGACTTTCGCGGTTCTGGTTGCCTGCTTTGTGTTGGATGACTTGCGCTATTATTTGCATCACCGCATCGCGCATCGGTGTCGGTGGCCTTGGGCGATGCACATTATTCATCACTCGAGCCAGCGCTTCTCGCTGGCTGTGGCGCTGCGCCAAGGCTGGACAAAGCATTTTACCGGCACAACCTTCTTGAAGGTTCCGCTGGTTCTGATTGGTTTTGATCCACTGATGGTTATTTTTTGTGGTGCGCTGAATGCGATCTATCAGTTTTTCCTACACACAGAAACCATCGATAAAATGCCGCGTTGGTTTGAAGCGACGTTCAACACGCCGTCTCACCACCGGGTTCACCATGGTAAAAACCCACAATATTTGGATAGAAATTACGCCGGCACATTGATTATTTGGGACAAACTGTTTGGAACCTTTGCGGCCGAAGATGCCAACGACCGTCCTAATTATGGGCTGGTAAAAGACCTTGAGACTTACAATCCATTTCGCATTTTCGCCCATGAATATATCGGCATCGTCAAAGATGTTGCGACCCGCGGGCTGAGTGTAAAGCAGCGCCTTCTCTATATCCTTGCGCCGCCGGGTTGGAGCCATGATGGCTCGCGCCTTAGCTCGCAAGACATTAAGCGCGCCGCCGGGGTGCTGGATGCGCCTGCGTCCACCCCAGCCGGAGAATAACCCATGGCGCATTATGCGATTTCTGAATTTCTAATCGTTTTGGCCGCCCTTTGGGGCGCCAATCGCCTGGTCGCGCAAACCCGCGCGACGGCCGCTTTTGGACTTTTATTATTTGGCGCCGCAGCGGCCATTGGTGTGGTGCGTTTTCCTTTCGACTTGATAGAGCCATGGGCCGATATGCATCGGTTCGCGGGTATGATGGGGGGGCTTTTGGCGATGATGGCCTTGGTTCACCAAATTGTCCGTTTTGAAACCGCGCGCCTGTCGCCGAGCGCCCATATTGGGTTGGCGGCTTTGGGGCTTGGTGTGGCTTTGGCCATGCCGGGGCTTCGCGTGTTGCTTTTCCTTCTCTGGTCGCTCGGCTTTATTTGGTTGGCGGCGCGCCATACACCCAACCGCGAGGCGTCGGCGTGGATAAAAGCAGGCGTGGCGGGCTTCATGTTGTTCAATGTGATTGTGTTCCGCCAATCGCCCTATCTCGACCCGGCCGTCAGTTGGCATATTTTTCATGTGCTGGTCGCCGCTTGGATGGTTGGGGTAAGCTGGCTTTTGACAATGTCTGCGACAGCAAAAGCCAGAGGGTCTGCGACAGCAAAAGCCAAAGGCTAAAAGCTAGCCCCTCGTCTTTTGCGGTGAGACCGCCTATATAAGAAGACATCTAACAAAAGGAATTTGGCGCTATGTTTATTCAAACCGAAGATACCCCCAATCCAGCCACGCTGAAATTTTTGCCGGGCCGCGAAGTCATGGGCGATAAGCCACCGGCAGATTTTCCCAATGCCGATGCCGCGCAAGCCTCGCCTTTGGCGGCGGCTCTGTTTGCCATTGAAAATGTAAGTGCCGTGTTCTTTGGCGCCGACTTTATTGCCGTGTCCAAATCAGGCGGCGAATGGCAGCATGTCAAAGCGGCTATTTTGCAGGCCATCATGGAGCATTTTGTGGCTGAAAAACCCTTGATGCTGAATGACACCGCGACCGCTCAAGTCGAAGACGAGGGCGAAAACGGTGAAATTATTGCCGCGATTAAACAAATCCTCGACACGCGGGTTCGCCCTGCCGTTGCGCAAGATGGCGGGGATATTGTGTTTCATGGCTATGAAGATGGCGTCGTGAGCTTGCACATGCGCGGCGCCTGCGCGGGCTGTCCGTCGGCTTCGGCGACGCTGAAACAGGGCGTGGAAAACCTGCTCAAACATTTCATCCCGTCGGTCACGGAAGTGCGCGCCGTTATTTAACGCAGGAATTTTATGACTCATATTTTGGACACTGCCGGCCTGGAGCTTTTGTTTACCGAGGCGCGTTCGCATAACGATTTTGAAGATATGCCGCTTGCGCCCGAGCAAATGCACGCGCTTTATGACCTGATGAAAATGGGCCCAACCAGCGCCAATTGCTGCCCTGCCCGCTTGGTTTTTGTCACCTCTGATGCTGCCAAAGCCCGCCTTATTCCGCATGCGATGGAGAGCAATCAGCCCAAAATTCAAGCCGCTTCAGCTTGCGTCATCCTTGCCAATGATCGCCAGTTCACGCAGCATATGGAGACTTTGTTTCCCCATGATGCAACGGCCAAACATTGGTTCACCGGCAAGGAAGAAGAAACCATGATGCGCAATGGCTCTTTGCAAGCCGCCTATTTTATGTTGGCCGCGCGCGCCATGGGGCTCGATGTCGGCCCGCTTTCGGGGTTTGATGCCCCAGGTGTCGACCAAGCGTTCTTCCCCGATGGTCGCTATGCCACCAATATGTTGTGCAATATTGGCCGCGGCAAACCCGAAGCGGTTTTTGAACGACTGCCGCGGTTGGCTTTTGATGATGCCTGCCAAATCGTCTGATTTCCCGCTTTTTCTGGCTTGCGATACCACGCAAGGGGCGTGTTCGGCCGCGCTCTATTGTGGCGACCCGAGCGCGCCGGAAACCAAGGTTCTCGCCAGTGAGCTTTTGCCCATGACCAAGGGGCATGCAGAGGCTTTGATGCCCATGCTGGAACGGATTTGCAAAACCGCGGACATCGCCATGCGCGATATAGATCGCTTGGCGGTAACCAATGGGCCCGGCACATTTACTGGCGTTCGCGTTGGATTGTCGGCGATGCGCGGTCTGTCTTTGGCCCTGGGCCGTCCGTTGAAAGCCTATGGCACATTGGAAGTTATGGCGCAGGCCAGTGCCGCCCGTGGCGCCCTGATTGTGGCGGTCGATGCGCGCCGGTCGGTTTTTTATGCGCAGAGTTTTGACGCGCAAAAAAACCCCCTGACACCGCCGCAAGCGCTCTCGGCAGAGCAAGTTTTATCCCTGGTCGAAACGGGCGACGTCACCTTGTTGGGCAGCGGGGCTGCGCCACTTTTGGAAATGCAAAACAGCCGCTTTTCTGCGGAAAACGCCCCTGATTATCCGCAAGCCGAAAAGCTGGCCGCCTTGGCCGCGCGCGATTTGGATTGGCCCGACTATGATCCGACGGCCCGCCCGCCCGAGCCGCTTTATTTGCGCGCGCCCGATGCGGTTTTGCCCAATCGCGATAAATTTCCCAGCCGGGCGCCATCGGTGCCGCCCGCGTCGGACACATGAATTTTGCGATCACGGGTTTAGACGATGCAGCGCATTTGGCTGCTTTGCACCAAAGCGCGTTTGCGCCCTCTCTCGGCACGCCATGGGATGAGGCTGCGTTTGCCAATCTTTTGCGCCAAAACAGCGTGCAGGCCTTGGGCACGCAGGCGGGGTTTATTTTGTTCCAAACCGTGGCCGAAGAAGCCGAGATTTTAACCCTAGCGGTGCATCCCAAGGCGCGCCGCTCGGGCTTTATGCGGCTTGCGGGTTTACCCAAACGGGGCTTCGGCCCGCCTATTATAAGCGCCCCGATGGTACGCGCGTCGATGCGCTGGTCTTGCAGCTGCAAACCGAGGGATAAATTGGCGATAAAGGAGGCGTGATTTTTCTCGCCGTTTGTGCTACTTAAACGCCCATGAATAAGTCAGCGACGCCACAAATGGATATTGAAACTCTCGCCACCCAAGCGGGGATGCGGATGACCGACCAACGTCGGGTGATTGCCAGTGTCTTGTCGCAAGCCGACGACCACCCAGATGTTGAGGAAGTTTACCGCCGCGCCTCCGAGCGCGACGCCGGTATTTCCATTGCCACGGTCTATCGCACCGTGCGTTTGTTTGAAGAAGCTGGCATTCTCACCCGCCATGACTTTGGCGATGGCCGGGCCCGGTATGAGCCCGTGGCCGAGGATCACCACGATCATTTAATCGACATTCAAAGCGGCAAAGTCATTGAATTTACCAATGAAGAGATCGAGAGATTGCAGGCCGAGGTGGCTAAAAAACTTGGCTATAAATTGGTCGACCACCGCCTAGAGCTGTATGGTGTACCGCTTGAGAAAAAGCCTAAAAAATAAATCAAACAGGCTTTTTGAAATGCCCCTAGCCACCCTATTCATTCGCACGATTGGTTTGCTGCTCACCGTGGTGGTTTTCGTGCCGCCGCAACTTTTTGTGCTGATGGTTTTTCGATTTGTGCCCAAGCCGCTATCGCAGGTCTGGCCGATACTTCCGCTGTTGTTTTTTCGCTGCCTGCTAAAAGTCTTTGGGGTGCGGTTGAAAATAGCTGGCCCGCGCCCGCTGCCTGGCACGCTTTTGGTGGCCAATCATGTTTCTTGGTTCGATATTCTGGCCATCGGCGCCATCATGCCGCTGTCTTTTGTGGCTAAGAGCGATGTTAAGGGCTGGCCGTTTTTGGGCCAGCTGTCCGGCTTACAACGCACCGTATACGTCGACCGACGGCGCGGGCGGCACAATAAAACCGATGGCGATGCGCTGACCGAGCGATTGGTTGACGGCGACACAATGGTAATTTTTGCCGAAGGCACAAACTCAGATGGCATAAAAGTTCTGCCCTTTAAATCGACACTTTTCGCCGGGGTCGAGCGCCTCGCCAAAGCGGACGGCCAACGCCCTCCGGTTCAGGCGATGAGCCTTGCCTATAGTCGCCTGCACGATATGGCGATGGGGCGGCGCCAGCGTTTGGGTTATGCCTGGCTTGGCGAGGTGGGTCTGGCCTCGCATTTTCTTTTCATGCTGGCCTCGGGCCCGATTACGTTTGAGCTGATGTTTCATGAGCCGCTGCCCGAGACGATGAAAAGCCAGCGCAAACAAATGGCGCGCGCCTTACAGGCGCAAGTGGCCGGTGGGCTGGAGGATATGCGCTATGGGGTAACAACCCCGCGCCGCGCCGCCACGCCGCCTCGGGGCCCGGCTTGCGCAGTCGCTATAAAAGCGCTAAGGCCAAAGCATGATTGAAACATCCCAAACAGAGCCAACAAGTCAGGTCGATGGCAGCAAGGATAAGTCTTGTTATATCAAGACCTTTGGCTGCCAGATGAATGTCTATGACAGCCAACGCATGGCCGAGGCTTTGGTCGAGGCGGGCTACCGCGCGGTCGATACGCCGGACGAGGCTGACATGATTATTTTAAACACTTGTCATATCCGCGAGAGAGCGGCGGAGAAAGTTTACCATGAGCTGGGCCGATTGCGCCCGCTGAAGCAGCGGAATAAAGATATGGTGATCGGTGTGGCAGGCTGTGTGGCGCAAGCCGAGGGGACCGAGATTATCTCGCGCGCGCCGATGGTCGATATGGTGTTTGGCCCGCAAACTTTTCAGCAATTGCCCGCTATGCTCGACGAAGTTAGCCAGACCCGTTCCCAGGGACGAAAAGCGCGTTTGGTGCGCACGGAATTTCCGGCAGCTGAAAAATTTGCCGCCCTCACCCAAGTCCCGCGCAAACCCATCACCCGCAGCCCTAGCGCTTATGTAACCGTGCAAGAGGGCTGCGATAAATTTTGCACTTTTTGTGTGGTGCCCTACACGCGCGGTGAAGAAGTCTCGCGTGCGGCGCTTGAAATCATCGCCGAAGCCAAAGGCTTGGCGGAACAAGGCGTGTGCGAAATCACCCTCTTGGGGCAAAATGTAAACGCTTGGCAAGATCGCGATAGCGGCCAACGCCTGGCGGGGCTTTTGGACGATTTGGCCAAGCTGGAAGGCTTGCATCGCTTACGGTTTACCACCAGCCATCCACGCGATATGGATGCCGCGTTAATTGCCGCGCATGGGCAAAACGAAAAACTCATGCCTTATTTGCATCTGCCGGTGCAGTCAGGTTCGGACAAGATTTTAAAAGCGATGAACCGCAAACATAGCGCGGCTGAGTATATTGCGCTTTGCAAAGAATTCCGCGCTGTGCGGCCTGATTTAGCTTTATCGTCTGATTTCATCATCGGCTTTCCGGGGGAGACGGACGAAGATTTTGCGGCGACCCTGGCTTTGGTGGAAGAGGTCAATTATGCCCAAAGTTATTCGTTCAAATATTCACCGCGCCCCGGCACGCCCGCAGCCGACGACGAAAACCAAGTCGACGAGGCGGTAAAGGCGGCACGCTTGCAAACCATCCAAGCCTTGATTAGCTCGCAGCAGAGCGCCTTCAATGACGCGCAATTGGGAAAAGTTTTGCCGATATTATTTGATAAACCGTCCAAACACGCGGGCCAAATTACCGGCCGCAGCCCCTACTTGCAGCCGGTGCACGTAAAAGTGCCCGAGGGGCAAAACGCAGAGGCGGTGTTTGAAGCGGTGCGGGGACGCATTCTGCCGGTTGAAATTACCCGTACGCATCGAAATAGTTTGAGCGGTGAATTTGGGGACAGTGTGTAGGTCTGTTTTCGCGAAAGGCGGCTTCGTTAAGGGCTTGCCAAGTCGACGAAAACTTCTGATACTTGCTTTATATGGTTCACAAAATGATTGAAAAAATGGCATATGTCGCAGGAGCTCGCGCTTGAGCGGTTCTGATAAACGACCCACAGCCAGTCCTCGGGCTTCGAAAAGCAAGTCGAAGCCTTTCGTGCTTCAGTTCGACAACAATCGACTGTTGCCCGAGCTTTATGGCGAGCATGGCAAAAATCTGGCGCGTATTGAGCAGACTTTGGATGTTTCCTTATCCAATCGGGGCAATCAGGTTTCTATTTCTGGCGCCGAGGAAGACTGCACCCGCGCGGCGCAAGTTTTAGGCACGCTCTATCATCATCTCGAGCGCGGCGCCGAAGTGACGGGCGGCGATGTCGATGGGGCTTTGCGCTTAAGCCTCGGGTCTATGCAGGAGCCTTCGGGCGCGCAAGCGGATGCGGCAGAAGACAAGTCGGCGAAAAACGGCAAAGGCAACGGTAAAGCCGCGCCTGCCCCGTTAACTGGAAAAGCGGCCTTGCGCACGCAAAAGCGCGAAGTCTTACCGCGCTCGCCGGCCCAAGCGACGTATATTGAGGCTTTGTTAAATAGCGAGCTGGTAGTCGGTTGCGGCCCAGCCGGTACGGGCAAAACTTATTTGGCCGTAGCGGCCGCGGCTGCCATGTTGGTGGAAGGCAAAGTCGACCGCATTATTTTGTCGCGCCCGGCGGTAGAAGCGGGCGAGAACTTAGGCTTTTTACCAGGCGATATGCGCGATAAAGTCGACCCCTATTTACGCCCGCTTTATGATGCGCTTTACGACATGTTGCCCGGCCCACAAGTTATTCGCTCGCTAGAGAGCGGCGAGATTGAAATTGCGCCTTTGGCGTTCATGCGCGGGCGCACTTTGGCCAATAGTTTTGTCATTCTCGACGAAAGCCAAAATGCGACGCCCATGCAGATGAAAATGTTCCTGACGCGGATGGGCGAAAACTCTCGCATGGTCATTACCGGTGACCCAAGCCAAGTCGATTTGCCCTTTGGGGCGAAGTCGGGGCTGAAAGATGCGCTGGAGATTTTGCCCAAGATTAAAGGCTGCGAGATTATTCATTTCAGTGAAGATGATGTGGTGCGCCACGATATGGTCACACGCATTGTAAAAGCCTATAATAAGCGCGACGGAAAATTGCCGCCGATGCAAAGACATCCGAAAAAGAACCTGAAAAAGGCCATTGATGAGAAACCAAACGAGCCAGGTGATGACGCAGAATAACGCCGTTCCACCCGCCGATGACGCGGAGCCCGACAGTCCGGCCCACACGCAAGGCCTCACCCTAGATTTGGATGTGCGGGACCCGCGCTGGCAGACGCTCGAGAGCGATTTGTGCCGGCAAGCCGATTTTATTTGGGCGCACCTCGACCCCAAAAACCCCATGCCCGAAGCCGAAGCTTGTCTTGTTTTGAGCGATGATGCGGAGCTGGCGCAGATGAATGAGCGCTTTCGAAATAAAGCGGGCCCGACCAATGTGCTGAGTTTTCCTGCCCTAGATTTCGCCGCGCCCGTGCGCAATGCGCAAGACTTGGCGGCTCTGCCTTTGGCGTTACTGGGCGACATTGTTATGTCGTATGACCGCCTGCAAGCCGAAGCCCATGCGCAAGGTAAAACCGAGCGCGCGCATGCGCTGCATTTGCTGACCCATGGGCTGTTGCATCTTTTGGGCTATGATCATGAAAACGAGCCCGACGCAAACCTTATGGAAGGCCTGGAAAGTGAGCTGCTGCTCGCGGCAGGCTTGGCCAACCCCTATGACGAGCTTGTTCCATCGGAGACCGAACAATGAGTGCTTCTTCCTCAACCAGCTGGTGGCGTAGCCTATTTGGCGGTGGCGAAAGTTCGCTGCGCGAGAGCATCGAAGACGTGTTGGAGGAGACGCAAGGCGAGACCGCCGACTTCTCCGACGAAGAACGCCACATGCTGAAAAACTTGCTCGGCTTTCGCGATGTGCGCCTCGATGATGTGATGGTGCCGCGCGCCGATATTGATGCGGTGGACGTGGATATCAAGCTGCGTGATTTGCTGGCTTTATTTTCTGATTGCGGTCACTCGCGCATGCCCGTCTATCGCGAGACGCTCGACCAACCGATTGGCATGGTGCATGTAAAAGATGTGCTGTCTGCGGTGCAATCGAGCCTTGGCCAAGACAGTGCGAAAGTGGAAAGCATTGAGCTAACCCCTTTGGTGCGCCCGGTTTTATTTGTGCCACCGTCCATGCCAGCCATGGAATTGCTGGTGAAAATGCAAGCCACACGCGGGCATATGGCGCTGGTCATCGATGAATATGGTGGCACCGATGGCTTGGTGACGATTGAAGATTTGATCGAAGAAATCGTCGGCGAGATTGAAGACGAACATGATGAAGAAGAAGAGCTTTTGAAGGCCCTGAGCGAAGACGGCCATTGGAGAGCCCAAGCCCGATTGCCGCTCAGTGAAATGGAAAGCGCTTTGAGTATTAGCTTGGCCAATGTAGAGGGCTATGACGATATCGACACGCTCGGCGGATTGGTTTTTGCCAAAGCTGGACGTGTGCCCGAGCGCGGCGAAATGATTGCCCATGATATGGGCGATGGTCGGGCGCTCGAATTTATCATTCACGATGGCGATGCGCGCCGCATTAAGCAATTGGACGTGCGGTTGGTTTTGCGCGCCGCAAAGCCTGCGCGGGCTAAATCAGGCGCCAAAGGTGGCCGGGGCTAATGGCGCGCTGGCGGTCTTTTGTGGAAACAAAGCCGAAGCGCATGAGCCTTATGGCAGGACTGCTTTTGCCTTTGGCTTTTGCCCCGTTTCAAATTTTGCCGATTTTTTATCTGTCTTACGGCTTGGCCTTTTGGCTGGCTTGGCAGGCGCGCGAAACCCCCAAGCAGCTGTTTATTTTGGGCTGGTTATTTGGCTTTGGACAGTTTTTTACGGGCCTTCTTTGGATGGGCGAGGCCTTTCTGGTCGAGGCGGAACATTTCCTTTGGGCGCTGCCCTTTGCCATCACGCTTTTGCCAGCCGGCCTTGCTTTATTTAGTGCCTCGGCCTTTTGGCTTTGGGGGCAGGGGCTTGCACGTTTTGCCATGCCGCGTTTGCTGGCCAGTCTTTGTTTGGCGCTTTTGCTGGCGCTGGCGGCCTATTTGCGCAGCACGGTATTAACCGGTCTGCCGTGGAACTTGCCTGCCATGGGCTGGGGCACTTGGTTGTATTTGGCCCAACCTGTAAGTCTTTTGGGGGTGCATGGTTTGGGGTTACTGGCCTTGGTCAGCGTCGCGTTTTTGCTTGCTGAGCCGGCACGGCTTCGCTGGCTCTCTTTGGGTCTCATGCTTGGTGTTTTGTTTTTCGGTGTGGTGCGTCTGCACCTCATGCCCCGCCCCGAGGCGAGCGATACACTTATCACCGTGGTGCAACCCAATTTGGCGCAGCGCGAAAAATGGCTACCCGAAAAACGCGACGCGCACATTGAAACGATTTTCAAATTGACCCAATTGGGGTTGAAATATGCGCCCAAAACCGACCTCATCATTTGGCCAGAAACCGCCATCCCCGCCCTCATAGAGGAGGGCACGGGATTTCGTGACCGCTTGCGCGCGGCTCTGCCAGCTCTGTCGCAAGGCCGCCTCCAGCCGCCCTATGTGTTAACCGGTGCGGTGCGGCGCGAGCTTGGGGGGCAAGGGTCGAAATTTTACAATAGCGCCATGTTATGGTCGGGCGACGGCCATTTATTGGCCAAATCAGACAAACATCATCTGGTGCCATTTGGCGAATATCTGCCGATGCAAAGCTGGCTTGAGGCCATTGGGTTGGAGCAATTGGTGCGCTTGCGCGGCGGCTATGCTTATGGCCCCCCCTATGCTCGATTGAGCGCGGCGGGTTTGCCCGAGTTGGCGCCATTGATTTGCTACGAAGGTATTTTCCCCGGTCTATCGGCTAGTCCAGCAGGGCTCGCGCGGCCTGGGGCTTTGATTAATTTAACCAATGATGGATGGTTCGGGGATTGGCATGGGCCCCATCAACATCTTGCGCAAGTGCGTCTGCGGGCCATCGAGCAAGGCCTGCCTTTGGTGCGCAGTGCCAATACGGGTATCTCGGCCGTTTTTGATGCGCATGGGCGCCAGCTAGAAGCTCTGCCTTTGGGCGAAGCGGGTGTGTTTTCTCTCCCGCTGCCGTCGGCTTTGGCCCCGAGTTTTTATTCTCGGTTTGGCGATGCGGTGTTTTTTGCCCTTTGGTTTGGTCTCAGTTTGGCGATTATCGGCATGCGACGTCGGTTTTTGGCGCGCGCGCTTTAAGCTTTTCTTAAGATAAAAACAATTGCTCTAGGTCTGTCTCTCCGCCATAGTTCTTAGCGTAACCTGCGTCTCAAAAATAATAATAGAGGGGGCAGATTATGCCACGCAAAAAACACCAAGCTGTCGATGCCTTTATCGGCGCGCGGGTTCGCCTCCGCCGGCTGATGTTGGGCATGAGCCAAGAAGAATTGAGCAATCAGCTCGGGGTAACTTTCCAGCAAGTTCAAAAATACGAGAAGGGCGTCAATCGCATTTCGGCTAGCCGCCTGTTTGAGCTGTCGCTCGCTTTGGATGTGCCGGTGCAGTTTTTTTTCGATGGATTGGACGAGCCATTAGACCCCTATCCGGAAGCGGGCCTCGCCGAGGAGCCTTTGCTCAACCCCTATCTAGATTTCGTCAGCAGCGGGCCGGGTGTTGAGCTGAACCGAGCTTTTTTAGGAATTGACGATGAGGATTTGCGCCGCCAATTGCTGTCCGTGGTTTCCAATATCGCGCGTCAATCGAACGCCAGAGTAAGCCCAAAGCGCAGTTGGCTCTCTTGTCCATTGGGCGACAACAGACTTGACCATTGTTGTTTGGCCTGCCATTTAAAGACACTGAATTAACCTTTGAGGGTATTGCTATGCGCGAATCTTATGAATTTACGTCGGAGTCTGTTTCGGAAGGCCATCCAGATAAAGTCTGCGATCGGATTTCGGACAGTATTTTAGACGCGTTTTTGGCGCGGGACCCGCAAGCCCGTGTGGCAGT
>JABHDF010000070.1 GCA_018673175.1 Rhodobiaceae bacterium | reverse complement strand
TCTCCTGGGCACCATTTTCAAATTTCAAGCGCCGTGTTTCACGGCCCAAGCCATGTATCTTCAAGCCTATTTGCTTGAGGCGCATAAATCATGGTTTCTATTGTAGACCAGATGGTAGACCAAAATGCGACCTATCTGACCAAGCGGCGAAGCGTCCATTCGGATTTTATGACGGCTCATCCTCCCCCAAAACGGCGCGCATTGCGATGAGGGCTAAGACAGCGCCAATAAATTGGGCCAACCAAAAAAGTGGCATATCGGCCGGCCGAATGCCGGAGAAGCTGTCGGTAAAGCCGCGCGCCAGGGTAACAGCGGGATTGGCAAAACTGGTCGAAGCGGTGAACCAATAGCCGGCGGTAATGTAAAGCCCGACCAACATTGGTACCGCCTCAGCCCGATACTTCAAGCCGCCCAAAATGGTCATCACCAAGCCGAAAGTGGCGACCGTTTCCGCTAGGAACTGACCGTGGCCGGTGCGGATATTGACCGATGGGGTGAGTAAGGCCAATTCAAACATGGCGTGTGCCAGGGCTGTGCCGAGCAAGCCGCCAATAAGCTGCGCCCCAACATAAGCCAAAAAATCATTGTTACTGAGTTCACCCCTCAAGCGGAAAACCATGGAAACGGCGGGATTGAAATGAGCGCCCGAAACCGGACCGAAAATAGTGATCAGAACATAAAGAATGGCGCCCGTGGCAATCGTATTGCCGAGCAGTGCGACGGCGTCATTTCCCCCCGCCAAATTGACTGCCATGATGCCCGAGCCGACCACCGTGCAAACCAAAAGAAGTGTGCCCAAGGCTTCCGCCGCCAATTTCCTTGCCATCATCATCCTTTATTTGTCAAAAAATTATCTATCCGCTTTTTTATCATGGCGAACACCTCGCGGAAATGGGCGCGGGTATCTTCATCTGAGCCTGAAAATTTCGCTGGGTCGGGAAACGGCCAATGATAAGGGGTCGGATGACCCGGCCAAACGGGACAGGTTTCATTAGCGGCACTGTCGCAAACCGTCACAATCACGTCCATAACTGGGGCATCGGCGCCGGCAAATTCATGCCAGTTTTTCGACTTCGCATAGCTTGCGTCAATTGCCAACGACGTTAATGTTTCTATAGCTAAAGGATGCACCTCTCCGGTCGGCTGCGAGCCTGCCGAAAAGGCCTGCCATTCGTGGCTTATATGATTGATATAGGCCTCGGCCAAAACCGACCGGCAACTATTGCCCGTGCACAAAATAAGAATATTTCTCATCATTCCTGTATAAAATACTGTTATTGCAGTTTTGTGTAAAAATTCGCCTCTTTCCTACAAAGAATGGGGCCTAACAAGAATAGTGATTTTTAGAAAATTCCCGCGCCCGATATCGGAGCAAATTCTTTGCCGCCCTTTCGCCACTATGAACAGCGGCCTCTACTCTGGCTTGCCTATCGTCGGCCCAAGCACCTTGTTTCACGGACCGTGCGACCCGGAACTTGGGTCTTTTCTTGCTAGACGAGGTGGCAGACCAGATGCGGCATAGCTAACCATGCGACAAGGCGTCGTCATCGCGCATGGAAGCGGCCGAAGTCATTTTCCGATCCGCTGCGCTAACGCAAATCCTCCAATAGGGTTTCTGCCGCGCGCCTTCCAAAGGCATTGGCTGCTTTCGGGCTGGCACCAGAGATAAGACGCCTGTCGACACAACAAGTGGCATCGGCTTTTGAGTTAATAATTTCCATACCCAGCTGTTTCAGTTTCTCGCCAAACATCCATGGCATATGCCCCGGCATGTAGCCAATCATCGGCGTCTGCTTATCAACCGAGTCTGGAAAAGCAGCTATCTTATAGCCGTCATAGATAAATGACCCGCCATCCTTAGCCGCCAGCAAGGCCGCGGGCCCGTGGCATATTGCCAAAGTAAGCAACTGCCGCTCATGCGCCCAGCGCAGCAGCTTTCCTAGGCTTTTATTTTCTGGCAGACCCAGCATTGCGCCGTGACCCCCCGGCAAGAAGACAGCACAATATGTCGTATTCTGGGCCATTTCATTGGCAACAAAATCATCGAGACTGCCTGGCTTAGTGAAAGCTGCGGCATAGTCTTGATAGAGTTTCATAACCGCTTCATCCCCATGCGGCATGGCCCAATCCTCAATTATCACAGGCGCCCCAGTGGGGGTGATGATATCGATTTCAAACCCTGCGGACAGCAAATGCAACATTGGCAGACCCATCTCAACCGGATGATTGCCGGTAGAGAACTTCTGGCCATTGGCCATGGTCATATGTTGTTCCTGCGTGCAGACCATCAACACGCGCTTGTCGCCGCCAGCGTATGGCTGGGTGTATTCCCCGCCATCATAATCTGTCTTGGGCGAGGTTGCGAGTTTCAGCGCCAGTGGCGACGGCTGGAAGGCACCCTCAGCTGTTGGCGTAGGCGCGGCTTTGAACAGATTTCTCAGAAAACTCATTTTCGATACCTCAGCTTAATTGATTTCGGTCACAATCGTGTCGCGCGATTTACGCACTTTAGGCATTGGCAAAAGCCAGTCTGCGCCTTCTTCTCGATAGCCGAGCGGCAACAATACTACGGAGCGCAGACCCCGCTTTCTCAGGTCAAGAATGGCGTCCACCGCGTCCGGGTCAAAGCCTTCCATCGGCGTGCTGTCGACTTCTTGGTCGGCCGCGGCGAGCATGGCAAAACCGAGGGCGATATAGGCTTGGCGCGCCGCGTGAGCATAGTTCACCTCCGCATCGCGTGGCACGTAATTGGTCTTCAAATTATTGTAATAATCGTGAATCAGCGGCAGGTCACCGCGCGATGCCACATTGAGCTGAAGCACCTCGTCTATGCGCTCTTCCGTGTAATTGTCCCAGGCGGCAAAGACCAAAACATGCGAGCCATCGGTAATGGGGGTTTGCCCGCCGGCAGCTTCGGCAATCTTTGCGCGCAGGTCGGAGTTTGAAACGACGATCAGCTCAAATGGTTGCGTGCCGCTTGAAGTCGGAGCCATACGCACCGCTTCAATGATGGCGTCAAGTTTGTCTTGCGGGACGGCTTTATCGGCGTCCATTTTTTTGGTGGCATAACGCCAGTTCAAAAGCTCGGTAAATGTTTTTTCAGTCATGGGTCCCCGTTTCATTGTCAAGGCGAAGAATTGCGGTATATAATAGGAACTATATAACTAAACGGAACCATTAGCGGCTGCAAGAGGGCACATATATGACCCTCGGTTACAAATAAGGAACCACTATGCTGGACAAGACTCACAATACAAAGTGCCCCGATTGCAATCGCATCAATGAAGTTCTCTCGCGCGTCGGCGACCGCTGGAGCGTCCTTGTGGTTATATCCCTGTCGCAATATGGAACCATGCGCTTTAACGAAATCAAACGAAATCTCGGTATCTCGCAACGCATGCTCAGTTTGACGCTCAAGGAATTGCAACGCGATGGCCTTGTGAACAGGACTCAATACCCGACAATTCCGCCCAAAGTGGAATATAAACTCACCGCAATGGGTGAATCCTTTCGCGAGCCGGTCACCGCTTTGGGGAATTGGGCCTTGCACAACCGCGAGAATATTGACGCGGCGCGGCAGGCTTATGACGGTTCTGCTTGAGGCGCCTAAATCATGAGCTAGGGAACACTCATCATGATTTTGATGACGCTTTCCTCGCGTGAATCGAAAATCTGATAAGCCTGCACGCGATTTGGCAAGGGCCGTCGGCAAAGCCTGTTCGCCAGAAACAGGCTGTTAGCAACGAAATATCCGCAGCCGTGAACCGTCTGAAGGAGCCACCTTCCAACAAGATGCGCATCCAACATCTCAAAAGCCTTCTCGGCTTGATGTTTCACAGTCTCTTCGAGCACCCAAAGAGGTCAAAGTGAGCGGGCGAGCCTGCTCGATTTCGCAATGACTTTTCGCAATTTCCATCCGAATGCTGGAGCGGTCCGGACAGCCAGGCTAAGCGTTTGGCGGCTCGGTCTCGCTGCCCATCTGTGTCACCACCTCATCGGGCGTGGCCAGCATCATCTGATAGACTTCTTCGGGATAGATTTGGTGCGGCTTATCCGGGTCAAATGCGGGTTGCGCGACGGCCCCGTTTTCGCCTTCATAGAGAGCCGGCTTTAAATAGCCTGCCAGCTCATCTTCTGAAATCCCGCATAATTCAACCACTTCCTTATCAATCCATGTTCTGCCGTGCATCGGGTGCGGCACGCCGCCCGAGGTCGCAATTTCAAGCGCCGTGTTTCACGGTCCAAGCCATTGATCTTCAAGCATCTCGGAACTTGGGCCTTCCTAAATTATGATTTTCTGGAGCCACTTTTTCTTCACGGCAAGGTCATACCCATTGCCATATGAGTGGCCTATGCCGGAAGTGCTCCAACCACCTATGGCATCAGAAATGTCTGACGGACACTCAACCGCTCTTAAACGATCACGCAGAGCATGCCGGAATGAATGAACCACGCAATCTTTGGGCACTCGCGGCTTCAGCCATTTGTTAAGCGCAGCGCTTGCTGAGTTGGCACTGCATTTAGACGTACTGGTGTAATTCGGGAAGGCAAATCGTCCCTCAATCTGCATAATCCGTTCCGCAGCCCAATAACTGTATCCGATAAGTGGAACGAGCCTTTTGCTTGATGTGGTCTTAAGCTTGCGCCAGGGGTGCTCTTGGATAATCAAATGGGGTATTTCAGTATCAAGAACGATATCCTCTTTTATCAAACCCAGTGCCTCTGAAAGGCGAAGGCCCGTATCGCTGATTAGAGCAAGTAGATGGCGATTTGGATCGTCTATCGCTTCACATTCCGCCTGCAATATTTTGATTGTTTTTACCGGCATGGTTGGTCGGGTTTTTACCTTGTCATCGGCTGGAATGAATATTTTTGCAAATGGATTGGTGTTTTGTAGTCCGTGTTCTTGGATGGCCAAGGAGACAATAGATCGAATTGAAGCGAAGCACCTCTTTACCGAAGAAGAGGCAAGGCCTCTTTGAATCAAATGATCCCGGAAACTTGCCCCATCGGCAGAAGTCAGCTCACTGATAGAGACATCGCCGCTCAAAACCATCAATTGCTCAATGTTACGTCGCGCAGTCCGCTCAAACGTTTCCCCCTTCCCTTTGCCCTTAAGACGCAGGTAGAGGTCGAGAGCTTCGGATAATGTAATCGATGCGGCCGGTTGAGCTGGGCTCTCCAGCGTCATCGAATGTTGTGAAATTATCTCTTCGAGCTTCATACCGTTCCAGAAGCTCTCCAGCCTTTCTGACAAAACAATTGCAGAAGTGATTGCCTTGCGACGCGACTTCGTTTTAAGCGATACGACAATTCGCTTTTTACCCAGTCGCTTTTGAAGTTCTTTTGGAATGCGCCGCGTATAGTAGTAATGCACACCCCGACGCCTGGTTAGGTATGTCGTATTTTGGTCTACCATTTGGTCTACCATAGAAACCATGATCTCTGCTCCCCAAACAAATATGCTTGAAGATCAATGGCTTGGACCGTGAAACACGGCGCTTGAAATTTGAAAATGGTGCCCAGGAGAAGACTCGAACTTCCACACCCTTGCGAGTACTAGCACCTGAAGCTAGCGCGTCTACCAATTCCGCCACCTGGGCCTTACTTGAGGTAAGGAGCATGGTTTAGGCGGGCGCGGCATAATTGTCAATGGCTGCTTATCGAGCCACAAAGCAGACGGTTTTTCCTTTCCGCCATCGCTCACATAGATTAAGAACAACTCCTATCGTGCTGCGCTCAGGCTAGCGCTCAAAGGTTCAAGTTAGGTAAGGAAACGACATGGCTCAGAAATTGGTTCTCCAGAAAAACGCCCGCATTACCGTCTTTGGGGGCACTGGATTTGTGGGTCGCCACATCGTGCGTCGGCTGGCCAAAGCGGGCTATCAAATTCGCGTCGCAACGCGGCGTCCCAATGAAGCTCTGCATCTGAAGACAGGTGGCAAGCCAGGCCAGATAGAAATTGTGCAAGCCAATATCCGCGATGATGCCAGCGTCGAGGCCGCTCTTGAGGGCGCCGATGCGGCCATTAATGCCGTTGGTATTTTATTCGAAACCGGCAAGCAAAAATTTGCCACCGTGCAAGCCCAAGGCGGCGTGCGTGTGGCCAAGGCTGCGGCGGCGAAAAAGATAAAAAACTTTGTGCATATTTCGGCCATTGGCGCGGATGCGCAATCGGCTTCTTTATATGCGCAAAGCAAAGCGGCGGCTGAAAATGGGGTTATGGAAGCCTTGCCGAGTGCGCATATTTTGCGTCCCTCGATTGTGGTTGGTCCGGAAGATGATTTTTTCAATCGCTTTGCAGGCCTTGCTTTGGTGGCACCTGCTTTGCCGCTCATCGGGGGTGGCACGACGCGCTATCAGCCGGTTTCGGTATTTGACGTCGCGGCCGCGGTGGAGGCTTGTGTGTGTGGCACGCAAGCCAATGCGCCTGCCGGGACTTATGAGTTGGGCGGGCCAGATATTTTTACGTTCAAGCAATTGATGGAACTTTTGTTGGCCGAAATTGGCCGCAATCGTTTGCTCGTGCCGATGCCGTTTTTGGCGGCGCGCCTGATTGCCAGTGTCGCGCAATTTATGCCCAAGCCCTTGTTGACGCCAGATCAATTGATTTTGCTGAAAAGCGATAATTTGGTGACCGAGGGCGCGATGGGGTTTGTTCGTTTGGGGTTAAAGACCACACCGATTGCCGCGCTTTTGCCAGACTATCTATGGCGCTTCCGCCCGTCGGGTAAAAAACCCAACAAGGGTTAAAGCAGCCATAAAATCGCGCCGCCCAAAGCCACTCGATAGATAACGAAGGGCAATAGCGAAACTTTGCGCGTCATGCGCAAGAACACGTCGATGCTGAGGAAAGCAAATCCGCCGGCCAAAATGGCCCCCAGTGCCGCCTCGCCCAGCGCCCCCCACTGGCCTTGCAAGATGAGTTGCAAAAGGCTGAGCGCGGCAAAACACGAGATGACGGGGATGGCCATTAACATAGAAAACCGCGCCGCCGCTTCGCGCTCGAAGCCGAGCCCGCGCGCCGCCATCAGGGTGACGCCAGAGCGACTGGCACCTGGAATCAATGCCAATATTTGCGCCAAGCCGAGCCATAAGGCCGAACGATTTTCAACGCTGGCCAGGGTTTTGTCGCTGGCGCCAAAGCGGTCGGCCAAATACAGGGGCATGGCAAATATAAGGCTCGCCCATGCGACCACTTCTGGTGTGCGCAAAGCGTCGAGAAGGCCGCTGGCCAAAAGCGCCGCCGCGGCGAGAAGCACAGGCACCGTGGCCAAAATAAGGTGAATGGCTTGGGCGCGGTTTTGGCTTTCGCGCCGCGTTAAAATATCAACTCCGCCGTGCACAAGGTTTTTCACTTCCGCGCGAAAATAGACGATGACGGCGATGAGCGTGCCAAAATGCAAAGCGACATCCATCGTCAAATCATGAATCAAATTATCGGTCAAAGCATCGGCTGCCGCTTGGTCGCTCGGCATCCAAGCATGCAGAAGGGTCAAATGCCCCGAGGAAGAGACGGGGATAAATTCGGTAATGCCCTGAATGAGCGCCAGAAAAAGGATGTTTTCAAAAGCCATAGGTCAAATTATCTGTGTTGGCGGGCAAAGCCAAGCGCCATCTGTGTCAAAACCTTGTGTGTTTTCCTTGCTCCAAATCGCCAAGCGGCTTAATTTAACCTCCTATGGCTACATTATTTCATCAACCGGTCTGTCCGTTCTCGCGCAAAATTCGTCTCATGTTGGGCGAGAAAAAATTTGCTGTCGAATATGTCGAAGAGCGCCCTTGGGAGCGCCGACTAGACTTTTTGATGCTCAACCCATCTGGCGAAGTGCCTGTGCTCATCGGGGAGGCGGGAACCATTGCCGGCCATTATGCCATCTCGGAATGGCTCGAAGAAAAAGGCGGCGCTTTGCCTTTGATGCCAAGTTCTGGTTTGTCGCGCGCGGAAGTGCGCCGTATTTCAGCTTGGTTCGATGATAAATTTCACCAAGAGGTTGGCCGCTTAATCACTGTCGAGAAGATCGACCGCCGCTTTATGGGCGCCGAAGATGGCGGCGGCGGCCCCGATATGGATGTGGTGCGCGTCGGGCTGCACAATCTGAATTTGCATTTGGAATATCTCACTTATTTGCTGCAAAGCCGCGATTGGTTGGCGGGCGGCGAAATGAGCCTGGCGGATTTAACGGCCGCCGCGCATTTATCTTGCCTCGATTATACTGGCGATGTGCCTTGGAAATTATGGCCTGTGATGCGCGATTGGTATGCGCGGTTGAAGTCGCGCCCGTCGTTTCGTCCACTTTTGGCCGACCATGTGGCGGGCATGCGGCCGCCGCCTTATTATGCTGACCCTGATTTTTAAGCCGTTATGACGGCAGAGGAAACTTCTCTCAAAACCGCTTTGAAGGCCCGCGCCAAGCTCGAGGGGTTCGAGGTGTGCCGCATTGCCTCTGCCAGTTTGGGGGCCGATGCGGGCGAGGGGTTGCAGGCCTATTTGGCGGCCGGCCATCACGGCCAAATGAGCTGGATGGAAAGCCGAACCTATGAGCGCAGTGCGCCCAACCATCTCTGGCCCGAGGCGCAAAGCGTTATCCTTTTGGGGATGAATTACGGCCCCGAAAGCGACCCTCTCGAGGGCTTGAAAGCCAGCGATAAAGGCCTGATTTCGGTCTATGCCCAGCGCCGCGATTACCATGATGTCATCAAGAAAAAGTTGAAAGCCTTGGCGCGTTGGCTGGCAGAGGAGAGCGGCGCGGAAGTGAAAGTTTTTGTCGATACAGCACCCGTGATGGAAAAACCCCTGGCGCAAAAAGCCGGGCTGGGCTGGCAGGGCAAACACACGAATTTGGTCTCGCGCGAAATGGGCTCTTGGCTATTTTTGGGCTCGGTTTTCACCACACTGGCTTTGCCCGTGGACGAGGCGGAAGTCGACCATTGTGGCTCATGTTCAGCCTGTTTAGATGTCTGCCCGACGAAAGCCTTCCCGGCCCCCTATCAATTGGATGCGCGCCGCTGCATTTCTTATTTGACCATTGAGCATAAGGGCATGATCGACGAAGACTTGCGCGCGCCCATGGGCAACCATATTTATGGGTGCGATGATTGTTTGGCCGTTTGCCCATGGAACAAATATGCTCAAACCGCGCAAGAGGCGAAACTGGCGTTAAAAGCCGATATGGATTTGCCCGACCTGATATTTTTGTCGCAATTGGATGATGCGCGCTTTCGCGAGTTCTTTAAATCGACGCCTATTAAGCGTACCGGCCTAACTTCTTTTTTACGCAATGTGTTGATTGCGATGGGCAATATGCAAGCGCCCACATCGGCGCACCGTGAGGCCGTTGTGGCGCGCCTTGGCGATAAAGACGGCGTCGTGCGCGCCACAGCCATTTGGGCTTTGGCGCAAATCGACAAAGAAAAACTGCAAGCCTTGGCGCCCCAATACCGGCTCGAGGAAACCGACCCAGACGCGCTTGCCGAATGGCAAAAAGCGATAGGAGATGCGCATGGCTAAGCCGGATAATCATATGTTGTTTTTCGGCTTTGGCTTTTGCGCCCAAGCCTTGGCACCGCAGTTGGCGGCGCGCGGTTGGCAGCTCACGGCTACGTGTCGCGACGAGGAAAAAGCCGCCCGATTGAAAGCCATGGGCATTACCCCCATTCGCCTCGACGGTGCGCCTTTGACGCCAGACCAGCTGGCGGGCACCACGCATGTTTTATTATCTGCCGCGCCGACGCGCGAGGGCGATCCGGCTTTGCCGCTTTTGACGCCCGCCCTGCAAACCCATGCCCTCAGCTGGGTTGGGTATTTATCCACCACGGGGGTCTATGGTGACCATGCCGGCGCGTGGATTGACGAAGACACGCCGCGCGGGAAAATGGGCGCGCGCGGGCAAGCGCGTGTCGATGCCGAAGCCGCTTGGGGCGCTGTGGCTGAGGCGTTAAATTTGCCGATACATTATTTTCGCCTGGCTGGAATTTATGGGCCCGGGCGCAATCAATTGGTCTCCATGCAAAACGGCAAAGCGCGCCGCATAGAGAAAACGGGCCAGGTGTTCTCGCGCATTCATGTAGCTGATATTGCGCAAATTCTGCTGGCCTCCATCGACAAACCCCAGGCGGGGCGCGCCTATAGTGTGTGCGATGATGCGCCCGCCCCGCCTCAAGAGGTGGTGGCTTTTGCCGCTGATTTACTGGGGTTGGAAGCGCCACCCCTGATGGCTTTTGAGGACGCGGAGCTGTCGCCCACGGCGCAAAGTTTTTATGCTGACAACAAGCGGATTAAAAATACGCGGCTCAAAGAAGAGCTGGGCGTGCGCCTGCTCTATCCAGATTATCGCGCTGGGCTCGGCGCGCTTTACCAAGAGATGCAGGCGAAGAAATAAAGCGGCCTGCCTTACGCGGGCGCCCCAAGAAGTGCGTCTAGCAGGTTAATAATTTTATCAATCTGGGCAGGCTCGGATAGGCGATGGTCACCATCTTTCAAAAACTGCAATTCGACATTTTGGCTGGTGAGTTGTTCGGCCAACTCCAGCGATAATTGCCACGGCACGGCGTCATCTTTTTGGCCATGTAAAATTCGCACAGGAATATCCAGCTCGATGCTTTGCCCGAGCATTAAATGGTGCCGCCCGTCTTCGATGAGCGCTTGGCTAATCGGGTAGCCTTCGGGGTCATATTCGGAAGGGTCATAAATCAGGCCTTCGCGCATGAGTTTTTCGCGCGCTTTTTCGGAAAACCGATCCCACATCAGTCGCTCGGTCATATCGACGGCGGGGGCGATGAGCAAAAGCCCCGCCACTTTTTCGGGCCGGTCGAGCGCCGCCATTAAAGAGAGCCAGCCGCCAAAGCTGGAGCCCACCAAAATTTGGGGGCCAGGGCAAACCTCGTCCAACACCTTGGGGATATCGCCGCGCCAATAGCTCATCGTGCCATCGGTGAACGTGCCGGTGGAAGCGCCGTGGCCAAAATAATCAAATCGGGTGAAAGGTGTGGCGCGCGCGCGCGCCCATTCGGCCAAGGCTTGCGCTTTGGTGCCTGTCATGTCGGAGCGAAAGCCGCCGCAAAACACCACGCCGAGGCCCGGTTCAACGGCGTCTTGTTGCTGATAGGCAATTTTCTGGGGACCAAAACCAGGCTCATCTCGGGTTAGAAATTGCACGCTCATGTGGCTTCCTTTTTGGTTCGGCTTTTCATATCAACGCGGTCCTATCAACGGAGCCGATTTGGTTTTTCGACTAAATTCAATTATGACTGAAGCTCCGGCAAAGCAGAAGCAAAACCTGCCAGCCATTCGTGAGGAAATATTGTGGGCTCTCCATTCACCATGCCATCCAGCCAATCTGTCGACATGACGGGCAAAAGCATTTTGCAAGTGGTGCCCGAGCTAGATGTCGGCGGTGCGGAAATTACCACTCTAGAAATGGCGCGCGCGATTGTTGCCAATGGCGGGCGCGCTTTGGTGGCCACGCAAGGTGGCGCGCTGGCCGACGACGTTTTAAAAGTTGGTGGCGAGATTGTGCCGATGCCCGTCGCCTCTAAAAACCCTCTGGTGATGTGGAACAATGCGCGCCGCTTGGCTGCGCTGATACGAACTGAAAATATCGACCTTTTGCATACCCGCTCGCGCGCGCCGGGTTGGTCGGGGCTTTGGGCTGGCAAATGGGCAGGCGTGCCGTTTATGACCACCTATCATTCAAGCGTGCAAGACAAGCCGCGCGGCAAGGTTTTTTACAATAGCATTTTGGTGCGCGGGCGCGTGTCGATCGCCAATTCGCATTATACCGCCAGCCAAATTGCCAAAGTGTATCCCCATGTCGTCGATAAATTACGCGTCATTCCGCGCGGCTGCGATGTCGATGCTTTGGCGAAGAAAAACTTCAAAGCCGCCGATAAAGCGGCCAAACGCGCACAATGGCAAGTGCCGAAAAAAGCTTTCGTGATTATGTGCCCTGCGCGCGTCACCCATTTAAAAGGCCAACACGTATTGGTAGAGGCGCTGTCGAAACTGACCAGCGACACGAAGCCTTATTTGGTTTTGGTCGGCAGCGCGCAAGGCCGCGATGGATATGTGGCCGAGCTGAAGGCGCAAGCCGAACGTTTGGGGTTGCCCGAGCGTTTGGTTTTTGCGGGCCTCGAAAGCCATATGGCCTCGGCCTATGCGGCGGCCGATTTGGCTGTCGTGCCAACCATTCGGCCCGAACCTTTTGGCCGCACAATTATTGAAGCGCAAGCCGCCAGCCTGCCCGTTGTGGCTTCTGATGCGGGTGGGTTTCGCGAAACCGTGATTGCCAAACCCGGCAATGCAGGCGGCTCGGGGTGGCTGGCCAAGCCCGATAGCGCCAGCGCTTTAGCCCAAGCGTTGGATGCGGCTTTGGGGTTGGCGCCGGCCGACTTAAAAGCTATGGGAGCCAATGGCTGTGCCAATGTGCGCGCTCATTACACGCAAACCGCCATGTGCCATCGCACGCTCAATGTCTACCATGAGCTGATTGGGTGAGCCGTTTTACGCCGCGCCCAATAAAAGAGCCTGGGGGCATTTTGCTTATCGGGGTTGGCCTCTCAGATGCGGCATTGGGGGAGGCCATAAAGACGCTTTATGGGGAGAGTTCTTCCCTAACGGTTTTGGTCAGCCGCGGGCAAGCGGCTCGCGTGTCTTTGCCAGCCGACGAGGTTTGGGTGTATGCCGCGCTTGGGTTGCGCGGGGCCATGGCTTTGGTGCGGCGCATGTCTTGGCGCCATTTCGAGGCGGTGCATCAGCCAAGCCGAGAGGCGCTTGGCGCTTTACGGTTTTTTGTCTGGCCGCGTCCATTTTGGATATTGGGTGTCAAAACCCCCAGCGGCACGAATTCCTAGGCTCGTCTCCCAGAGCTGGGCATTTGCTGTTGACTTCCCTCTTTATTGCCCTAAACCTAGCGAGATATGGCGGAATTTCTGCCATCTAGTGAAATTATAACGGAGTGATCCCATAGCACGTAGACCCCACGCAGCGCAGCCGCCACGCCATCAAGGCCCGCGGATTAACAGTATGATTAGCTCTCCTTCCGTTCTCCTGATTGGAGCCGAAGGCGAAAAAATGGGCACGGTAGATACCGATAGCGCCCTTGCCATGGCAGAAGAAGCGGGCCTCGACCTTGTCGAAGTATCGCCAAATGCGAGCCCTCCGGTTTGCAAAATTCTCGACTACGGTAAGCTAAAATATCAAGAGCAGAAAAAAGCTAGCGAAGCGCGCAAAAATCAAAAGACGGTCGAAGTCAAAGAGATCAAAATGCGCCCCAATATCGATACGCATGACTATGATGTGAAAATGCGCAATGTGGTTAAATTCCTGACAACTGGCGACAAAGTAAAAGTCACCATGCGGTTCCGCGGGCGCGAAATGGCGCACCAAAGTCTTGGCATGGATGTATTGAACCGCGTGAAAGCCGACACAGAAGAATTGGCCAAAGTCGAAGCCTATCCAAAAATGGAAGGCCGGCAAATGATTATGGTGATCGGCCCTAAATAGGCCACTAAATCTTTAAAGACCGAGCGCCCTATCCGGGCGATCTGTGATCAAAGCCTCGACGCCCATGGCGGCGAGGTTTTTCATATCTGCCACTTCGTTCACCGTCCAAGCCGATACTTTCAAGCCTAGCTCCTTTGCTATCGCCATTGTGTCGGGTGTGACGTCGCGCCAATAGGCAATCCAGCCTTTCCCCCCGGCCGCGCCAATCGCGCGCAAAACTTTCTCGCCATGGCTATCGCCTGTGTGGGTGCGCCAATCATGTGACCCCCACCAAGGGGCGCCATGTTGCGAGGCGGCGCGGATGGCCGCTGCCATTGGCGTATCTTGCGCGGCGCTCTCATGAGCCGGGTCGGTATTGGCAAAAGGCATGGCGGTATAAGCATTTTCGATTTCGGGGCGATTGGCTCGCACCCGCGCCAAGCAACGCCAATCAAAAGAGATAACCCGATGGGCTTTGGCCACGGGCGAGGCGTCGAGCGCTTCAAGGTAAGCCATTGCCAAGGCCTCGGCTTGCGCAGGGTCTGCGCCCATATCAGTTTTTAATTCGGCATAGAGCTGAAATCCTTGCAGGCCCTGATCGGCGATCAGGTGGTCGAGCTCCTGCAAATAGGGGATACGCGCCCCGTCTTTGGCGGTCTGGGTCTGGCGTTTTTCAGCCTCGCGCGTTTTGGGGGCGATGCGGCCGACATCATAGGTTTGCAATTGCGCGCCGTTCAAAGCATCGATGCGCGGCGTGGGGGCTGTCAAATAGGCGCCGTCCAACCGTGTGGCATCGGCTTTTAAATGGCTGTCGTGATGCACCATAATCTGGCCGTCTTTGGACAATTGCAGGTCAAATTCCAAACCGTGGACACCAAGGTCTATGGCTTCTTGAAAAGCTTGCAGGGTGTTTTCTGGCCATAGGCCTGCGCCGCCCCGATGGGCGATAACTTGCGGGCGCACGCTGGCGCTTTCGGGAGACTGGCTTTGGGTCATTTCCTCATGCTTTCGCTTGCAATTTCTCTTATTTCTCGTATAACACGCGCTGCTTGTCACGTTACTCAAAAATGTGATGGCTCAACCTTCTGGCTGTTAGGGCTGCCATGTTGGTTGATTTGCACCTTTGCAGCTTGCTGCATGGATTGAAACAAACGGGTTCCCGTTTATAGATAAAGGATGACGAAATGCCCAAGATGAAGACCAAATCAGGAGCGAAAAAGCGTTTTAAGCTTACCGCGACTGGCAAAGTAAAAGCCGCACAAGCTGGTAAGCAGCACGGTATGATTAAGCGCTCGAGTAAGCAAATTCGCAACCAGCGAGGCACCACGACTTTGGCGCCGCAGGATGCCAAAGCTATTCGCAAATTTTTACCAAACGGTTAGGGGGATACTATGTCTCGTGTAAAACGCGGCGTGACATCTCACGCACGCCACAAAAAAGTTCTATCAAAAGCCAAGGGCTATTACGGTCGCCGCAAAAACACCATTCGGGTGGCGAAGCAGGCTGTAACCAAAGCCGGTCAATATGCCTTCCGCGACCGCCGCGCCCGCAAACGCACATTCCGTGCTTTGTGGATTCAGCGTATCAACGCGGCCGCGCGCCAACACGACATGCCTTACGGCCAGTTTATCAACGGGCTGGGTAAAGCAGGTATCGAAGTAGACCGCAAAGTATTGGCCGATTTGGCTGTACATGAGCCGGCTGCTTTTGAAGCTCTGGTGGGTAAAGCGCGCGCTGCGCTCGGCTAGAGTTTAAAACCAATTGACGGGGCGCAAGTGCCCCTGCCAACATGAACCCCGCCCGCAACCGCGTATGGCTCTATTTTATAAATAGGTGCCTAGGCTGTTTCGGGCGGGTTTTTATTTGAACTAAATGAGATGGCAAATGAGCGCTGAGCAAAACCTAGACGAGTTAGAAACACAGCTGATGCAGCAAATCAGCACTGCCGCAGATGCACCTGCGCTGGAAGCGGTGCGTGTGGGCAGCCTCGGTAAAAAGGGCTCTGTGTCGGCTTTGCTGAAAACCCTGGGCGGCATGAGCGCCGAAGAGCGCCAAGTCAAAGGCCCCGCCTTTAACGTGTTGCGCGACCAGATTACCAAAGCCATTGCCGCTAAAAAATCAGAGCTAGATATCGCGGCCTTAAACGCGCGCCTGGTCGATGAAAAACAAGACATGACGTTGCCATTGCTCGACGACCCGCTACTCGTTGGGCGTCTGCATCCGGTGAGCCAAGTGATGGAAGAAATCTCGGCGATTTTTGCCGATATGGGTTTCGATGTCGCCGAAGGGCCAGACATTGAAAGCGAGTTTTATAATTTCACCGCGCTGAATATTCCAGAAGCCCATCCCGCGCGCCAAATGCACGATACGTTTTATTTTGAACCGGATGAAAATGGCGAGCGCCTTTTGCTGCGCACCCATACATCGCCGGTGCAAGTGCGCACCATGGAAAATGGCGAGCCACCGTTTCGCTTCATCGCGCCGGGTCGCACCTATCGCTGTGATAGTGACCAAACGCATACGCCGATGTTTCATCAAGTTGAGGGACTGGTGGTCGATGAGACGACCCATATGGGACATTTGAAACATACGCTGGAAGCTTTTTTGGCGGCGTTTTTTGAGGTCGACGATATTGCCATTCGCCTGCGCCCTAGTTATTTCCCGTTTACGGAGCCGAGCATGGAGATTGACATGCAGTGCCGCCGCGATGGCAATCAGCTGATTGTGGGCGAGGGCGACGACTGGATGGAAATTGGTGGCTCGGGCATGATCAATCCAGAAGTCTTGCGCCACGCGGGCATCGACGCCACCAAATATCAGGGCTTTGCTTTTGGTATGGGCATCGACCGTTTGGCGATGTTGAAATATGGCGCGCCAGATTTGCGCGCTTTCTTCGAGAGCGATGTGCGCTGGCTGAAACATTATGGCTTTATGCCCATCGATGTGCCGGGCTTGGCGGCTGGGCTATCGAATAAATCTTTGAGCGGCAAATAGGGAGCGCGAGACCATGAAGTTCACCCTAAATTGGTTGCACGACCATCTCGACACCGACGCGTCGCTAGAGGCGATTGTCGATAAATTGACGCTCATCGGCTTGGAAGTCGAAGAGCTGGTCGACCCTTCTGCGCTGTTTGAGAATTTTGAAGTGGCCGAAATACTCGCCACGCAGCCCCATCCCGATGCTGATAAATTGCAAATCTGCACGGTGAAATCTGGTTCGGGCGAGCAAAAGCTGGTCTGCGGCGCGCCCAATGCGCGTGCCGGCCTCAAGGGTATTTTGGCGCAGCAAGGTGCGGTTATTCCGAGCAACGGTATGGTCTTGGGCAAAGCGAAAATTCGCGGCGTCGAGAGCAATGGCATGATGTGTTCGGGCGCCGAGCTGGGACTATCGGGCGATCACGATGGCATTATCGAGCTGGACGCGGGGCTTGCGATTGGCACGTCTGCAGCGCAAGCCTTGGGTCAAACCGACCCGATGATTGAGATTGCCATTACGCCCAACCGGCCCGATTGTTTGGGCGTGCGCGGCATTGCTCGCGATTTGGCGGCAGCGGGTCTGGGCACTTTGAAAGCCGATGTGGCGGCCCCCATCCAAAGCGATACAAAATCGACCACGGCGATAAACGTCGAGGGCGACACCTGTCCGGTATTTGCGTGCTGTCTCATCGAGGGCGTGCAAAACCAAGCCAGCCCTGCGTGGTTGCAAACCCGCCTGCGGGCTATCGGGTTAAATCCGATTAGCGCTTTGGTCGATATCACCAATTATATTTCCTACGACCGCGGACGCCCTTTGCACGTCTATGACGCCGATAAAGTGAGCGGCACGGTGACCGCGCGCCAAGCCAAAGCTGGCGAGAGTTTTGTGGCCCTCGACGAACAAACTTACGAGCTAACCGAAGCCGATTGCGTGATTGGCGATGATAAGGGCGTTTTGGGTCTGGGCGGCATTATGGGCGGCATGGAAAGCGGCTCGAGCTTGGAGACCAAAAACGTGCTGGTCGAAAGCGCCTGGTTTGACGCGATCGCTATCGCTATGTCGGGTCGCCATCATCACATTGAAAGCGATGCGCGCTATCGGTTTGAGCGCGGCGTCGACCCTGCCTCCGTCGAGACAGGTTTGAATTTAGCGGTGCAAATGATTGTCGATATTTGTGGCGGTACCCCCCAAGCCCCGACGATGGGCGGGCAGGTGCCAACAGCCGAAACCAAAGTCGATTTTGACCCGGCCCGCGTGCAACAACTCACCGGATTAGAGGTCGAAGAAAGCGAGATGCAACGCATTCTCGAAGCCTTGGGTTTTGGCGTAGAGACCGGAAAAACCTGGACCATAGACGTGCCAAGCTGGCGCCCAGATGTGGCGGCGGGCTTTGAAAGCAGCGCCCATATTGTGGAAGAAATTACGCGGATTTATGGCCTGCAAGAAGTGCCCTCGACGCCGCTGCCAAAACGCGCAGGCGTGGCGCGCCCAACGCTGACTTTGTCGCAACGTCGCGCCGGATTAATGCGCCGTGCGCTGGCAGGGCGCGGTATGGTCGAGGCCCTGACATGGTCTTTTGTGAGCGAAGCCCAAGCGAATTTGTTTCATGTCGCAGACGGGCTGAAGCTGGCCAATCCTATTTCTTCTGAGCTGTCGCATATGCGTCCATCTCTCTTGCCAGGCCTGCTCGACGCGGTGCAGCGCAATGGCGACAGAGGGGCGCAAAGCCTGGCGTTGTTCGAGCTGGGAAATGAATTTCTCGCGGCCGAACCAGGCGCGCAACGTTTCGTTGGCGCAGGGGTTCGCGCTGGGCTGGCGACGCCGAAAAATTGGCAAAGCCGAGCCACGTCCGTCGATGCCTATCAAGCGCGCGCCGATGCGCAAGCGGCCTTGGCGGCATGCGGTGTGGATGCCAGTGCTTTGCAAGTTTTACCCCCACAATCGGATCGTTATCACCCGGGGCGCTCGGGCATTTTGGCGCGCAACCCCAAACAGCCGATGGCCGCTTTTGGAGAAGTGCATCCAGCGATTTTGCAAGCCTTTGGCATTACCCTGCCGGTGGTGGCTTTCGAGGTTTACCCCGATACGGTGCCGGCCCCCAAAGGGTATGGCTCGCCAGCGCGCTCGGCTTTGGATTTGCCGAATTTGCAGAGCCTGCGCCGCGATTTTGCTTTCGAGGTAGAGGCGCAAGTAGAGGCCGCACAATTGGTGCGCGCCGCCAAAGGAGCCGATAAAAAACTCATCTCAGAAGTGCGCGTGTTCGACGCTTTTGAAGGTGGTAATCTGGCCGAGGGCGCAAAATCCATTGCCTTGGAAGTGACTTTGCAACCCAAAGACGCAACGCTGACCGATGTAGATATTGAAGCGGTAGCTGAGAAAATTACCGCCGCCGTCGAAAAAGCTACCGGCGGAAAATTGCGCGGTTAGCCCTCGCAAGGGACGCCAATGAGGCGGCGTCATTTGACGCTCTTGCTATCGCGTCATTCGACGCATTAATGATGGCGTCATTTGACGCTCTTGCTATTGCGTCATTTGACGCATTGGCTCAAGGCCAAGTCAGTGCTATATCACGGCCATGAGTAAACAGACGCAAAACCACATTCGTAACTTCTCGATTATTGCCCATATTGACCACGGCAAATCGACCTTGGCCGATCGCCTCATTCAATTGACTGGCGGCCTAAGCGCGCGCGAGATGTCTGACCAGGTTCTGGACAATATGGATATCGAGCGAGAGCGCGGCATCACCATTAAAGCCCAAACCGTGCGCCTCGACTATGAAGCCGCTGATGGCGACACTTATCAGCTCAATCTGATCGACACACCGGGCCATGTGGACTTTGCCTATGAGGTAAATCGCTCGCTGGCCGCGTGCGAGGGCTCGCTTTTGGTGGTAGATGCCAGCCAAGGCGTAGAAGCGCAAACTTTGGCCAATGTTTATCAGGCCATTGAGGTCGACCACGAGATTGTGCCCGTGCTTAATAAAGTCGACTTGCCTGCGGCCGAACCGGACCGCGTGAAGCAGCAAATCGAAGATGTTATTGGCCTGGACACGGAACACAGCGTAGATATTTCGGCCAAGACAGGGCTCGGCATCGACGATGTGTTGGAAGCCATTGTCACCCAATTGCCGCCCCCTGCTGGCGACCCCGAGGCGCCGCTTAAAGCCATGTTGGTGGATAGTTGGTATGACGCCTATCTGGGCGTTGTTGTGTTGGTGCGCGTCATCGACGGGACGATGAAAAAGGGCATGAAAATCCGCATGATGTCGTCGGGGGCCGCTCATCCGATTGACCAAGTCGGCGTGTTTCGTCCCAAGCGCGACACGGTGAAAGAATTGGGCCCAGGTGAAATTGGTTATTTCACGGCGGCCATTAAGCAAGTCGCGGATACGCGCGTGGGCGATACGGTTACCGAAGAGCGCAACCCTTGTGAGATTGCGCTAGATGGTTTTAAACCCTCGCAACCTGTTGTTTTTTGTGGGCTTTTTCCAACGGATTCATCGCAGTTTGAAGATTTACGCGAGGCCATGGCGCGGCTTCGCCTGAACGATGCGAGCTTTGATTATGAAATGGAAACCAGTGCCGCTTTGGGCTTTGGCTTTCGTTGCGGCTTTTTGGGCTTACTGCATCTGGAGATTATTCGCGAACGCATTGAGCGAGAGTTCGACATCGATCTGATCACCACGGCGCCGAGTGTGGTTTATCAATTGCACATGAAAGATGGCACCATGCAGGAGCTACATAATCCGGCCGATATGCCAGATGTCATTTATCTCGACCATATTGATGAGCCATGGATTCGGGCCTCGATTTTGGTGCCAGACGAATATATGGGCGCGGTGTTAAAGCTGTGCGAAGACCGTCGCGGCAGCCAAATTAATTTGAGCTACGCGGGCAATCGCGCGATGTTGGAATATGAATTGCCGCTCAATGAAGTGGTATTCGATTTCTACGACCGATTGAAAAGCGTGACGCGCGGATATGCCAGTTTCGATTATAAAATCTCCGATTATCGCACCGGTGATTTGGTGAAAATGTCGGTATTGGTAAACGCCGAGCCGGTGGATGCGCTCTCGACGATTGTCCACCGCGAGCGCGCCGAGAGCCGTGGTCGGGCGATGTGCGAGCGATTGAAAGATTTGATTCCGCGGCATTTGTTTAAAATTCCCATTCAAGCGGCTTTGGGCGGCAAAATTATTGCCCGCGAAACCATTGCGGCTTTGCGCAAAGATGTGACAGCAAAATGCTACGGCGGCGATGTGAGCCGCAAGCGCAAATTGTTGGACAAGCAAAAAGAAGGCAAGAAGAAGATGCGCCAATTCGGCCGCGTGGAAATCCCCCAAGGCGCGTTTATTGCTGCGCTGAAAATGGATGACTAAACGGACGAGGGAACCTACTTGCATCTCGCTGCGCGATAATTATAAGTATCCCTGCAAGACAGGTGGCCGACGCGAAAAGCGTTTGGTTGCCGTATGGTAACCTTAGCGCGCTTTGCACAAACGGGTTATCGTATTGGTGGTGAAGGACAGGTGGCCGACGCTAAAAGCGTTTGGTTGCCGTATGGTAACCTTAGCGCGCTTTGCGCAAACGGGTTATCGTATTGGTGGTGAAGGACAGGTGGCCGAGTGGCTGAAGGCGCACGCTTGGAAAGCGTGTAGGCGTTTATAGCGTCTCGAGGGTTCGAATCCCTCTCTGTCCGCCATTGCTCCCTTCAGGGGCTAGTGGGTCAACAAAAATGATCAACT
>JABHDF010000062.1 GCA_018673175.1 Rhodobiaceae bacterium | reverse complement strand
TGCGGATCAGGGGCCAGAACAATTGTTCGCTAACAGAAGTATCTGGCAGGTTTTCGACGCCATAGCTCGGCGGCCGCTGGCGGCTAATTTTGGCTGTGCGAAACAAGACATCCCAGAAAAACAGCAGGTTTCCATAATTGCCTTTATAATGGGTAATGCCATCGTCTTTATGGCGCCCGTGGTGCATCGAATGGGTCGACGGGGTCGAGATAGTCCGCTCGACCACCCACATGAGCTTTGAGAGCGCTTTGATTTTATACAGCGGCGCATCCCACTGAACATCGCAATGCGCGCCCGTGATGATGGTTAATTTCGCGACAATATAAAACGCATAGACCCAACCAAAGCCGAGATAGACCATAACGGCCGCGCCCCAGATGGACGGCATGATGAGATAATAAAGAATGGAATTTCGGTAGACGAGACGCACACTCATATAGCCCGAGTTATGGTGCGGACGGTGCAGCTTGTATAAAAACGGAACGCTATGCGACAGACGGTGCCACCAATATTGCAACATGTCTTCGAACACTAAGAACATGGCAATCTGTGCCGGTATTGCCCAATGCGTCAGCGCATTTTCATATTGTGGCAGATAGGTTGTGCCTAAATAGTGCACCGAAGCCAAGATGAACGGCTGCGTGAAAATCAGCAGCGCCAAGGTCGAGACCAGCTCAACCAGGCCATCGCCTTTCACGGCGTCGGTTTTGCGAAACAGACCCACGCGGGCCATTTCAAAAATAGAAAAAGCAACAAATATGCATAAAATAGCAATGACTTCCGGTTTCATAAACACTCCCATGAATGACGCTGACTATAGCCTAATAAAATTTAGCCGCCAAGCGGCCAGCGCCAAATTGTGGCTTTTTGAGCTGGCAATTGACACGAGCCAGCGCGCCATGTTCAATGCTTCCATATTTCATCAAGAGGAGTCTCAAAATGAGCGACACACAAGAAGTACTGGTCGATATCGCCGAAGGCGTGATGACCATCACCATGAACCGCCCACAAGCCAAAAACGCCATGAATAAATCCATGGCCGAAGGCATCTCGGCAGCTATCGACGAATTTGAAGGCAATGCCGACATCCGCGTTGCTATTCTAACTGGCAACGGCGGCACCTTCTGCTCGGGCATGGATTTGAAAGGCTTTCTCGCCGGCGAAACCCCATCCGTTCCGGGTCGTGGCTTTGGCGGCATTTCGCATTATTCGCCAGCCAAACCCCTCATTGCCGCCACCGAGGGCTATGCGCTCGCCGGTGGTTTTGAATTGGTTCTGGCCTGCGATTTGGTTGTCGCTTCCGAGAAATCAAAATTTGGTCTGCCAGAAGTGAAACGCTCGCTGGTGGCCGGTGCTGGCGGTGTGTTCCGCTTGCCCCAGCAAATCCCACAGCGCATCGCCATGGAAATGGTCATGACGGGCGACCATTATACGGCCGAGCGCATGTATGAAGTGGGCCTGATCAACTCCATTACACCAGAAGGCAAAGCCCTTGAGGGCGCCAAAGAATTGGCAGCCCGTATTGCTGGCAACGGTCCTCTGGCGACGGCCGCCTCCAAGAAAATCATGCAGGAATATAAAACCTGGCCACATGACGAAATTTGGAAACGCCAACAAGTGATTATGGATCCTGTGTTTGCGTCGAAAGATGCCCGCGAAGGCGCCACCGCTTTTGCCGAAAAACGCGCGCCTGTTTGGAAGGGCGAATAGTCTCAGGGTTTTAAAAACCAAATCTGAAATGCCAAAAGGGCGCTCCAAGGAGCGCCCTTTTATTTTGCTTTCCGGCCCTTGGCGAGGCTTACTCTTGTGCCGCTAGGTTTATCGGACCACATTATTTTCTTCAATAATATCAACTTCTTGGGCGCCATAGCTGCCTTGAATGACATAGTCATTTGCACCAATGGCAAGGTAAGCCCCATGCGTAAACTGGTGACCGAAATATCGAGCGTGTCCAATTCGCTGCCATTTTTGTTGACTGGTATATTGGTTCACGCTGGCATTGAACCGACGTTCGTTTAAGCCATCGAGCTCGCGACTATAAGACACCGAGAGGGAGGCTGAACTTGCGGTATCGGAATCAGGGCCATCGGCCTCTACCGTAACATCCTCCAACCCTTCAAGCGATGGGCTAACTTGTTCTTTCAAATCATTATAGGCAATCACATTGGCCAACGTCGGACGGGTCACGGCGTTGGAGGCATGTTTGGTGCCCAAGCTAACCGACATAGCAAAACTGCCCTTGGCATTGGCTTTGCGGGTTTGGGCCAACAATATCTCGGCCCGTTCGCGCGCGGTAGCGTCAATGTCTGTGGCTTCTAAAACTTGAAGCAAATAGGCTTCCGCCAACTCTGGCGCTTCGAGGCGCAAATAGAGCATGCCCAATTCCAAACGAAGCAGCGGCAAGCCACTGCGGCCGATGAGCAAACGCTCTAGGGTCGCCACGGCCGCCTCGAAGTCTTCCAGCTCAATCGCGCGGCGCGCAAAAGCTAGGTTGAGTTCAACTTCATTGGGTTGCTTTAAGACCTCGCGAAACATCGGGTCTAGGGCTGCAGCGCCTGGGCCGCGCAACAAGGTTTGCGCGCTTGCGGGTAAAATTCCAAAACCCAAAGAGGCAACGATAAAAACACCAGCGAATACGCGCTGGCGGGATGCGAAATAAAACACGACAACTCCTAAACAATACTTTCGATGGTTTAGGAGTTTTGGAGGTGGCAAGCCAGCTTCGCTTGCTCTGTTTAGCTTTCAAGTTGCGCCTGCGTGGTTTTATTATGACACCCGCAAATTTTGGTGACTTTATGGCTCAATCTATGGCCCAGTCTATGATCAAGCCTATGATCAAGCCCGACATGGAGGGTCGTCACTATAAATGCAGATCATAGCTTGTCGGTTTAACCGACCAATAAGTCGGCAAATCCGGTCAACCAAAACGCAATCGTGACAGCGCCCAGCAAAGTCGACACCACGATGGTGCTGGAGGCATCGGCCTCAGCGGTTTTATATTGCGTGGCGAAAACTGCCGTGAAAACGCCCGTTGGCATAGCCGCCAATAAAGTGATGGTGGCGGTAAAAATAGGCTCGAGCGCAAACAGATAATGCGCCGCGCAAAACACCAAAAGCGGATGGACACCCAATTTGAAAACCGAAATAAAGACGGCCGAGCCAAGGCTGTCGCGCCAAGCAATATGCGCCAGTTTTCCGCCAACCGCGACCAGGGCCACGGGAATGGCCGCGCTGCCAAGCAGATCTAAAAACCGGTCGACTGGGGGCGCGAGGCCCAATCCGGTGAAATTCCAAATTACGCCGCCAAGCAGCCCTAGGATGACCTGCTGGCCTGACATGGCGCGCGCTAATTTGGGCAAGAAGCCACGCACGCTCAAGCTTGGATTGGTGGTCAACTCAAGGCCGATGAGCGCTACGGTGAAGATCAGCAAGCCATGAAAGGCTAAAACCAAAAACAAAGGCAAGCCCGCCGACGGGCCAAAAGCCGTCAGAATAATCGGAATGCCCAGCATCACCGTATTGGAAAAGCTGGAGCCAAACCCGAAGATAACGCGTTCCGAGCCCGACTGTTTGGGCAAAGTGAGCCGCGCAACCGCCATAGAAACAGCCATTGTGACAAGCATGGCGCCATAGTAAGACCCCCAAAGCCCCCAAGGAATAACCGCGGGGAACTCGGTGAGAGCGACATTTCGAAACAAAAGAGCGGGGGCAGCCAGCGCAAAAACAAAGCGGTTCAGCGTGTCGACATTGTGCGCCGAAAAAAAGCCACGCCGCGCCGCGCCATACCCAACAAGGATGACGGCAATAACCGGAAAGATGACGCCAAGGGATTGAAACATGGGATTGGCATAGCAGATTTTGACGCGTCTGGAATTACTTTTGTCGCCCCACCCCCCACTGGACTTTACGGCTCGGCGGCATATTTAGAGCCTATGGAAACACAGCCTAAAACTTTCACCGATAGAGACGCCCTCATAAACCATGTGCGCGCCTTGTCGCCCTCTCTATCGCCAGACGATGTGTCCGTCTCAGATACGCGGGGCGGGCGCCAAGCTGGCCAAAATTTGCTCGGGAAAATCGACCCCATAGCCTATGGGCACTCGCGCAATTATCTCGGCGGCGCGGTCAGTTATCTATCGCCCTACATTCGCCATGGCATTATCTCGCTCAATGAAGTGCGTAATTTTGCGCTAGAGGCGGCGCCGGAAGACGAGCCGATAAGGCCGATAGAAAAATTCGTTCAAGAGCTGGCTTGGCGAGATTTTTGGCAAAGGGTCTATCAGCAAAATCCGGATTGGATTTGGCAGGATGTCGAAACCTATAAAACTGGCTTTGCCCCCGACGACTATAGCGACACGCTGCCCGACGACATTGAAACCGCGCAAACCGATTGCGCGGCGATCAATCATTTTATCACCAGCTTGAAAACCACCGGCTATTTGCACAATCATGCGCGCATGTATTTGGCCGCCTATATCGTCCACTGGCGTCGCGTGAAATGGCAGGCGGGGGCGCATTTCTTTTTGGCGCATTTATTAGACGGCGACCCGGCCTCGAATAATCTGAGTTTTCAATGGGTAGCCAGCACGTTTTCCAATAAGCCGTATTTTTTCAATCTCGAGAATTTGCAAAAATTTGCCCACCCACAAGCGCCGTGCGCCGAGGCTGACAATCTGGCTTTGGCTGGCTCTTATGATCAGTTGGCAGCGCGATTATTTCCTTATGGAGTGAGTTCATGAGCGCGCTGATTTGGCTTCACGAAGAGGCTTTGCGCGCCAGCCATCCGCTGTTCGCAGCGTCCGCCACGCCTGCGAAATCTGTCTTTATTTGGGACGACGCCTATATGACGGCGATGGGCTACGGGTTGAAACGTCGGGTTTTCCTTTATGAAACGCTGCTGGAGTTGCCGGTAGATATTTATGCGGGCGACACGTTGGAGACGCTGCAAACGCTCGCTACCGCAAGCCAGGCCAGTCAGGTTTTTGCCGGCGCAACGCCCAATCCACGATTGAACGCCATTTTAGATGCCCTGCCCGACACGCTCAAGGTGACGCGGGTGGCAGACGAGGCTTTCGTTGATTTGCCCGAGCCGGAAAACCTGCGTCGGTTTTTCAAATATTGGAATAAAGCGAAAAAATTGGCGTTTCAGCCAAATGGCAGGCGTTAGTTTTTGAGACTGGCTTCAATCGCCTTGCGTATTTTTTTCGAGCCAGGTTTGGTCATTGACGAGAAATAGGTCACGGGGCGGCCTTCGCCGTTGATGAGGAATTTATAAAAATTCCACCGCGGACTGGCACCCGTTTCAGCCTTTAGCCATTTATACAGCGGATGAGCTGCCGCTCCCTTGACCACAAGTTTTTCGGACATCGGAAAATCAATGTTAAAGTTTACTTGGCAAAACTCTTTAATCTCGCCCTCGCCGCCTGGTTCTTGCTCGCCAAAATCATTGCTCGGCACGCCCAGAACCACAAGCCCGTCGTCGCGCTTTTCTTCCCACAGGGTTTGCAGGCCATCATATTGTTTGGTGAAACCACAATAAGAGGCGGTGTTGACCAATAAAATTGTCTTGCCTTTAAACTGAGCCATCGACATTTCTCCGCCATCAATCGACGGCAAAGTGAACTCATAGGCCGTGCCTGCGGCTTGCACATTTGGCACGAAAAACAGCAACACCAAAAACCAAATGCGAGGGATATAATTTTTCATCATGCAAGGGATATAGACTTTTTTCAGCCATTTCCCAAAGCCAAAATCACCCCTCATGACTTTCGGGCGTAACCAGAGGTTAAACATTGAACCCGATGCCCGCACCATTGTAGACTGGCAGCGCAGCAGAAAAAGGCTTGGGTAGTGTTTTTATTTAAAGACGAGAGTGATACGCATTTTGAATGCCCGTCCTGCGGACAGCGCGGCTCGGTGCCCAGCGATGTTTTGGCGCAGACCTTGAAAGAAACCGAGCATGTGCGCATTAGCTGCACCCGCTGCGCTACGAAGTTTGAACCTGGCGCGAAACCCCCCGCCGCCCTCTCGGCCGAGCCAGACGACGAAATTGGCAGCCTTCCTGCCTGGCTAAGCGCCCCCGAACGCCCAAAAGTGGCCCTGGAAGAGGCACCGGAAGCAGAACCAGAGGCAGAAGCAGAGCCAGAACCAGAACCAGAGGCTGTAGAAGAAAAGCAGGAGGGCGAGCCTGAAGTTGTGGCGGAACCAGAAGCCGATGCGGAGCCCGAACCCGAAACAACAGATGAAGCCCATGCGGAGCCCGAACCAAAAGATCAGCATCCGCTAGCCGCAGCGCCTTCACAAGATGTAGAGCAAGATGTAGAGCTCTATATAGACCCCGAAGATGAGCCAGACTTGGCGCCAGACTTGGCGCCAGACACGGCCCCAGACATAGCCCAAGACACGGCCCAAGACACGGCCCCAGACATAGCGCCAGATACAGAGCCCGAAGCGGCGCCCGAAGTCGAGCCCTCTGGGGGCGTGGACAATAAACTGCAATTTCTGTCGGTCAGCCTAGCCGCTATTTTGTTTTTTCTTGGCGGCCTATTGCTGTTAGGCAGCCGCTAAGGCTTTACAGCCAACGGCGCACTTTGGCTTTATAATTGCGATAAATCTGGCCAAATTCAGCTTCTAGTTTTTCTTCTTCTTGATGAATCCATAAGACCTGCACGCCCACGACAAAAATTGGCACAATCACCAAAGACCAAACATGGCCGCTGGCCAAACCGCTGCCCGTTAGCAATATCGCCATGGCCACATAAATCGGGTTGCGCGAATAGGCAAATAGGCCTGTGTCCATCAATATCGATGGCTGACCATCGGGAATAATCGTTGTCTCATTTTTTCGAAAACTGGCGGCCATATATAAAACCGTGCCAAGCCCAAGCACCATCAGGGCGATGCCTGTATATTGCCAAAGCGGCGACATAATGGGCTGCACAGGTGCCAAAAATGCCAAAGCCAATTGCGCCAGAATGCCGGCCAATACCATCAGAGGGGGGTAAATTTTCATCTCAGTCTCCTATCTTGCGATCGTCTTAAGCCGAAACAGGGAGCGGTTCCCATATATCGACGATGCGACCTTTTTCAAAAATTGCCAATTTTGGAAACTGCAAAAATACAGCCTCGCTTTGGTAGGGACGCAAAAACACAAACTCATCTACGGCCAGTTTTCCGCGCGCTAAAGAGGCGGGGCCAACCAGTAATTCTTGATTGCTCGAGCGCCCCATCAGCGGGCTTGGCGCTAAGCCTTTGGGATAGACGGCACTGGCCATCCAATAGCCGCCATGGGTGAACACGCTGGTGCCGGGACTTATGGCTTCGAGTAAATCTCCGGCCTGCTCGCCGCCGGGCACGCGCACGCCGTTTTCTACTTTTAGCGCTGGCGTAGCAATAAAGGCGGCCGGCACGAAGGGTTTTAACAGCGGCGTATCAAAGTCACTTGGTTTGACCAAGGTCGAGCCCGCCGCCAATTCATTGGCTAATTTCGTGTCTTTATACATACGAAATGTCGGGCTACCGGCCATATTGCGAACCATAGATTTGACGTGGCGCGCGCCCATAGCGTCGCCGCTTTGCGCCAAGGCTTCCCCATAGATTTTCTGTGTCGCCGATTTGGCACGCCCGGGCCACCCTGCCAGCTTGGGCAATTTGGCCAAATGCGGCTCATAGCCCATCAAGCCCGAAAGCGAGAGCTGCGGCGTTTGAGATAAGGTCTCCAGCGTCGCCTGTAGCGCTGGGCCCGGCGCCATACCGCCGCGGTGCAGGCCGACATCTATTTCCAAGTTAACCCGCAAATTCAGTTTTTGCGCCCGCGCCAGCTCGCTATATTGGCGCGCCCGCTGGGGGGTATCGATCAGCCATTGCACTTGCGACAGGGCTTTTTTTTGGCTCGGCTTTAACGACTTTACCATATTTGCCATCGCTGCCACGGGCACCGGCTTGCCCAGCAATTGGTCATAGCCAGGCATCCGCGCCAAAAGTTGCGCCACCATGGCCGCGTTGAAACTCATCAACCGGTCCGTGCGGGCGCGTTTGGCCACATGCAAAAGCAGCTTTTCGCTCGGCAGAGATTTGGCGACAATACGATAGGCCATGCCGCGCGGCAGAAAGCCTTTCAGCGTGTCGATGTTCTGATTGAGCCGCGTTTTATCGATCAGCAAAACGGGCTCGCAGATGCCCGCTTGCGAAAGCGCCCCCTGCAAGCTTTGAAAATAAGCCTTGGCTAGAGATGCGCCACCCCTCATAGGGATCGCTCAAATAACGAGCGTAAATAAGGATTTAAAAACCGCCCTTGCGGGTCGAGCTGTTTTCGGACCTTGGCAAAATCATCAAACTTGGGGTAAAGCGCACGCACTTGCGGGCCCGTCAGGGAGTTCAGTTTGCCCCAATGCGGACGCCCACCGGCGCGTTGGAAAATGGGTTCTATTTTGGTGAACAAAAAATCATAGGCATCGGGCGCATGCGTATGCACCGCCACAGATATCCGCGGGCCTGCATTAAACGGTGAAAGCCAAGCGCTATCCCCCGCCGTCATGCGGCACTCAAAGGGAAAAAACACGTCTGGGTGCTCGCGCTCAATCAAATCGCGCACTTCCTCTAGGGCCTCCAGGGCTACCTCCGGCGGCAGGTGATATTCCATTTCGTTGAAATGCACATTGCGCTCGCTGGCTAACAACTGCCAGCTTTCGCCAATGATGTTCTCTTCCGGCGCATTCGCTATGGCGGCGCCCAGAAGGCGTTTTCGCAAAAACGGAAACCAGCCCAAATAATCGCGCAAAGCCTTGAGCTGCATCACCCCATCATCGCTCTCGTCTAACAGGCGCGGTGTGTCGGGTGCCTCGGTTTCATCATGGGTGATAACCATGGCGGTGCCAGAAAACGGAATGTAGAAAAATTCAAAATTGCGATGCGCCTGCCACATGGTTTCGGCTTCTGTGAGAACTTGCGTATAGGGCATAAAGCGCACGCGCCGATGCAGTTTATGGCGTGGCACCAATTGCATTTCCATCTCGGTTAAAACCCCAAGACTGCCCAAGGCCACTTGCGCCGCTCCCAAAAGGTCGGCGTTGGATTTTGCGCTAATCTCTATCTCGTCGCCTGTGCCGCTGACCAATTTCAGGCCCTTAATTTCGGCTGCCAAACAGGGCAGGTTTTTTCCCGTGCCATGGGTCGCGGTCGAGGTGGCACCGGCCAGACTTTGCACGTCAATATCGCCTAAGTTGCGAAACGCCAATCCGGTTTCGGCCAAAGCAGGCGATAAATCTTTCAGCCGAGCGCCCGCTCCCAGCCACGCGGTTTGCTTGGCCATATCGACCGAGCGAACGCCATCAAAAGCATCGAGGCGGAGGATCTTGCCATCGCCATCCGATGGCACAAGCGGGGTCCAACTATGGCCAGAGCCAACGGGGCGCACGGCGCCTTTTGTGGTTTGAATGAGACGACTTAATTCTTCGGTGGTTTGCGGCGTTTCCACGCGAGCTTTCGACGGGGCTAAAGACTTCGACCAATTTTGCCACCCAGCTGCAGCTTTGGGCGCGCTGGCCGCTGGTGCCGAACCGCCCGACACAGAAGACACCAAAGCCGATAGTCCCAGCGCTTTTAAAATTTGCCGTCTTTGCATCTAACTCATCCCCTACCTGATGCCTAAACGCTATAAGCGCGAGACCCGATTGGCAAGTTATCTGTGCCCTCTATTTACCCGAAAAATTACGCAAGGCGTAATTCGCCGTGGTTTGCGCCACCAGCGTGCCGGCCTCATCGGTGAGATCTGCCACCAAGGTGAAATCAAACCGACCGCTTTCTTCTAGCTGCTGGTTCATCTCATCGGCCTCAGCTTGGGTGAAGACGGCTTGCGCCGTAATCGAGGTCAGCGCCGGCGCTTTAAAGTCAATTTTCAGATCGCGCACAACCGGTTGGAATTTCTCCGGATGGTTGAGATGGCGCATGGGCACAAGTCCGCCCAAAAACTCGCCACCCAAAAACAAGAAAGCGGCATGCATCATGTGCACATGATTTTGCGTCTTTTCGCCTAAGACGACGCGCGCTTTAAAAATCTCATCGGCTTGCAAAATTTCCAATCCAGCATTGTCATAGATTGGGAATTTTTGGCGAATAGAGGCCGCCATTTTCTCTAAATCCATTTTCGTCTCCGTTTTTGAGGCAAAACCCACCCCATGGTTAGGCGGAAGCCATAGCTGTGATTTTGGATAAGAGTTTCGGCAAGACAAAAATAATGCCAACCCCAAATAAGATACCAAAGCCATAGTTCACCGGCATGGCGAGGCCCGTTTCACCAAGCCCTAGCTCGCGCGGTAGGCGCGTCATCAAGGCCATCCAGACAAAGCTCACGCCGGTTAATCCAGAAGCGACCAAGAGTTGTGCAGGCTTAGGGCCCGGCAGGCTAACTTCGCTGCCGTTCATCCAATAGCGGCCCAAAAGCCAGCCCATCATCGCGCCCATAAACCAGACGGGGGCATAATGGTCGATGTGGCTTGGATAGAAAATTGTATAAAGCACATGCAAGACAAACAGACAGGCCACGGCTTGCACGATGGGCAATTGCGCGATGCCGCTGGAGACACGCGGATGGTTTTCGGCCGCAATATAAGCGTAAAGACATAAACAACCGATACCAAAACCAGACGCCACATCGCCCAAATCATGCACGCCCAAATAAAGCCGCGAGAAACCTTGCAAGGCGATGAAAATACCCGCCGCCCAATAGGCGAGGTTTTTATAGGCTGTATGGCGCACCGAATAAGCCAAATAGCCCCACAAGACGACCGCGATTTGCATATGTCCGCTTGGCCAACCGTAGCTTTTGCCAACCCCGCCATCGAGCGCGAACTCGGCCGCTGGGCGCGGGTCTTGACCAATGTCTTTGAGCCAACTATTCACCATAGCCGCCGCCATCAGCAACATGGCCGTATGGAAAAACCGTTTCGAGCCAAGCGCGAAATAGCCAAAGCAGAGAAACATCAACAAGAATAAGGGATAGCCCATCAAGGTGATGAGTTCAAAAACCTGGTTCAAAAAGGGCGTCCGCAAAGCCGGCACCCAAGTCATATCATTCCAAATCGACATTATTTCTTCTCCCGTTATTTCGTTTCAAGTCTCAAGGCTTTGCCTCAAGGCTTGACCATTTTTGGCCGCCGCCGCAAATAAACCGCTGGCACCGCGCCTGCTTAAAGAACCGATCCCCCGCCCCTGCATAACAACAAGCTCACAAGGCTCGGTGTGACAAGCAAAACAATGCGGGCGTGCGCACCATAACCGGTTCCTTCTCAGCGCTCCCAAGCCTTCAGACT
>JABHDF010000032.1 GCA_018673175.1 Rhodobiaceae bacterium | reverse complement strand
GCTCGAACGGGCCAAAGCTATTCTCGCCAGCGCGCAACATCCAAGCTCCGGCTTGGCCCTCTACCGCATCGATACCGCAATCCAGATAGAGGTTCCACTGCGGGCGCCCCGCCACCAAAGCCTTGCCAATCGCACTCATGCCAGGAACAAAGACTTTCTTGGCGGCTCCGTCCGGCCGCTCGGTTTTGCTGCCATCGGCCGCAATCGTGACATGGCGTGGTTGCCAGTCGCGCACATGCCCGGCCGCCTCAAACGGTTTCAGCCATTGCTGAAAGGCGGCGCTCTCGGCCCGAAAATATTGCGCCCCATGGTCGAATGTGTGCGCCTGCGCACGCCGCGTGGACAATCGCCCAGACAGACCCCGCGATTTATCAAACAGCGACACGTCGAATTTTTGCCCCAGACCATCGGCGCATGCCAAGCCCGCGAGGCCAGTGCCAATAATGGCGACGGGCGGCTTATCGGATGGGTTCATTAAATCGCGACACACATATAATATTGATGCAGCAATCCGTTATCAATGGTTGGCATTTCTGCGTATACATTCAGCTCCGACGCTTTTTCGCGACAGACTTCAATCTCTAAAAACCGCTGTTTGGTTTGCACATATTCGATATCGCGCGGCGCCCCTGGCGTGCCGGCAATCATGACAAAAACAATGACCCAATTCATAGGGGCAACCCTTTCTCTTAAAAGTCTGACTGGTCAAAAAGGGCGGCAAATTTGGGGTTTTGCGTCACCCGATCGCTATACACTTCATCGCACAGCCGCTTATTATGCATCAGCCAGTTTACGTCTGGCGTTTTGCCAAGCGGCAAGACAGCCATGCCATCGCCCATTCGCGTTTGAATAACCCGCCCGAGGAACATTCGGTCGATACCGGTAATTGTATATTTGCGGGTCATCACATCGGCGTCGAAACTCTTGCCTTCGTTATGACGCCGATAATATTCGCTCAGCCAGAAGTAAACGGCGCCGCATTCTTGCAAATCAAACTCTGCCTTGAGGGCTTCTAGGTTTTTCTGGCGGCGCAACCGCAGCTTGTCGGCGCGCACTTTTTCGTAATAGTCTTCCACCAACTCGACCGGATTATTGGCCAGTTTAATGCCAGCTCTTAAATATTCAGAAACAAACATTTCGCTACAAGAGGCCAATAGAACACTCAGAGAGATAGCTATAATAACGCGCACTTAAAACTCCATAAAACCAACTTTTTAACTCGTTAGGTTTCCAACATAACATGAATATATCTCATGTAAATCTGGAAGCTAACCCAAGCGCCGCGCGTTTTGAGCGCCGCTCCTGCTCACCTTAGCTTTATTTAAGGCCTGGATGAAAGGCTTGTGTTTACGCTTTTGTGGCAATCTGTTAGCTTTTTTAACTCTAGGCCCTGTCTTTCAATTATTTTTAGAGCCCCCATGGAAATATTACCCGCAAGTTTTTGGTTGCTGAGCCTGCTTCTCTATATCGGCTTTCTCGCGTGGCATGAAAATTGGCGCGGCGCCTTAAAGCCGCATGAGATAGATGCCTTCTTGGCCGCTTTAAAAGCCAGAGAAACGGAGGAAGGCGAGAGTAAAATGTCGGTTCTGGAAGACTTCATGCGAAGCGATAGTGGCCGCGAATTTTTCATGCTGAATCTGATAAAATTTCCCGACGCAGATATTCAACATCCCGCGACCGGAGAAACCACCACGGGGGCCAGGCTTTTGCAAAGCTACTTCCGCCCTTTCGCCAGCCTGATTTTAAAAGCGGCTGGCTATCCGGCCTATACCGCGCGCATTCAGGCCGACTATATTGAAGATTGGGGGGTTGAGGCCAACCCGGGCTGGGAGATTATCGGCCTGATGCGATATCGCTCACGTCGCGATTTGATGAAGGCCATCACCAACCCGAAGTTTTACGACGTGCATAATTATAAGCAATTGGCCTTAGAGAGCACTTTGGCTTTGCCAGTGGAAACGCTATCCACCCTTATGCCCTCGCCTCGGGTCTGGCTCGCTTTGGTTTTGATTAGCCTTTCCTCTCTATCGCATCTGATTTACCTGACCTTCTAAGGGGCCCGCCATGAGCGATTTATTTAGATTGTTTCGTGGAGCGTGTCTCTCTATTCGGGCAGAGCGCGGGCTTATTTGATTAAGCAGGGCATTGCCTTTGAAGATATTTCCCCTGCCGACCCGGTTTTTCAAAACACCGTTCAGCCCGCCCTTGGCCG
>JABHDF010000031.1 GCA_018673175.1 Rhodobiaceae bacterium | reverse complement strand
TCCTATGACCGAGAATTCTTGGAGTCAATTGTCGCAGGAAACCCAAAATAGCTTGCTCAAGCTAGGGCAGTTAACCGATTATACCGCCCAACAATTGATTGATGAAGAAGATGCCTTGCAAGCCAGCCTGAACATCGTCTTGAAGGGCAAAATTCAATTTAGCAAAACCCAACCCAACGGACGTATTGTTAAATTCGCACAGATCCTCGTCGGTAATATTTTTGGTCACGCGACCGTCTTTCTGGGACGCCCGCGCGCATTTAAAGCGGTTGCGATAGAAAAATCGCAAATTCTGCGGGTTAGCAAATCCCAAACTCTCGAGATGTTTAACCATAACCCAGAGTTTGCTATGGCGATTGTTAAAAACTTGGCGCTGATTATTGAGAAGCGGTTGCTTACCATCACAGATGAGGTGACCCCCAAGCCCTTGAACCGAGTTGTTAGCGCCTTATTGGAAATGCAAAATACCGGCAAAAGTGAGATTAAAGTCACGCAAAGCCAGCTTGGCCATGAAAGCGGCGTATCGCGGTTGCAGGCTCATCGGGCCCTCAAGGAATTGCAAACGCAAAAGATTATCTCGCTCGCGTATCGGGCCATTAACGTGGAAGACCAATCGGCGTTGGAAGACTTGGCTGTTAAGCACTGAACTTCAAGGCACGGAACTTCCAAGCAAGGAGCCGCTTTGCCTTTTTACCCTTCCCTGTGCTAGGGGTTTGGAATGACCGATATAGACAAACTTGAAGCCCTAGAGCGCCGCATGGCGGCTTTGGAAGAAATGCTGACCCACCAAGCCCAGACGCTGGATGAGGTGAGCGACCAATTGCATTTGGCCGAACAAGCGCGCGAGACGCTGGCCCGCAAACAAAAAGCTCTGCTGGAGCGCGTGCAAGAAGTAGAAGACACAGGCAGCGGGGGCGCGCCTTCTTTACAAGATGAAAAGCCGCCGCATTACTAACCTGTGTGCAATTGCAAAACCCTCGGCTTTTGCTACAATAAGGGGCTTATTTAGCTTTTGAGGAATGCCCCATGAAAAATCTCCGCACAGGTTTGCTCGCCACGACACTGGCACTTTCGATGGCCACTTTGAACGCCACACCAGCTTTGGCAGCCGATGCGCCGACCCAGCTCTATTGGGGCGACACACATTTGCATACCTCGTTTTCCCTCGATGCCTATTTGCTTGGCAATCGCACGGCCGACCCGGATACGGCCTATCGCTTTGCCAAAGGCTTGCCGGTGGTGCATCCGGGCCATCGCGCGCGCGTGCGCATTGACCGCCCTCTCGATTTTCTCGTGGTCACCGACCATGCCGAGTTTCTGGGTGTCTTTGCCGAAATTGACGCGGGCAACCCGGCCATTTTGCGCACAAAAATGGGCAAACGGATTTATGAGGATTTGAAAGCCGGCAAACAAAACGAAGTGTTTGCCGATATCGTGGGACTGGTGGCGCGCGGCAAGCTGCGCGAGCTGGCTCCCATTAACGCCAAAAAAGTTCGCACCTCGGTTTGGAGCAAAATGGTAGATTTTGCCGATGCTCATAATGAGCCCGGAAAATTCACCAGCTTTACCGGTTGGGAATGGAGCTCGATGCCCAATTCGGTCAATTTGCACCGCATTGTGTTTACCCCCGATGGCGGCGACACGGCCAAAAGCTATTTGCCGTTTTCGTCGATCGATTCTAGCAAGCCGCGTGACCTTTGGGCGTGGATGGAAAAAACCTCTGCCAAATACGACACAGATTTCGTCGCCATTGGCCATAATATGAACCTGTCTCTGGGGCGCTTTTTCCCTGAAGTCGATGAAAGCGGCAATCCCGTCGATTTGGCCTATGCCCAAGCGCGCGCCAAGTGGGAGCCCGTCGAAGAAGTCATCCAATATAAAGGCGACAGCGAAACCCACCCAATTTTGTCGCCGGTCGATGAATTTGCCGGCTTTGAAAAATACAAACATTTGCTCGGCCCGCATATTTTACCAAATGGCAAACGCTCGATAAAAGCCACCCCTGCGGTGGGTGCTTTTATGCGCTCAGGCCTTCGTCGTGGGCTGGAGCTCGAAACAAAAATTGGCGCCAATCCGTATAAATTCGGCGTCGTTGGCGCCTCCGATAGCCACACGGCTTTGGCCAGTGTGGATGAGGGCAATTTCCACGGTAAATATGCCAATGACAGCCGCCCCGAAACCAAACACAAACCGACGGTGCCAACCTCTGTGGGCTGGGACGCCTCGGCGCAAGGCCTGTCGGCTGTTTGGGCCGAAGAGAACACCCGCGATGGCATTACGGCCGCGTTCAAACGCCGCGAAGTTTATGCCACGTCTGGCCCGCGCATTGCCTTGCGGGTATTTGGCGGCACGCGCTTTAGATCTTACGACGCCAAACGCCCGAACCTCGCCAAAATTGGTTATAAAAAAGGGGTTCCCATGGGCAGCGAAATTACCGGCCACGCCAAAGCCAAGCCGATGCAATTGCTCATCCACGCTGCCAAAGACCCGATGAGCCAGAACCTAGACCGCCTGCAAGTCATCAAAGGCTGGGTCGATGCGAGCGGCAAGAGCCATGAAAAAATCTATGACGCCAAACGCGCCAAGGTCACCAAGCAAGACGTTCGCCTGCGCGATGCCACCACGCATCACGAAGGCGGCGCCAGTCAATTGGCCACCGTCTGGACGGACCCGGATTTTAACCCAACGCAAAACGCGTTTTATTATGTCCGCGTTTTAGAATTGCCAAGCACGCGCCACACCTTGCTGGATGCGATTGCTATGGAAAAAGACCCGGCGATTACCAAACACACAAACGTGTTGCGCGAGCGCGCTTTCTCGTCACCGATTTGGTATAATAGCCAATAGAGGCTCAGGCTTAAGAAACCCGCTTGCGTAATTCATTGACGGGTTCGCCGCCGATGGCCCAATTTTCGGTTTCCACTTCGTCGATGATGACAATCGTGGTGGCAGGGTTTTTGCCTAACACACGCGCCAGCACTTCAGTCATCTCGGCCATCACTTGTTTTTTCTGCTCGGTGGTGGCGCCTTCTTTGGTAATTTTTACATTGATCATCGGCATGGCTTATCTCCCTAGCTAACCCTTAAACTCGACTATAGGCCGCCTTTACTTAAAATTTAAGCGCAATCAGACTTGCCCAAAGCCGCGCAACTCGACATGATGCTGACCAGATATTTGAAGTCAAAAATGGAGACAGATCGATGAGTGATATTGCAGCCTATATGAATGAAGCCACCCAAACCGCGCGGGTTATCGACGGCCTGGCCTCGGGAAGCCATTTGCGCCCGATTCACAAAGTCGGCATTATTGGCGCAGGCACGATGGGCGGCGGTATTGCGATGAATTTTGCCACCGCTGGCATTCAGGTCATCCTGATTGAAACCAAAGAAGAAGCCCTGACGCGCGGGCTTGGCGTCATTCAAGCCAATTACCAACGCAGCGCCGACCGCGGACGTTTTCCCGTCGAAGAAGTCGCCGAGCGCATGGCCTGCATCGATGGCGCTTTGGATATGGCGGCACTCGCCGATTGCGACCTCATCATTGAGGCGGTGTTTGAAGATATGGAATTGAAAAAATCCATTTTTAAAACCCTCGACGGTATCGCCAAACAGGGCGCGATTTTGGGCACCAATACATCTGGCTTGGATATTGATACGATTGCCGCGCAAACCTCGCGCCCGCAAGATGTCATTGGCTTGCATTTTTTCTCGCCGGCCAATGTGATGAAACTTCTAGAAATCGTTCGCGCCGATGATACCGCCGAAGATGTGGTGGCAACGTCCATGGATATCGCGGTGAAAATTGGCAAAGTGGCAACCCTTGTGGGCGTCTGCCCGGGTTTTGTGGGCAACCGCATTTTGGCGGCGCGCCAGTTCCAATCCAATGAATTGGTAAAACGCGGCGTGCTGCCGTGGGATGTCGATGCCGCGTTTAATAATTTCGGCTTTAAAATGGGGCCGTTCCAAATGTCTGATTTGGCAGGCCTCGATATCGGCTGGAAAAAAGGGGCGACGACCTCCAACCCCATTCGCGATACATTGTGCGAAATGGACCGTCGCGGCCAAAAAACCGGCGCTGGTTTTTACGATTATGACGAAAACCGACAGCGCAGCCCCTCGAAAGTTACGGAAGCTGTCATCGCCGATGTCACGGGCATTGCGCCGGGCGAAGCGGGCCTGTCGGAAGCCGATATTCTGGCGCGTTGCCTGCATCCAATGGTCAATGAAGCGCTGATTATTTTGGAAGAAAACAAAGCCCAACGCCCAAGCGATGTCGATGTGATTTGGTCGTATGGCTACGGCTGGCCAGGCGATACAGGTGGCCCCATGGCCTATGGCGATTTGGTTGGAGCAGAGAAAATTCTGGCCACAATGGAATCCCTGCACAGCGAAAACGCAGATGTGAAAATTTCCGACACGCTGCGCCAGCTCGCCAGCCAAGGCGGCAAATTTATTGAGTTAGACTTGGGCGGCCTTAAAACAGGTTAACCAACTCTCTAGTCAACTCTCTAGTCAACTCTCTAGTCAACAAAGGCCCGCTCGATGACAAAATCGGCCGGGTCTGAGTTGGCGCCTTCGCGCAGCCCATGTTCTTCCATCAAGTCTTTCAACTCTTTGGTC
>JABHDF010000069.1 GCA_018673175.1 Rhodobiaceae bacterium | reverse complement strand
TTCCGTCGTTGTCATCATCCTCATCACAGAAGTTTGGTGTACCATCTTCATCTGTGTCATTTGCATCTGGAAGTCCATCTTCATCGCCATCTTATTCTGGCCCTTGAATTTCCAAAACACTCAGATTGGCGCCCGATTTCAATCGCAGCTCGCCAGCCGACAGAGCAATGCCAACCTTAACCGCAATACCGTTTTGCAATGGCGTAAGCTCACCATCGTCATCGCGATCGCGCACCAGAATCGTTCCGTTAACGGTGACGACTTGGTCGTCCCGTATCAATAAAGCCGCTTGCTCGGATGGGTTGGAAGGCGTGCCATCGATGATAATGCTTTGAACATCGCTCGTGTCCGTGTCCTCCAAAATAATTTGCTCGGTGGTCGCTTCCGCGTCGGCTTCATCTCCCGTCACGTCGAAGGCCGAAGCGGGTGCAAGCATGAGCCAACCGCTTAGCGGTAGCACAAAGACAGATGTCAATAGACGAGCTTTTAAAGTCACGCTTTTCCTCGAATCCTGCCGCTTCAGCGGCGTTTGTTAGCTTGCGTCCGCTGGATCTAGCGTATCGCGCAATTCGCGTTTCAAAAACTTACCACTGGCATTGCGTGGCAATTTCTCCGTGCGCAACCAGATATACCGTGGGATTTTGAAACTTGCCAATAATTTAGAGCAATGTTCGCGAATGGCATCGGCGGTCAAAGTTTCGCCCTCTGCCACAACAATCGCAATGCCCACTTCTTCGCCAAGGCGCTCGTCTTCCACACCAAATACTGTGCATTCGGCAACCGCATCATTTTTGAACACGGCGCTTTCTACTTCGGCGCAATAAATGTTTTCGCCACCGCGCAAAACCATATCTTTGGCGCGGTCGACGATGAACACAAAGCCTTCTTCGTCGATGCGTGCAATATCGCCCGTGCGCAGCCAACCGTCTTGAATGCTTTCGGCCGTGGCTTCTTCGCGGTTCAGATAGCCTTTAATGACATTGCCACCTTTGACGCATAGCTCGCCGACCGTGCCCTCTGGCAAATCATTGCCATCGGCATCTATAACTTTGCCAATCATGGTTGGCACAAGCGGGCCGCAGCTGTCTGGCTTATCGAGGAAATATTTACCAACAATGGCGGTAATCAAACCGCAGGTCTCGGTCATGCCATAGCCCGTGTTGGCTTGGCCATTTTCAAGAGCTTCGTCAATTTTACCAACCAAGTCGGGTTGCAATTGCGCGCCACCGCCGCCCAAAGTTACCAAAGACGAAGTGTCATATTTGGCAAAATCTGGATGCGCGATAATCTCGCGCGCCATCACAGGCACGCCGCTCAAATTGGTTACTTTATACTTATCGACAATTTTCAGCGCTTCGCCCGCATCCCATTTATACATGAAAATAAGCGTGCCGCCGCCCATGGTGCAAGGCTGAGAAACACAGTTATTGGCCGTCACATGGAACATCGGTGTGGTCACCAACATAATCGGCCCGGGGGCTGTGCCTGGCTCTGGAATTTGGTCGACCGTGCCAGCTTCCACCGCTTCTGCCATGTTGGAAGCCGCCGACATGAAGGCCACGCTCATCAGGTTCAACACGCAGCCACGTTGCGTTAGCTGGGCGCCTTTTGGACGCCCGGTTGTGCCCGACGTATAGAAAATGCAGGCATCTTCGTCGCCATCAATGCTCACCTCTGGCATCTCGCCAGCGTGGTTTTTCAACTCGGCATACTCAATCACGCCATCAATCGGCTCTGGCAAACGCAGGCCAATAAGTTTCATGTCCGGGAATTGATCGCGGATCGGCAAGATGCGCTGCAGACGCTCGACATCGCCAATGAAAGCTTTGGGCGCGCTGTCTTGCAGGCCATATTGCATTTCGTCGGTTACCCACCAAGCGTTCATGCCCACAACCGTGATGCCAACAGAGGTTAGCGCCCAGTAAAGCAGCATCCATTCTGGATAATTGCGGAAAGCCAAAGCGACGCGGTCGCCTTGTTTGATACCATTGTCGAACATCCAAGCGGCGACGCGCGCGCTTTCGGCATAGGCCTGCGTGTACGTCCAGGTTTCATTTTCATATACGAGATAGGTTTTATCGGCGTGTCCCATGGCAGAAAGCGCCCAGACTTCGCGAAGCGATGGCGGTGCATTGGTGAAAGTTTTCAGCGTTTGACCGCGAATTTCAATATCACTGATCGCAAACATGCTCTCCGGGCCTGTCATTTGATCGCGCACTTGTTTTAATTCTGCATACATGGCTTGTCGTCTCCCTAAACCGAACCTGATGGCGTCGAATATTAGCCACTCGCCTGCAGGCGGCAAGCAGAATCTCGCCCCACACACAACTTTATGGCCAAATGCCAATCCAACCCTGCCATCAAGTTGCTGGCCAGACGCTTATCGATTGGGTAAACTAATGTTCATGAGCCATTTTTTACTGAACGCGTTGGACCAGTCTGCCATTGTCACCAACACCAGCCCCGCCCAAGCGGTGGCCGAAACCGTGGCTTTGGCCGAACATTTAGACACATTGGGCTATTCGCGTTTCTGGTTGGCCGAACATCACAACACTTCATCTTTTGCCGGCGCGGCGCCTGAAATTCTCATTGGCCATATCGCGGCGCGCACCCAAAACCTGTCCATCGGCTCCGGCGGCATTATGTTGCCCCATTACAGCCCGCTCAAAGTGGCGGAACAATTTCGGATGCTGGCAGCGCTTGCGCCCGGACGCATCGACCTTGGTTTGGGCCGTGCCCCCGGCGGCGACATGCGCACCTCGGCCGCCTTGCAGCCCGGCCCCAAAGCTTGGCCGCCTGAAGTGTTTCCCCAGCAATTAGAAATGCTGTTGCAGTTTTTAGAAGATGCCAATGGGCTATCTGGCGAGGCAGGCGGCTTTCCAGACGACCACCCCTACCAAGGCTTGCACGCCCAACCGATGGGCGACGAAGCCGTGCCAGTGTGGATGTTGGGCTCGGGTGGCGACGGCGCCATTCATGCGGCGCACCATGGGCTGCCTTATGTTTATGCGCATTTCATAACTCCCGACAATCTCGATAACGCCCTGTCTAACTATCGCACGCATTTTAAACCTTCGCGCCAAGGCGAGGCGCCTAAAGTGGCTTTGGCGGCCTCTATTCTGGTGGCCGAGACCCAAGAAGAAGCCGATTATCTTTCTCGTCCGCGCAATATTTGGGCGAGCCAATTAATGCAAAACAAAGCCGGGCGTTTCCCGACCCTCGACGAAGCACAGGACTGGCAAGTGAGCGATCGCGATGCGCAAGTTTTAGCGCAACTCGAAGCGCGCAGCCTCACCGGCACTCCAGACAAAGTGATGACCCAGCTGAACGCCATAGTAAAAACGCACGAGATTGACGAAGTGTTTGCCTTGACGCTCATCCCAGATTTACACGCGCGCAAACGCTCGTATGAATTATTGGCCCAAGCGGCGGGTTTGCAAGGCACGGATAAAGTGGGCGCGAACGCCACCCAAGGCCTAGCTGCGGCACAATAAACAGCCCACGAAAAACCGACCAAACTCGCTTGACCCAAAGCCGCCTGTGAGGCACAACAGGGCAGGTTTTTTCCATCTAAGGAGACGAAAATGAGTTTGGATTTTACAGATAAAGTTGTGATTGTAACAGGTGCAGGCGGCGGACTTGGCAAAAGCCATGCGCTGGATTTTGCACGCCGTGGCGCGAAAGTCGTGGTCAATGATTTGGGCGGCACGATGGACGGCTCTGGCGGTTCGTCAGATGCAGCCGAAGCGGTTGTGGCTGAAATTAAAGCGGCGGGTGGCGAAGCCATCGCCAATGGATCAAGTGTAACCGACGACGATGGCGTTGCGAACATGGTTCAGCAAACCATGGACGCTTATGGCCGCATCGACGTGTTGGTTAACAACGCGGGCGTTTTGCGCGACAAGAGCTTTGCCAAAATGGAATTCGGCGACTTCAGCTTTGTGGTCGACGTACATTTGTTCGGCACCATGAAGCCAACCAAAGCGGTTTGGCCGATTATGAAAGAACAAGGCTATGGCCGCATCGTGGTCACGTCTTCTTCTTCGGGTCTTTACGGAAACTTTGGTCAGGCCAACTATGGCGCCGCCAAATTGGGCGTTGTCGGCTTCATGAACACGCTGAAGATCGAGGGCCAAAAAGACAATATTCACATTAACGCGCTGGCGCCTGTCGCTTGGACACGCATGACGGAAAACCTCATGCCTGCCGAAATGGAAGACATGCTGACCCCAGAACGCGTAACCCCTGCGGTTGTGTTTATGAGCTCGGAAGCCGCCCCAACTGGCAAAATTATTTGCGCCGGTGCGGGTGCCTATACTTCGGCAGCGATTGTCGAAACCAAAGGCATGTATTTGGGCGAAAACCCAACCGCCGAAGATGTGGCCGCCAATTGGGACACTATCTCGACGGTAAATGACGACGCCAAAGCCCTGTTCCAGGGTGGCGAGCAAACGGGCCGCATGTTTGAGCTTATTCAAGCTGCAAGCAAAGCCTAGAAAGTGATAGGGCGCGTGGCAACACGCGCCCTTTTTTTCATGCGCCAGATAGCCATATCCACTGCTCTTATGTTCAGCCTTTGGCTGTTGCTGTCGGGTCATTACACCGGACTGCTCCTTAGCCTTGGGTTTGTCAGCGCGCTGGGCGTCTCGATGATTGCCTCGCGCATGGGCGTGCTAGACGACGAAGGCCTGCCCATGGCGGTGTTTGTTCGATTGCCCAAAGTCGCCCTTTGGCTGACCTGGGAAATCCTCAAATCAAATTGGGCGGTGGTGAAAATTATTTTCAACCCCGCATCCGCCCAGCCGCAATTAACCTGGGTGCAAGGCAGCCAAAAGACCGCAACCGGTCTGGTGACCTATGCCAATTTTATCACTCTGACTCCCGGCACTGTGTCGGTCGATGTCGAGGAAGCCGACAATTATATTTTAGTCCATGCCCTGACCGATGATTTCGCACAAGGTCTTAGCGACCCTGAAATGGACGCGCGCGTAAGCCAACTAGAAGGGACAAAACCATGAGCGTTTTGGCTTTCTCTCTATTGGCTCTGGGTGTGGCTTTTGTTTTGGCCATCACGCGGGCCGCCCTGGGGCCGACACCTTTTGACCGCGTGTTGGCGGTGAACACCATTGGCACTTTGGCCGTATTGGCGATTGCGGTTTATGGGTTTTTTGATGGCCGCCCCGAATTTTTAGATATCGCGCTGCTCTATGCGCTGATCAATTTCATCGGCACCATCGCGATTTTGAAATATTTCCGCTTCGGCACTTTGGGCGACCACCCGCACAGCTCAAAAAAGGATAAATCGGAATGAGTATGGTTTGGCAAATCATCGAGATTGTCGGCTATATCAGCTTGGGCTTGGGCAGTCTTGGCGTCATCTTTGGCGCGCTTGGGTTGTTGCGATTGGGTGATATTTATCAGCGCATGCATGGCTCTGGCATTGTCGATACGGGCGGCGCAGGACTGATTTTGTTTGGACTGCTTCTGCTCTCCCCCGATTGGACGGTGAGTGTACGCCTCATCCTTATTGGGTTTATTTTGGTGATGACCAGCCCAACCGCCACCCATGCCATCGCGCGCGCCGCGCGCGTGTCTGGCGTCGACGGGAAGCTGAGCCGCAAGCTGAAACCGAAACCGAAAGTTAAGCCGAAACCCAAAACCAAAGGGGCAAAATAATGGCTGGCTTTTTGGTTAATGCTTCGCTCATCGCGCTTCTGGCATTGATTGCCATTTTGGCGCTGCGGTTGCACCGCCTGTTTGCCGTGGTGATGTTATCGGGCGCGTTTTCTTTGGTCGCCGCGGCGCAATTCGTGGTGCTGGATGCCGTCGATGTCGCTTTCACCGAAGCGGCTGTGGGCGCCGGCATTTCCACCGTCCTGGCCTTAGCCACTCTATCGCTGTTGCCCGCGCAAGAAAAACCGCATTCGATATCTTTGGTTCCCGCTTTTCTGGCCACGCTGACCGGCTTGCTGCTGGCGGTTGCGGTTTCAGACCTGCCGGTTTTTGGCGACCCCAAAGCGCCAATTCATAATCATGTGGCGCCCGAATATATCATCGGCAGCGAGCAAGCCATCGGCGTGCCAAACATTGTCACCTCTGTGCTGGCCAGCTATCGCAGCTTTGATACCTTCGGAGAAACGCTGGTGGTATTCACCGCAGTTTTGGCCGTGCTGCTTATCATCGGCGGTTACACGCGCACGCCGCAAAAACCTAAAAAAGCCAAACGCAAAACCAAGGGGAGCCAAAATGCAGGATGATATTGTCATTCGCGTGGTCGCCAAGGTGATGATCCCCGCCGTCATGTTGTTTGCGCTTTATGTGCAATTTCATGGCGACTACGGGCCTGGCGGCGGCTTTCAGGCGGGCGTTATTTTCGCCTCTGCTTTCGTTCTCAATGCGGTCGTGTTTGGCCTCAATAAAGGCCGCCACGTGTGGCCGGCGCGCTATAATTTGATGGGCATTTGTGGCGGTGTTTTACTCTACGGCTTTACCGGTGTCGCCGGCATGGTGTTGGGCAAGAACTTTCTTAACTTTAACGTGCTGTCCAGCGACCCCGTCGCGGGCCAGCATTTGGGCATTCTTTTGGTTGAGTTTGGTGTCGGGCTGACTGTGGCCGCGGTTATGGTGATGTTGTTTTTCACTTTCGCAGGGCGCACCGCGCATCTGCGCTTGCTGTCGAAATCGGACGCGCATGAGCGCAAAGTTTCGGCTTCGAAAACAGCGAAGAAGGTGAAAAAATGAACCCCTTTATCGAACAACTGCTCGGCCAGTGGAATTACTACCTCGTCATCGTTTTGATGATGATCGGTTTTTATGGGGTTATCGCGCGCGGCAATATGGTCAAGAAAATCGTTGGGTTGAATATTTTTCAGACCTCGGTTTTCATGCTCTATATTTCCATGGGCAAAGTGGCGCAAGGTACGGCGCCTATTTTAACGGGCGACCCGACGACGGTTTATTCCAACCCTTTGCCGCATGTCCTTATTCTCACCGCCATTGTGGTGGGCGTCTCTACCACCGCTGTGGGCTATGCGCTGATCATCCGCATTCACGAGAGCTTCGGCACCATTGAAGACGATGATATTATCGCCCAGCTAGATGACGAGGAAGACGTCTCATGATGCAGCATCTACCTGTCTTGCAAGTTCTTCTGCCGCTGCTGGCCGCGCCTTTCGCCGCTCTTTTGCGCGGTCGAGACCTTGCTTGGGGGGTGGCGTTTATCACCACGGGCGCCGCATTTCTTATCTCCATTGCCTTGTTCCTCGAACAACGCGCGCTGGGCACAACCCTTGTCTATGAGATGGGCAATTGGGCCGCGCCCATTGGCATTGTTTATGTGATTGATGCCGCCAGCGCGCTGGTTTTGCCGGTGATTAGCGGCATTGGCTTTGTCGCCACTTTGGCGGCACGCCAGTTGGTTGCGGCCGAAATTGACGCGCGCGACCATGCGCTTTTTTATGCCGCATGGCTGCTCACCATCGCCGGCATGTTGGGCCAAGTAACCACGGGCGATGCGTTTAATATTTTCGTCTTCCTCGAAATCTCATCGCTTTCAGCCTATGCGCTGGTCGCCATGGGCTCTGGGCGCGACCGTCGCGCGCTGCCTGCGGCTTTTAATTATCTCATTCTGGGCACCGTGGGCGCCACTTTTTATGTCATCGGCCTAGGGCTGCTCTACATGCTGACGGGCACATTGAACTTGGTCGATTTGGCCGAGCGCCTGCCCCAAGTCGAGGAAACCCGTGCCGCCTTTACCGCCATGGCCTTCATCGCATTGGGCTTGTTCTTAAAAATGGCGCTGTTTCCACTGCACTTCTGGTTGGTGCCAGCCTATGCGCACGCGCCCTCGGCGGTGACCGCGCTGATGGCCTCTACCGCCACCAAGGTTTCGGTCTATGTGCTCATCCGCTTAATCTTTGGCGTCTTTGGCGTTGAGTTCCCGGGCCTTGCCGATGCGGTGGGTCTGTTGGTTTTAACGCTTGGCATTGCGGGCGCCTTCGTGGGCACTTTGGCCGCCATTGTCGAGACCGATTTGAAAAAATTATTCGCGCAATCCTCTATCGCCCAACTTGGCTATATGGCCATTGGCATTGGCGCCATGAGCGCCACTGGTTTGGCCGCCGCTTTCTTGCATTTGTTCAATCATGCGCTGATGAAGGGCGCTTTGTTTTTGGCCATTGGCATGATTGCCGCGCAAGCAGGGCGCGCCACCATGGGCACCATTCAAGGGGCGGGCAAACAAATTCCCATCACCATGACGGCGATTTTATTCGGTGGTTTGGCGCTGATTGGCGTGCCGCTGACGGCTGGCTTTATTTCCAAATTATATCTCATCCGCGCCCTCTTGGAACAAGACTTCTGGCTATTGGCCGGCTTGACCTTCCTCAGCTCGGCTTTGGCCTTGGCTTATGTTTGGAAAATCATCGAAGCCGCCTGGTTGCAGCCACGCCCTAAAGGCGCGCCCAAACTGCACGAGACCGCCAGCCAATATATTCCGGCCTGGATTATGGTCATCGCCACACTCGGGTTTGGCATTTACGCAACCCCTCTGGTGCAAGCCGCCTTTGCCGCAGCCCATGTGTTTATTCCCTCTGTTGCGGGAGCGAACTAATGTCAGCTGAAAATCTTATCTACACGCTACTCGGCCTGCCGCTATTGGCATCGGCTCTGGTATTGGTGTTTCGCAATCACCCGAATTTGCGCGATGGCCAAGCGGTTCTGCTAGGAATTTTGAGCGCAGGCGCGGCTTTTCAGCTTTATCTTTTACCGACCGGCGCCAGCCTGACGCTGGTGGAGCTGGCACCCGGACTGACGCTGACCTTCACGCCCGAGCCTTTGGGTAAATTATTTGCGCTCGTGGCCGGCACCCTATGGCCTTTGGCCACGCTTTATACCATCGGCTATATGCGCGGCGCCAAAGAGGCCAACCACACACGCTTTATGTTCTTCTATGCCGTGGCCATTCACGCCACCATGGGCATTGCGCTATCGGGCAATTTATTGACGCTGTTTGTGTTCTACGAAATGCTCACCTTCTCGACCTATCCGCTGGTCACCCATAAAGGCGATGAGGCGGCTTTGAAAGCAGGCCGAGTTTACCTTGGCATTCTGGTTGCCAGCTCCATCGTCTTCTTGCTGTTTGGCGTCATCGGCGTTTGGGCTATAGCGGGCACGCTCGACTTTACCTCGGGCGGTATTTTGGTGGGCAAAATAGACCCGTTTTATGTCCCCGCCCTCTTGGCGCTTTTTGCTTTTGGCATTGGCAAGGCAGCCCTCATGCCGCTGCACCGTTGGTTGCCCGCAGCCATGGTCGCGCCCACGCCCGTCAGTGCTTTGCTGCACGCCGTAGCCGTGGTGAAAGCGGGCGTGTTTACCGTGTTGAAAGTCGGCGTCTATATTTTCGGCATTGATTTCTTAAAGGAAACCGGCGGCAGCGAGTGGCTGGTTTGGGTTGCGAGTTTCTCTATTCTGGCCGCCTCGATTGTCGCCATGACCAAAACCAATTTGAAAGCCCGCTTGGCTTACTCCACCGTCAGCCAATTGGGCTATATTGTCATGGGCACAGCGCTGGCCACCCCATTGGCGGCCTCTGGCGCGGCTTTGCATATCGCGGCGCATGGGGCGGGTAAAATTACTTTATTCTTCTGCGCGGGCGCTATTTATGTGGCCCACAAACGCACCGACATTCGCGATATGAACGGGCTCGGCCGCACCATGCCGATTACCTATACTGCTTTTGCTTTGGCCGCTTTGTCGATTATGGGCGTGCCCCCTTTGGCGGGCGCTTGGTCTAAGTTCATGCTGATGGGCGGCGCGCTCGACAATGGCTATCTTGTGGTGCTGGGCGTGTTGATGGTGTCGTCGCTGTTGAACTTGGTTTACCTCGGCGAGATTGTCGTTCGCGGCTTCTTTGCCACGCCGAAACGCAAACTCAAGGGCGTGCAAGAAGCCCCCATTGCCATGCTTATCCCCTTGTCGATTACCGCATTTTTATCCTTGGCTCTGTTTTTTGCCGTCGACCTATTCATCATAGATTTTGGAGGCTAGGCATGGCGAAGTCGAAAAACCCTAAAAGTAAACTGACGCCCGCTCTGGGCTTGCGCCTTTTGGCAGCCGTCGCGGGTTTGCTGGTTCTGGCTGAGATCCTCGTCCATCGCCACGCATATTTTGCCCTCGAAGCCATGCCGCTGTTTTTTGCAGGCTTCGGCTTTCTCGCTTTCCTAGCGATTATCCTTGGCAGTCGGCTGGTCGCCAAACTTGCCACGCGCCCCGTCGATTATTACGACACGCCAGAGGGAGACGCCTAGATGCTCGAGATGCTGCTTTCCATTCCAGGTCTCCTGCTTATCGTCGGCGCGCTGCTTGTGCCGGTGCTACCGCACGCGCCACGCCAAGCCTATATGTTGGCGCTCATTGGGGTGTCTGGCTATCTCACATTTGGCATTGAGACGGGCGTCCATACCACGGCCAGTTTGGGCGGGTTAGATCTCATTCTGGTGCGCGCCGAAGCCATGACCAAACCTTTCGCCCTGGTGTTTCACATCGCCGCCGCGCTCAATGTTTTTTATGCCCTGCACGATCCCAATAAAACAACCTCAGCCGCAGGCTTGGCCTATGCGGGCGCCGCCATTGCCGCGCTCTTTGCTGGCGATTTTCTAACGCTCTTCTTGTATTGGGAACTGACCGCCATCACTTCCGTCTTCTTGGTTTTGGCAGGCACTAGCGCGCGCACGATGAACGCCGCCATGCGCTATTTGCTGATGCAAGTCGGATCCGGCGTGGTGTTATTGGCTGGGGCGGGTTTATTGTGGCGCGATGGCACGGGGCTGACCATCCAAGCCGTGGATGCCCTCACGCCCGCAGGTCTTTGCTTGCTTCTCGCCTTTGGCATTAAAGCCGCCTTCCCTCTGGTCAACGGCTGGCTGCAAGATGCCTACCCAGAGGCATCGGTTACTGGCACGGTGATGCTGTCCGCCTTCACCACCAAATTGGCAATTTACATGCTGGCACTTTGCTTTGCTGGCTTCACGCCGCTGATTTACATCGGCGCTGTGATGGCCGTCTTGCCCGTGTTTTTTGCGGCCGTCGAAAATGATTTGCGCCGCGTGCTGGCTTATTCGCTGAACAATCAATTGGGCTTTATGGTCATCGGCATTGGCGTTGGCACACAATTGGCCTTGAACGGCACGGTGGCACATGCATTTGCCAGCACGATTTATCAGGGGCTTTTGTTCATGGCGCTTGGCGCTGTCTTGCATCGCACGGGCACAGCCAAAGCCAGCCAATTGGGCGCTTTGGCTAAATCCATGCCGCTGACCGCCATTTTTTGCACCGTTGGCGCCCTATCGATTATCAGCTTCCCGCTGTTCTCTGGCTTTGTTACGAAGTCCTTGACCCTCGGCGCGGTGGCCAAGGAAGGTTATTTCTTCGTCTGGCTCGCCATGGTTTTTGTCACCGTCGGTGCGGTGCAGCACATCTTTGTGAAGGCGGTTTATCTGCCTTTCTTCGGCCCGGCGCCCAAGCGGGTAAAAGCCAAAGAAGCGCCGCTTGGCATGTTGCTGGCAATGGGCGCCGCCGCCGCGCTGTGCTTGGGTATCGGGGTCTATCCTGAACCGCTGTATGCGTTGCTGCCGTATGACGCACGCTATGAAGTTTGGAAAGCTGGTTATGTATTGGGCGAGCTGCAATTGCTGTTCTTCGCGGGCCTTGGCTTTGTCTTCTTGAGCTTGCGCGGGGTCTATCCGACGGCCATGGACACCACTGTTTTGAACACGGATTATCTGTTCCGCCGCACGTTACCCCGCGCCACCATGGCGATTGCGGGGCCGGTTTTGCGTGTCTGGTTTGTGGTTTTGGCAGCACTGAAGCGGAGCGTGTTGCAGATGCTTAAAATTAGCGAACAGGCCAGCCGCGAAAGCGGGCTGGTATCGGGCATTGCTTCGATTGGCTCGGCGGCGGGTATCTTCCTCGCCATGTTCGCGCTCATGCTTATCTTACGCCAAGTTATGTAACAAAAAAAAGGGCGCTCCGTGAAGAGCGCCCCTAATCTTGTGTCTGGTTTGAGACTTAAAGTCCCAAGACAGCTTTCGCAATAATGTTACGCTGAATTTCGTTCGAGCCCGCATAGATGGAGGTCTTGCGAACGTTGAAGTAAATCGGCGTAATCGGCGCGGCACCGGCCATGCCGATATCGCTTTCATTGGTCGAGGCCAATGTGTCTTCCACAAATGGCAGGCCGTATTGACCAATCGCTTGCATAGCCAATTCCGACACATCTTTTTGCAGCTCTGTGCCACGTGTCTTCAGCATGCTCGACGAGCCTGGCCCAATGTTGTCGCCCGCACTGACATCTGAGAAGATGCGCAGCTCGGTAGCTTCCATTACCATGACTTGTTGCTCGAGATCGGCCAATCGGGCGCTAAACTCGGAGTTCTCAATAAGCGGAGCGCCATCGGATTCCACGTCGCTTGCGATGGAACGTACTTTGCCCAGCGTGCGGTTCAGGCCACCCGAATACGGATTGCCGCGTTCGAACTCGAGCAAATATTTCGCGCATGTCCAACCCTCATTGAGGTTGCCCACGAGATTTTCTTTTGGCACTTTCACATCTTCAAAGAACACTTGGTTGATCTCTTGCTGATCCTTGGCAGGGCCATCCAGTGTGATCAAAGGCGCAACACTTACGCCGGTTGCATTCATGTCGATGAGCAAGAAGGAAATACCTTGCTGACGCTTGCCTTCGTTGGATGTCCGCACGAGGCAGAAAATCATATCGGCATGTTGCGCCATGGACGTCCAAATTTTCGACCCATTACATAGGAAGTGATCGCCATTATCTTCGGCTTTCATTTGCAAGGACGCCAAATCGGAACCCGAACCTGGCTCAGAATACCCCTGACACCACCAAACATTGGAGGCCAGAATATCTGGCAGATACTGAGCTTTTTGCTCTTCGGTACCAAATTTCATAATCACGGGCGCAACCATAGTCATGCCAAATGGAATGGTATGCGGCGCACCGGCAGCTTCCATTTCCTGCGTGTAAATGAATTTTTGCGTTGGCGTAAAGCCTGCACCGCCATGCTCGACTGGCCAATTTGGCGCAGCCCAACCTTTGGCATGCAAACGCTTTTGCCACGTTATATGCGCTTCCTTGGAAATATAACCATTCTTCGAACGCTCACATTCGCGCACGATATCTGGCGTGAAAGCTTCTTTAATAAAGGCCCGCACTTCTTCGCGGAACGCATTGTCTTCTGCACTATAACTCAGGTCCATAACGGCCTCCTAACCAATCATTTTCACAGGCACAACCTCTGGCGCGCCTGCCATTACACCGCCGCCCAAAGGCGCCGCAGCTGCGCCAAAGGCAGCCGATTTACCATGCACTTTACGCGCATCGAGATTTTCATATTGTTCCATCACACGATAGGTGGTGGCGTCAGCCTCATCTTGGCACAGGTCGTATTGCAACGTGCCTGGCTCATCGGCTTTCACGGCGGCTTGCATGTTTGCAAACGCAGCTTCAAATTCAGCTTGCTTTCCGTCTACCACTTTCAAAGTGGCTACATATCCTACTTTCATCGGTCTCTCCTATTGGTTTTACGATTATTTATCTTGATACTCCGCCGACCGCTTTTCCAGCATGGCCGACACTGCCTCTAAATGATCTTCGCTCACATGCATGAGCGCTTGTGCGTTAGCTGACATTTCCATCACCGTCTCAAAGCCACTGGTCTGGCCGTGACGCATAAGACGTTTGGCGGCGCGCAAAGATTCGCTGCTTTGGCGGGAAATGTCTGTTGCCATATCATGCGCAGTTTCAAGCAATTTGTCATCTGAAACCACTTGCGACACAAGACCCCAGTCCAGCGCCGTTTCGGCCGACACCGTATTGCCCGTGAACAACAGTTCAGAGGCGCGCGCATGGCCGATGATGCGCGGCAATAGCCATGCGCCGCCATCGCCTGGAATGAGGCCAATTTTCAAAAAGGTCGCGCCAAAAATCGCTTTCTCAGACGCAATCCGCATATCGCACAAACACGCCACATCGTTGCCCAAACCAATAGCCGGGCCATTGACGGCGGCAATGGCGGGCACTTCTAGCCCCCAAAGGCTTTTGACGATTTGGTGAATGCCGCGACGATAGCCATCGGCCACGTGCATGGCACCGCCTTCGAAAGGACCTTCGCGCTTTTGCATGGCTTTAATATTGCCACCAGCAGAAAACGCCGAACCGGCGCCTGTCAGAATAACGCAGCGGACATTTCGGTCGGCGTTAATTTTGGCGATAACATCAAAAAAAACCTGACCATCCCCCGGTTCCCCTAATGCGTTGCGCATGTCAGGCCGGTTGATGGTCAGGGTTACAATGTGTCCCTGCTGGGAAACTTCCAGCATGGTCATAGATTAGGCCGAAGCAAAACGCTTCAGATGGTGATCGACATTACCAAATTGGGTGTCAATAACCGTCAAGCGCTTGAAGTAATGGCCGACGCTCAGCTCTTCTGTCATGCCCATACCGCCGTGCAATTGCACCGCTTCTTGACCGACAAAACGACCGGATTTACCGATTTGAACTTTCGCGCCAGACGAGGCTTTCTTGCGCTCGTCTTCGCCTTCACTGAGTTTCATGTTGACCATATAGGTCATGGAAACCGACTGCTCATATTCCATGAACATATCTACCATACGGTGTTGCAGAACCTGGAAGCTACCGATCGGCACGCCGAACTGTTTGCGGGTTTTGCAATATTCAACCGTTGCATCATTGAGCGATTTCATGTGACCCAGGCTCTCGGCGCAAATGGCGCCAATGCCGTGGTCTAGGGCTTCTTCGAGAATGCTGAGGCCGGTGTCTGGCGAGCCGATGAGGGCGTCGCCTGAGACGGCTACATTTTCAAAAGTCACTTCGCTGGCACGGTTGCCATCGACGGTTGGGTAGTCTTGCGTCGAAACGCCAGCTGTCGATTTGTCGACGATGAACAGGCCAATGCCGTTATGGTCGCGTTGTTCGCCCGACATGCGAGCCGAGACGATGAGCTTATCGGCCCAAGGCGCAGCGGCGACAACAGCTTTCGTGCCGTTCAATACATAGCCTTCGCCGTCTGCTTTGGCAGAGGTCAAAACATCGGCAGGGTTAAAGCGGCTTTGCGGCTCACTATAGGCCAAGGCCCAAATGCTCTCGCCACCCAAAATACCTGGCAGATTAGCTTCTTGCTGCGCTGGCGATGCGTGACGGCTCAAGATGCCCCCGCACAAAACAACGGTTGGCAGATAGGGTTCAACCACCAGACCGCGGCCCAGCTCTTCCATAATCACCATAATATCGATAGGTCCGCCGTCGAGGCCGCCTAGCTCTTCCGAAAACGGAGCGGCCAAAAGACCCAACTCGGCAAATTGACCCCAAATTTCGCGGCTCATGCCTTCTTCGCTACGGACGATTTTCATCCGGCTATCGAAATCATAATTATCTTGAACGAAGCTCTGCACCATGTTGCGGAGCAGGGTTTGTTCTTCTGTAAAGCTAAAATCCACTTTGTATTTCCTTCTCTAAATGTGTGGCGAGACTAAAGCCCTAACACCATTTTTGCAATAATATTGCGCTGAATTTCGTTCGAACCGCCATAAATAGAGGTTTTTCTTGTGTTAAAGTAGGTTTGCGACACACCTTCGGCATGATCGGGACCAATCGACAGATAATTGTCGCCACGGTCGAGCTGGGGAACCCATGGGGAGGCGTAATTGCCAACCGCTTCCATGGTCAACTCGGTAATCCGTTGCTGAATTTCCGTGCCTTTAATTTTCAAGATGGAGCTCTCTGGGCCCGGGCCTTGACCCTTGCTTTCCGACGCCAATGTGCGCAGCTCGGTATATTCCAATGCCGTTAGATCGATTTCCAGTTCGGAAATTTTGCGGGCGAAAGAAGCTGATTCGAGAAGCGGTGCGCCATCCTCCAACTCACCACGGGCAATCTCACGCAACCGATCAATGGCTTTTTTCGAGCGAGCAACGCCAGCAATTCCCGAGCGCTCATTGCCCAGCAAGAACTTCGCAATTGTCCAGCCTTTGTCTTCTTCCCCAACCAAATGCTCGGCCGGCACACGAACGTCTTCGAGGAAGACTTCGTTGACTTCATGGCCGCCATCAATGGTGATGATCGGACGCACGGTAATGCCTGGCGTGTTCATGTCGATGAGCAAGAAAGAGATACCGGCTTGCGGTTTGCCTTCCGTGCCTGTGCGAACAAGGCAGAACATCCAGTCGGCGTGTTGCGCCAGAGTTGTCCAGATTTTGTGGCCATTAACAATATAGTCATCGCCATCGCGCACGGCGCGCGTTTTCAAACCAGCCAGGTCAGAGCCTGCGCCTGGTTCGGAATAGCCTTGGCACCACCAGGTCTCGCCGGATTTAATGCCGGGCAAAACCCAATCTTTTTGCGCTTGGTTGCCGAAGGTGTAAATTACTGGGCCCAACATCGCGACGCCGAAGGGCAGCGGAGGAATGGTGCCAAAGGCAGCACTTTCTTCGTTCCAGATATATTTCTGTGTGACCGACCATCCGGTGCCACCAAATTCTTCTGGCCAGCTTGGGGCGACCCAACCTTTTTCGGCCAAAATTTTATGCCATGCTAGAAAGTCTTCTTTGCTGAGGTCCCCGCGGTCGGCACCGATGAGGTGCTTGGGGTAATTCTCTTCGATAAACTTGCGTGCTTCAGCACGGAAAGCCTGGTCTTCATTTGTGAAATCTACATCCATGGAATCGTCTCCTATACGTTTGACCTAAATCTAGTTGATATGAACGCTAAATCAATCTTCCAATGCGGAAAAAATGCCGCAGAGGGCATTTTAGGTGGAAAAGCCAACCTCAAACGCCTGCGACTTGCCATTTGTCGTCCAAACCGCTAATTTCCTCGCATGTCTGAGACCGTACTATCTGAAAACGCGGATACATCTCCCGCCTCCCCTTGCATCCGCTTATGTGCGGTGTCGGCTCGGGCTGGCTTTTGTATTGGCTGTGGCCGCAAGATGATGGAAATTGGTAATTGGTCTGGTTATTCCGACGCCGAAAAAAATGCCGTTTTGGCGCAATTGCCTGCACGGCTTGAGACGCTGAAAACCGCTTAAATCGGTTTCGCGCCAAACCAGCTTAACGTATCCGCCAAATCAACCACGCCCCCGATAACAATAATCGACGGCGGTTCTAGCCCATGCTGTTCGGCCAAATGCGCCGCTTGCGATAGCTCGCCCGTCACCACCCGCTGTTTCGGCGTTGTGGCATGGGTCACAATCGCCACGGGCTCTGTGGCCGCGCGCCCTGCCGCCATCAGCAACTCCGCGATAACCGACAGACGGCTCATCGCCATATAAATCACAATCACTGGCGAGGCTTTGGCGATTGCGCTCCAGTCGAGCAACTCGACTTGCGGGTCGGATGATTTTCCTGCCAGATGCCCCGTTACAAAAGTCACCGCATGGTTGACCTCGCGGTGGGTGGCGGGAATGCCGGCATAGCCAAGGCCGCCAATGCCGGCTGAGATACCCGGAATAAGCCGGAAAGAAATACCCGCCGCCACCAGGCTTTGGGCTTCCTCGCCGCCGCGACCAAAGATAAATGGGTCGCCGCCTTTCAGCCGCAACACGCGCTTGCCGGCTTCGGCCATTTCAATCAGTCGATTGGTGATGTCATCTTGCTTCCAGCTCGGCTTACCGCCGCGCTTTCCCGCATAAAACAATTCGGCACTGGGGCGCACGAGCGAGAGAATATCTTCCGATACCAAAGCATCATAAACCACGCAATCGGCTTGCTGAAGCGCATTGACCGCGTGCAGCGTTAGCAAACCAGGGTCACCGGGCCCCGCGCCCGCCAACCATACCCAGCCGGGTTCAAACGCGGGCAAGCCAGAGATTTGAATATCTGATTTTATGTCGAGCAAGGGCTCATCGCTCAAAGCGAGACGAACAATATCTTGGGTTGGCGTATCGTCAGATGACATGATTTTTCCTCATGCAGCATCTATAGGCGGTTTTATCGTGAGGGTAAATCGTGCTATCCCTACGCTCCCGTAAATAATTATTCCGAGGCCCGAGTATGCTGTCCAAACCCCGCGCTGATCTAACCCCCAATACCATCGACTTTGAAAACCAAGCCTTGGTGAAGCCCACGGGCTTTCGCGAGTATGATGCGCGCTGGTTGTTTCCCGATGAGATAAACCTCTCAGGTATTCAGGCGCTTGGCTTTGGGCTTGGCAATGTATTGTTCGATCTTTTGGGCGATGAAAAACAACCCCGCATTGTGGTGGGCCATGATTATCGCTCCTATTCGCAAAGCATTAAAATTGCGCTGACCACCGGACTGATGAGCGCGGGCGTCGAGGTTCTCGATATTGGTCTGGCACTTTCGCCGACCGCTTACTTTGCTCAGTTTCACCTCGATGCGCCTGCCGTGGCCATGGTGACCGCGAGCCACAATGAAAATGGCTGGACCGGCGTTAAAATGGGGGCAGCGCGCCCGTTAACCTTTGGGCCAGACGAAATGTCGGCTTTGCGCGAGGCGGTTTTGAACAATACGGGCGTGGCGCGTGCGGGCGGCAGCTATTCGCGCGTCGATACGGTAGCGCAGGCCTATATGGATGATTTGAGCACGCGCGGGCCTTTTCAGCGCAAACTCAAAGCCGTGGTTGCTTGCGGCAATGGCACAGCAGGGGCTTTTGCGCCACAGGTTTTAGCCAAATTGGGCGTGGAGGTGGTCGAGCTAAATTGCGACCTCGACTACACATTCCCCAACCATAATCCAAACCCCGAAGACATGAAAATGTTGCACGCCATGCGCGATAAAGTTTTAGAAACTGGCGCCGACATCGGCTTTGCTTTCGATGGCGATGGCGACCGTTGCGGTGTGGTGGACAATGAGGGCGAGGAAATTTTCGCCGATAAAATGGGCGTTCTCGTCGGCCGCGATTTGGCGCGCCAACACAAAGACGCCGTGTTCATCGCCGATGTAAAATCCACCGGCCTCTTTGCCACCGACCCTGATTTATTGGCTTCGGGTGCGGTAACGCATTATTGGAAAACCGGACACTCTTATATGAAGCGCCACACGCATGATATGGGCGCGCTGGCAGGCTTTGAAAAAAGCGGCCACTTCTTTTTCAACGCTCCCATCGGGCGCGGCTATGACGACGGCATTGTCACTGCCATTGCCATTTGCGATATGCTCGATCGGGCGGGCCAAGACACAATGGCCGATTTGCGTCGCTCCCTGCCCGTCACCTATGGCTCGCCGACCATGTCGCCCTATTGCGATGATTTGCAAAAATACGAAGTCGTCGACCACGCCATTGCTCATTTCGAAAAATTAGCGGCCGATGGCGCACAAATTATCGGCCAAGACATTCGTGATTTGGTAACGGTAAACGGCGTCCGCATTACGCTGGCCGATGGCACTTGGGGTTTGGTTCGCGCCTCCTCCAATAAGCCAGGCCTGGTGGTCGTGGTCGAGAGCCCAGCATCGGAAGAAAATATGCGCGCGATTTTTGCCGAAATTGATGCGCTCTTGGCGTCTTATCCCGAAGTCGGTGAATACGACCAGAAAATTTAGAACAGCAGCGCCAACACCATGCGTCCGCCGCTGATAAATAAGAAGCTGGCGAAAATAGTGTTGAGGGTTTTCTTGCTCATGCGATGCGCCAAACGCACGCCTATCGGCGCGCCCAACATGCTGGTCGGTATCATCAAGGCAAAAGCCAAAACATTGACATAGCCAAAGGCGAAGGGCGGCAAATCAGGCAGCGACCAACCGCCGATAATAAAACCTATCGCCGCTGGCACGGCGATGAGAACGCCGATAGCCGATGACGTGCCGACCGCGCGGTGGACATCATGGCCAGAGGCGTTCAAAAGCGGCACCGATAAGGTGCCGCCGCCAATGCCCATCAGCGCCGAGAAAAATCCGATGAGACTGGAGAGTGCCTTTTGCAGCGTTTCCGACAGCGAGCTTTGGCTCGCCTCGCCGGCGTTTTGGCTCAAGACCATGCGAAACGCCATGGTTAAGACCAGCGTCGCGAAGATGATTTTCAACCCCGCCGGCGCGACAAAACGCGCGGCAATCGCGCCCACCAAAGCGCCAGCCGCAACAAAACCGCCCCAGCTTTTTAAAACCGCCACATCGACGGCACCCTTTTTATAGTGGCTGCGGGTCGACTGTGTGGCGGTGAAACAGATAATCGCCAAAGACGTGCCGACCGCCATATGGATTTGCAAATATTCCGGAAAGCCGAAAAACACGAAAGTCTGAAACAAGACGGGCACCAAAATAATGCCGCCGCCAACGCCCAATAGGCCTGCGATAATGCCCGAGATAAACCCCGCCGCCAGCAAGACCGCCGCCAAAGATCCAAGCTCCCCCGAGCTGCCCAAAGCCATAAGTTGTTCCATCTAGCCAGTCTCCTGCAGGGCGCTTTTTCGCGCTTGTTGCTCTCGCACCAAATCCAGCGCCTCGGTTAATACCTTGGGGTCGTCCCCGCGCTGCGGCGCGTTTTCGCTCAAGTGGCGACGCCAAATGCGCCCGCCCGCTTGGCCTTGAAACAAACCCATGAGATGCCGCGTCAAAGCATGCAAGCGCGTGCCATTGGCCACGAGGTTTTGAGCGTAAGGCACTAATTGGTGCACAATCTCTTCGCGCGACAGCGGCGCTTGCGTCTCGTTGTAAAACGCAGCATCGACGTCGGCTAACAGATAAGGGGTTTTATAGGCGGCGCGGCCCAGCATCACGCCATCGACATCGGCCATATGGGTTTGGGCCTCCGCCATGGTTTCAATGCCGCCGTTAATCGAGATGAGCAAATCAGGATGTGCGGCTTTCAATTGGTATACCAACGCATAATCCAGCGGCGGAATATCTCGGTTTTCTTTCGGGCTTAAGCCGTCAAGCCAAGCTTTGCGGGCATGCACGATAAAATGCGTGACGCCCGCAGTTTTGCATTTTTCCACCAAAGTGAACAAAGCCTCATTCGGGTCTTGCTCGTCGACGCCGATGCGACACTTCACGGTGACGGGAATTTTGACGCTGTCTTTCATCGCCGCCATACACTCGGCCACCAAGTCGGGCGTTTGCATGAGGCAGGCTCCGAATTGTCCTGATTGCACGCGATCCGACGGACAGCCGACATTGAGATTGATCTCGTCATAGCCCCAGTCTTCCCCAATTTTGGCGGCTTCGGCCAAAGCATCGGCTTCGCTGCCGCCAATTTGCAAAGCGAGGGGATGTTCTTCGGCGTTGAAGTCTAGCAATTTAGCGCGGTCGCCAAAGCGGATGGCATTGGCCGTGACCATTTCGGTATAGAGGCGTGCGCGACGCGAAATGAGCCGCAGAAAAAAGCGGTCATGGCGGTCCGTCCAATCCATCATCGGGGCAACGGAAAACTTGATATCTTCAGCGCTTAAACTCATCTGCTCTTTGTCGCCTTTTTTGGACGCCACAGCAAGAGACAACAAAAAGCCTGCGAGGTTTCCCCCGCAGGCTTTTCTAAGTCGCAAAAATCGGCAGGCTTACTTTTTCGAGTTGCTGGCCAATTCGTTGAACGGTACTTTTTTATCGACGCGAATATCTTGCGGCAGTCCCAGCACTTGCTCGGAGACAATGTTGCGCAAAATTTCATCCGTGCCGCCCGCAATCCGATAGCCGGCTGCGCCGAGCCACTGATTTTGGAAAGCAGCGCCCATCGGGCTCTCGTCGCCATCTTGCAAAATGCCGCCCTGGCCTTGGATGTCCATGGCGAAACTGCCGAGGTCTTGCATTTTCGGACCCGACACAATTTTACCAATGGAGCTTTCCGCGCCTGGCACTTGGCCTTTTGAGAGTGCGGTTAGCGTGCGGAACTTGGTGTATTTCAAGCCTTGCGACTGGACATACCAATCGGCAAGTTTTTCACGCACATTCGAGTCCTTAATCGCTGGGCCTTCTTCCAACTCGGTCTCGCGAGCCAGTTTCAACAATTCTTCATGGTCGACGCCGCTGCCACCGCCAATCGCGAGGCGTTCGTTCATCAACGTGGTCAGAGATACTTTCCAACCTTCGCCGACATCGCCAAGACGCTGGCTATCGGGAACGCGCACATCATTGAAGAACACTTCGTTGAAGCCTGCACCGCCAGAGATTTGCTTAATCGGGCGAATTTCAATGCCGGGCGTTTTCATGTCGAGGAAGAAAAACGTCAGACCTTTGTGCTTTGGAACGGTTGGGTCGGAGCGGGTGACGATGATGCCATAATCACAAAAATGCGCGCCAGATGTCCAAACTTTTTGACCATTGATGATCCAGTCATCGCCATCGCGCTCACATTTTGTGCGCAAACCCGCAACATCAGAACCAGCAGCTGGCTCGGAGAACAATTGGCACCATACTTCTTCGCCAAACAAAGCGGGTTTCACATAGCGCTCGTTTTGCTCGGGCGTGGCCCATTTCATCATCGTTGGAATGCACATGCCGAGGCCGATTTCAAAGAAACCGCGCGGCACATCAAAATTGGCTTCTTCTTGCGAATAGATAACCGATTGAATGGAGGTGCCACCGCGACCGCCATATTCGGTCGGCCAGGTGATGGCGGCATATCCGGCTTCGGCTTTTAAGGCCTGCCATTGTTTGGCGCGCACGAGGCGTTCGGCTTCTGATTTGTTAGACACGCTGGCTTTGGCGTTGCTGGTGTCGCGCTGGCGTGCATTGGCCGTCAACCACTCGCGAGCTTCGCTGCGGAACTTGGCTTCTTCTGGGGTATCGTTAAAATCCATTTTAACTGTCCTTCCTAGTTAACTAAACTTGTGGCGTAAACGCGTTAGGCCACATTACTTTTTTCAAGCTCGGCAACGAGCCGGTTTTTCCATCGGCTCGCGCTGCCCAAAGACAGAGCGAGAAGTTTTGACCGACGATAATGAAATTGCGGATTGGCTTCCCACGTGAAGCCGATGCCGCCATGCACTTGAATGCATTCTTGTGCGGCAAAGCGATAGGCTTCGGTCGCTGAAATACGCGCCGAGGCGGCCGCTAATTCAAGGTCTGCGCCCTCTTGAGCCAGCACCATGGCGCCGTAATAGGCGTTGGAGCGAGCCAGTTCGAGCTTCACATACATATCGGCTAATTTATGTTTAATCGCCTGATAAGAGCCGATTTGGCGACCAAACGCATACCGATCCAACGAATAGTCTTTCGCCATATGCAGCGCCGCTTCGGTGCCGCCGACTTGTTCAAAAGCCACAAGCACGGCCGCGCCGGCTTCGACGCGTTTCATCAAAGCCCAGCCCTCGCCCGCGACACCCAAGAGCGTTGCATCGGCATCTTCAAAGTTAATCTCGGCATGGCCCCGCGTTGGGTCAATGGTCTCGACACTAGAGCGGGTAACGCTGCTTTGGGTCAAATCAACCACCACCAAAGAGACTGCCTGCTCACCGGCACCCCCTGTGTTGGCCAGAACAATAGCCACCGAGGCGGTTTCGCCATCGGGCACCGGCAATTTGCGGCCGTTCAATTTACCATTGGCAAAAGTTGTTTTCGTGTTGCGTGGCGATGGGGCGGCTGGGCCTTCTGCGGCGGCCAGCGTACCGATGATTTCGCCCGACGCCAATTTGGGCAACCAAGCTTGTTTCAAGGCTTCTGAGCCACCCAGCTTGAGCGCTTCGGCGGCCATATAAATCGACGAACTGAAAGGTACTGGCGCGGCACAGCGGCCAAGCTCTTCGGCGACGACGCATAATTCGAGCGCGCCAAGGCCTAGGCCTCCGTATTCTTCCGGGATGGCAGCGCCCGTGAAGCCCAAATCGCAAAGCCCTTGCCAAACGTCATCATGGTGACTGGCGTCGCTTTCGAGAACCGTGCGGACATCAGCATAACTACATTTATCTTCCAAGAACTTGCGCGCTTGGTCTTTCAGCATTTTCTGATCGTCTGAAAAGTCAAAATTCATCCGTCAATCCCTCCCTAATCGTCTCTATATATCTATCTAATTCCCCAGAAAGGTAGAGCAAGGCGAAACAAGGGTCAATAACTTGGTCGCTCAGGAAAGGCTTGCAAGAACCGTCTCAAAGATTTTCCCGACAGCCTGGCGATGATCAAGCAATCTCGCCTCTAAACGGCGCATATCCGGCTCATTTAGCGCCTCTAGCAAGACGCCAGCCGTGGCCGGCACGGGGTGGGTCTCATTATCTTCGAGACACAGACTGCCAATTTGTCGCAAAGCCAAATAGGTCTGCGCGGCCGATTTTAGGGTCTCATAATCGCTTTGCCCTAAAATATGCAGCTCCGCCAAATCATCCAAAAGACGGGTCAATTCGCGCGTGCCGATAAGCGATGCATGGTCGGGCGCATGGCGCAATTGCAGAGCCTGCGCGATAAACTCAATATCGACCAAACCCCCATCCCCGCGGCGAATATCAAACGGGCCAGCTTGGGGTTGGTGCTGGCGCAAGCGGGCGCGCATCTCGACAACGTCTTGAACCAATTTTTGCGGTTCGCGCGGGGCGCCAAGAAGCGTCTCGATAGCTTGCGTGGCTCGCTCGGCCAAGCCTGCATCGCCCGCCATTACCCGGGCGCGCGTCAGCGCCATATGTTCCCACGTCCAAGCCTGCTGGCTTTGGTATTGCGTAAACGACGATAATTTCGTGACCAGCGGGCCCGCATTGCCCGAAGGGCGCAAGCGCGTATCCACCTCAAACAAACCGCCCTCGGCCGTTGGGGCGCTGAGCCCGCTTAAAAAGCGGCGCGCCAATCTGGCAAACCATTGTTCGGCAGAAATGGGTTTCTCGCCCTCCGACAGAGCCGAAAAATCGGCCGCATCACAAATCAGAATAATGTCCAAATCAGATTGCAGCGTCATCTCTTGGCTCCCCAATTTGCCAAGCCCCAAGACAATCATTTCCCCGCTCGTAAGCTTTCCATATTGGCGCTCTATGTCGGCTTTGGCCGCTGCCAACATGGCCTCAATCGAGGTTTGCGCGAGCTGGCTATAGGCCTCGCCAAAGCGCACCGCCATTACCGGGTCGGCCAAAACACGGGTGCCGATACGAAACTGTTCTTCATGCACATGGCGGCGCAATTGGTTCATCGCGGTTTCGAAATTATCCGTATCCAAAGCCAAACTCAGTGGCGCCACGTCTACCGGTTGCACCAGCACATCGAGGAGCCCTGAGTTGGCACCCAGAAACGCCGATAGGCGTGGCGCTACCGTGACGATATCAATCAGCAAATGCAAAACATGCGGGTTCGATTGAAACAGAGAAAACACCTGCACGCCCGATGGCAGGCTTTCTAAGAAATTGTGAAATCGAATGAACCCGCCATCGGCATCGCCACCTTGCGCCAATCGCTGCAAAACAGTGGGCTGCAAGCGCGTGAGAATTTCGCGCGCGCGCTGACTGCGCGTGGCGCCCGTGCGGCCTGCGTGCCAGCCGCGAATGAGCGCCGATATTTCTTTGCCGCGCGTGAACCCCATATCGGCCAGAGTTTCTAGCGTGCCGGGGTCGTCTTCATTGCCGGTGAAAACCAGATTGCCCTCCCCCCCCGACAGACTTTCGGATTGCTCGAACAAAAGCGCATATTCTTGGGTGACTTTGGCCAGTTGGGCGGTGAAGTCTGTGGCAAAGTCAGGCGCTGTTTGAAAGCCTGCAAAACGGGCGAAACTGGCGAAAGGCTCTGGCGCCATCGGCAAGGTTTGGGTCTGCTCGTCTTGGCGCATTTGCAGGCGATGTTCGAGACGGCGCAAATAATAATAACACGCAGTTAGCGTGGTGGCGGTCTCGTCTGAAATCCAGTTTTTGCGCGCCAGCATGGCCAGCATGTCGACGGTGCGATGGCCGCGCAAATCTGGGTCGCGCCCGCCCGCGATGAGCTGTTGGGTTTGCACGAAAAACTCGATCTCGCGAATGCCGCCGCGCCCCAGTTTTAAATTATGGCCCATGGCGGCAATCTCGGCATGGCCGCGCACCGCATGGATTTGTCGCTTCATCGAATGGACATCTTCAATGGCCGCAAAATCAAAATAGCGTCGCCATATATAAGGTTGCAAATCATCGATAAAGCGCTGACCCGCCGCCAAATCGCCCGCCATCGGCCGCGCTTTGATATAGACCGCGCGCTCCCAATTTTGTCCCATCGATTCGTAATAGCCAAGCGCGGCCGAAACCGACACCGTGACCGGCGTCGCCCCAGGGTCAGGGCGCAGGCGCAAATCAACGCGGAAGACAAACCCGTCTTGCGTCACATTTTGCAGCATGGCGGCTAACTCTTGCACCAAAGAAATGTGGAACTTTCGGATGTCGACATCGGCCGCCAGTGGCAAAGCATCGGGCGTGTAATAGACGACGAAATCAATATCCGACGAATAGTTCAACTCCTGCCCGCCATGTTTGCCCAAGGCCAAGACCACCAAACCATCGCGCGAAAAACTTGCCAAATGCTGTGCGCGCACGGCCTCGTGCAAAAGAAAATCAAGCGCGGCCGAAACGCTCGCATCGGCCAAATGGGTGAGCGCTTGCGTGACCTGTTCGACATCCCAATGGTCGGCCAAATCAGCCAGCGCAATCGACAAAGCCGATTTGTTTCGCGTGTGGCGCAGCTCGGCCATCGCGATATCGCGGTCGGGACACTCGGCGAGTGTGGCCTGCATGTTATGGATCAGCTTTGCGTGATAGGCGTCCACGGATTGCCGGCTCAGGTCTTGCAAAACATCTGGATAGCGGCGCATTAGGCGGGTCAAAAAACCGCTGCCTTCGACCACCCAAAGGAAGAAATCAACATGGGTTTCAAGCAGCGCTTGCACGTCTGGCGAGGCGGCGGTTTGAATGTCTCCTAGCAAGGCGCGCGCATGGTCGGCGTCGAGCGGTTGACGCTCTGGGGTGGCGGCCAGCTTGGCAAATAACAGGGAAGATGCGCTCCCCACCTTAGGCTCGCTTCGGCAAACGCAAAACAGCTTTCAGCCCCGACGCGCCGTCGTCAAGAGTGAGCGTGCCGACGCCAAGCTCGAGCGCGCCGCCGTGATGACGACAAATCGCGGCCACCAGCGACAGGCCAAGCCCATTGCCATCGCTGGTGCGGCTCTCCTCGAGACGCACGAAACGCTTTTGCACGTCGGTATATTTATCAGCCGGAATGCCCGCGCCGCCATCGGTGAGCGAGATTAAGATATCGCCCTCAGCTTCGTGCAAGGCCAGAACCACTTGGCTATCGGGCACGCTGGCATGGGCGAGTGCATTCTCCAAAAGATTGGCCACGGCCTGAACCAGCAAAGGCTCATCCCCCTCAAAACCACTTATTGGCGTGACGTCTAAAACCAAACGCATTTGTTTGTCGACAAATACGGCTTCGAATAAATCATGCAAATTGGTTAACAACTCTACCCCATCTATCGGCTGGCGGGTGAGTTTCGCAGCACCGCTTTCGAGGCGAGACAGCGCGAGAAGCGCGGCAAAACTATGCAGCAATCCATCGACATCTTCTAAAGCATCGGCCAATTGATCGCGCGCCGCATCTTCGCTTTGCTCCAGCAAGGCTTCGAGGCGCGCTTTCAATCGGGTCAGGGGTTTT
>JABHDF010000068.1 GCA_018673175.1 Rhodobiaceae bacterium | reverse complement strand
TGGAAAACGCGGCCGAAGGGTCGCGTTTCTTTTATTGAAAAGTTGGGTCCGTCTTGTGTTAAATGCAGAAGAATTACTCTTAAGTGCCACCCATAGCTGTGATATACAGATCGGAGCACTTTTATGTTGTCGTCCCAGAGGCAGATGTAGCTTTTGTCTCTCGGCGGTTTGACCAAAGCGACAAATTTGTTAGTTTGGTTTTCCATTTACTCCCCGTATCTCCATCGAAATGTTTAAAGGGGGGAGCTAAAATGTCAGCTATATGTCAGCAATAAGTTGAATTTGCTTGGTAATTGACTGGATTTTAGGTCAATCGATTTGGACCCTAAGTCGCTGTTAAAGAGTGATTTATTGGGGTTAAAATGAATGGCCCCGTAGCTCAACTGGATAGAGCGCGAGACTTCTAATCTTGAGGTTGCAGGTTCAAGTCCTGCCGGGGTCACCATCACTGAGTTTTAAAGGCCAGTTAAAGCATCGATCCCGTCTCGCCCATCAGATAGCGCGCCACGTCAATCGTGTCGATGGTCAGCGAGATGCCTGCCATCACCAGATAGAACAGCACGAATTTAGAGAAAATCGGCGCATCGGTGAATTGCTTGCGGCGGGTAAATACCCAAATGTAAACCGGCGTCCAAAACAGCAAATGCGCCAAGCCCAGTAGGCGGACATAGCCATATTGGCTGTAGAGATAATTCATAAATTCACCGGCCAGCAAAAATGCCACCACAATGGCAATCGCTTCATAACGTGGGCGCCATCCATCTTGCGTGCGCTGCACGATGAAGAAAATCGCGCCTAAATTGGCGGCCACCAGAACATATAGGTAGCTCATAAGCCATGGAGGTTGCAGTGCAATTGCCTCGCCGAGGGTTGCTGGTAATTCCATTGTTTATCTCCCATTTCATTGTTTGAATTCGAGTTTAGCTGATTTGACGCCAGATGCCAGCCCACTGGCACAAGCTATCGCCAGGCCCGAAGGAATCCGATATGTCTAAACGATGCAATTAGAACGGCTCATAGACGGACGACCCGTGTTCATTCGCCATAAGCGGATTAAGAATTTAAACCTGCGTCTGGTTCGCCAGCCCGCGCATCCCGGAGGCGCGATTATGATTTCCGCGCCCATGCGCATGTCCGAGGCGCGCATCGCCGAGTTCGTGCGCAGCAAGGCCGATTGGATAACCAAGCAGCAAGCCAAATTGGCTTCGCGGCCATCGCCCGCGCCCCTGGTGTATGAAGAGGGCGCCCCCTTCGCGCTTTGGGGCGCGCACTATCCGTTGCGGCTTACCCACGCCTCACGCGGGCAGAAGGTTCATTTTGCCGATGGTCAATGGCATATGGTCGTGCGCCAAGATGCGGCGGAAGAGAAAAAGGCCAAACTGATGGAAGCCGCCTATCGCGATATTCTGGTGCAAGAGGCTTCGTGCCGCTTGCAAGATTGGTCGCAAATCATGCGCCTCGACGAGCAGGGGCTAAGCCCGAAAGGGCTGGCGGCGCAGAAAATGACCTCGCGCTGGGGCAGTTGTCATGTCAGCCGCCGCACCATAAAGTTAAACTCTGAGCTGGCGCGCAAGCCTGTCGCCATGCTGGAATATGTCCTGGTGCATGAGCTGGTGCATTTGTTCGAGCGCGGCCATAACGCGCGCTTCTATGGGCTGATGGATCGATATTTGCCCGATTGGCAAGACAAGCGGCGCGCGCTCAATGCCAGCTAAATGGGTTTACGCTGCGCGCCAAACTCGGTAAGACAAATAAACCAGCGGCTCCGGCCTAAACGATGACCCATGACAATGAGCGGACGAGACAATGCCAGTATTGAGATCTAAAACGTCGACACATGGACGCAACATGGCAGGGGCCCGAGGCCTCTGGCGCGCCACAGGCATGGGCGATAGCGATTTTGGAAAACCAATTATCGCCGTCTCCAATAGTTTCACGCAATTCGTGCCAGGCCATGTGCACCTCAAAGATTTAGGCCAATTGGTCGCGCGCGAGATTGAAGCCGCTGGCGGTGTCGCCAAAGAGTTCAACACGATTGCCGTCGATGATGGCATCGCTATGGGGCATGACGGCATGTTGTATTCGCTGCCATCGCGCGAGATTATCGCCGATAGCGTGGAATATATGGCCAATGCCCATTGCGCCGATGCTTTGGTGTGCATTTCCAATTGCGATAAAATCACCCCCGGCATGTTGATGGCCGCCTTGCGCTTGAACATCCCAACGGTCTTCGTCTCGGGCGGGCCGATGGAAGCGGGCAAAGTGAAATGGGAAGACGAAGAAGAACGCGCCGTCGATTTGGTCGATGCCATGGTTGCGGCGGCCGATGAAAACATGTCCGACGAACAAGTCGATGCCATCGAGCGCTCGGCCTGCCCAACGTGCGGCTCTTGCTCTGGCATGTTTACCGCCAATTCAATGAATTGCCTGACCGAGGCCATCGGCCTTTCCTTGCCGGGCAATGGCTCGGTGCTGGCCACACATGCCGACCGCGAGGCTTTGTTTAAAGAGGCGGGTCGCACGGCTGTCGAGCTGTGCAAACGCTATTATGAAGACGACGATAAAACCGCCTTGCCGCGCGCGATGGCCAGTTTCAAAGGTTTTGAAAACGCCATTACGTTGGACATCGCCATGGGCGGCTCCACCAATACGGTGCTGCACCTTTTGGCGGCGGCGCATGAGGCGGAAGTTGATTTCACCATGGCCGATATCGACCGCCTGTCGCGCAAAGTTCCGGTGCTGAGCAAAGTCGCGCCCGCTGTGCAGAACGTGCATATGGAAGACGTTCACCGCGCCGGTGGCATGATGTCGATTTTAGGCTCGCTGTCGCGCGGCGGTCTGCTGCATGACGATGTACCAACCGTGCATAGCAAAACCATGGGCGAGGCGATTGCCAAATATGATATCGCGTTGGATGTGTCGCCAGAGGTCAGCGAATTTTACCGCGCCGCCCCGGGTGGCGTGCCGACGCAAGTGGCGTTTAGCCAAAGCCGCCGCTTTGATAGTTTCGACAATGACCGCGAGAACGGAATCATTCGCTCGACCGAACATGCGTTCAGCAAAGATGGCGGCTTGGCGGTTCTCTATGGCAATTTGGCCGAGAAAGGCTGCATCGTCAAAACCGCCGCCGTGGCCAAAGAAACCATGGAATTCACTGGCACGGCGCGGGTGTTTGAAAGCCAAGATTCTGCCGTTGCTGCGATTATGGCCGATGGCCAAGTCAATGCAGGTGACGTGGTGGTCATTCGCTACGAAGGCCCCAAAGGCGGGCCGGGTATGCAAGAGATGCTCTATCCCACCAGCTATTTGAAATCCAAACGCCTGGATAAAGTCTGCGCGCTGGTCACCGATGGTCGCTTTTCGGGCGGCACATCGGGGCTGTCTATCGGCCATGTCTCGCCAGAGGCGGCGAGCGGCGGGCTGATTGGTCTGGTGCAAGATGGCGATAAAATCGAGATTTCCATTCCCAACCGCTCCATTCATTTGGCGGTGGACGAAGCCGAATTGGCCGAGCGCCGCAAAGCTGCGGATGCCAAAGGGTGGCGTCCCAGCGAGAAACGCGAGCGCAAAGTCACCAAGGCCTTGAAAGCCTATGCGGCTTTTGCCACCAGTGCCGATAGAGGCGCGGTGCGCGATTTGGATCAGGAATACACAGCCGATAACAGCTAGAGCGGCACAATGTGCTCGGCAATTTTACCGCTGCGGCAGGCATCGATAAACTGTGCGCCGAGCTCGTGGCTGCGCGCAACCACCTCGTTCCATTTTTCAAAACGTTCGGTTTCTTTTTTCTGATATTTCGGGAAGTCTTGCCGCGATGGAATTTTGCCATCGGGCAGGGCTTTCACCCAGTCGGGCGACGGGGCAATCATGACCACTTTATCGAGTTGGCTTTGGGGTGCTTTGCGCCATGGGTAAAACTTGTCGAACCAGCGCATTTTAAAATGGTCGTAGAAATGCGGATATAAAATCAGTCCCTCGGTGTCCGGCCAAAAAGTGCCAGGCACGGGGTGATAATCCAACATGCCGCCATCGTGGTAAATATGCGCGGGGTCTTCGGGCAAGCGCACGGGCGACATGTAAATGGGAATGGAGCCAGAGGCGCGCAACGCCAGCATGAAATTCTCCGGCGTTAACGTATCATGGCGTACGCCATAGCCATCGCGCGCAGTGAATTCGAGTTGGCTGCGCGGATCTGAAAACACGGCGCGCTCGGTCAGGCCGCGCAAATGCTGTTGCGTGCCCACAGCCAAAAGGCCTGCGCGCGCCAATGCCAAGCCTTGGCGGGCGCGATTGGCGCTATTCAAACCGCCATGGCAGCGCACTGTGCCAATGTGCAGGCGATAGCGTTCATTGCTCAAAATCTCTTCAATGGCATTGGCCTTATGGGGGGCAAAAGCCTTGTCCAACACAAGGCCCGTCTGCTCATCAATGGTGTCTAAACTCGTGGCGCTTTTATAGCTTTGCTCGACATAGGCCTTGGCCGTGGCCAAAAGTGCCGCGCCGGGGTCTGTGCGCGCACTGGCCGAGAGTTTAAACGCGCCAACCGATGTGCCAAATAAATCAACCGGTGTCGACTTGGTGCGCTGCGGCATAAATTCGGAAAACACCGCATGGTCGAGGCCCGCAATGGCCAGCCATTTGGCGGCGCCAGAGGCGCCAAAAATCGTGCTGATATCATTGGGGCTCAATCCGTTCTCGCGGATATGCTTCAAAGCTGAGGGGCCAGCTGCAAGGGTAAGGTCTGGGGCCGGCGCAATCATTTTAGCGTTCTTGCATGGCGCGCTGTAAATCGCCGAAAAGTTCTGCCGAGATGATGTTCTCGCCGGGTTGATATTCAGGGTGCCATTGCACGCCAATGCAATGGGTCGCTTGGCTATGGCGCACCGCTTCTATGGTGCCATCTTCGGCCCAAGCTTCCACAATTAGGTTGTCGCCTAATTTGTCGATGGCTTGCCAATGCAGCGAGTTGGTTTGCGCCTGTTGCACGCCAAGCAATTTATGAAAATATCCATTTTCTAAAAACTGCGCCGCATGGCGTGAGGCATAGCGTCCCTGTAAAGTGTCGGCGTCGGGCGTGCGATGATCGAGCTTGCCCATTTGCGTTTGAATGTCGGTGGCCAAAGAGCCGCCGCAGGCGATGTTCAGCTCTTGCATGCCTCGGCAAACCGTTAACATCGGCAGGTCGCGCGTTATCGCGCTTTGGAGGAGCGAAAAGGCGGCGGCATCGCGATTGACATCAAAGGGTTCATGCGCCGGCGTGGCGGCAACGCCGTAGCGCGAGGGATGAATGTTCGAGCGATTGCCGGTAATCAAAAGCCCGTCGAGTGCGTCAAGGGCGCGCTCGGCGTTAAATGTGTGCCCAGGCATGGCCGCTGGAATGAGCAGGGGTTGCACATCCATGTGCGCCGCTATCGCGCGCAAGTAAAGGTGGTTTACGGCTTGCAGCGTATCAAGGTCTTGGTTTTTTTCATTGCAAATTATACCGAGTAGCACGCGCAGATTCCTTCAAAGCAAGTTAGGTGAGTTTACTTAACGCATATATACCGATAAAACTCTTACCATAAAACTAGTCAAATTTTCGTCATAATTAGTGAGTATTATTTTCCTATGAAAACGACAAGCAAAATCATTTCAACCGCCATCGCTCTGTTCATGAGCCTTGTCGGTTTCGCCCAAGCTCTCAGCGAACGCGAGGGGCTGGATATCTACCAACGCGGTCTTTACCTGGAAGCCATTGAGTATTGGAAAAAAGCTGCCATTGCTGGCGATGCTGGCTCGGCCTATCGCTTGAGCGAAGAATATTTCGATGCCAAGATTGTGAAACGCGATATCAAATTGGCGCTGCAATATTTAGAGCAGGCCTCTAAAGGCAATGATGCGCGCGCGCTTACCGATTTGGCGTCTATGTATGATTACGGCACAGGGGTTCGCGAAGACCGCAACAAAGCGGGGGAGCTATATTTGCGCGCCGCGCGCATGGGCATGCCCGCCGCTATGTTTAACGTCGCCTCTATGCTCGAGACAGGCGAGGGGCTGGGGCAAGATAAAATCGAAGCCTATAAATATTATGTGCTGTCGCGCGACCAAGGGTTTGCGCCTTTTGCCAATAAAGCCATCGAAGAAATATCGGCTAATATGAGCGTCGAGCAAATCGCTGAAGGCGAAATGCGGGCTGATAATTTTATCCCCGATACATTTTAGATCGAATAGCCAGCCCGTTCGAAGCCAGCCATCAGGTCGGCTTTTAAATCGTCCACATGTTCGAGGCCGATAGAGACGCGCAGCATTTGCCCGTCGGTTTCAAACGGCACGGCGGTGCGCGGCGTCTCGCACGGCACGATGAGGCTTTCAAAGCCGCCCCAACTGTAGCCCATGCCAAATAACGAAAGATTGTCCAACATGGCGGCCAATTGGCTTTCGCTACAGGGCTCGAGCTCAAACGAAAACAATCCGGCGGCGCCGCTGAAATCGCGTTGCCAAAGGGCGTGGCCCGCATCGGATGGCAGGGCCGGATTAAACACCCGGCGTACGAAACCAAGCGCTTCGAGCCAGTTGGCCATCTCTAGGGCAGAGGCTTGGTGCTGTTTCAGCCGAAGCGGCATAGTGCGCAAACCCCGCAGCGCCAGATAGATATCATCGGGCGCCGCGCACAGTCCCAACTGCCCATGCGTTCGGCGCAAGTGGTCATGGTTTTGTTTTGACGTAGCCACCGTGCCGAGCAGGGCATCGGCATGACCCACAATATATTTGGTGGCCGCCTGCACTGAATAATCGACCCCATGATCGAGCGGCTTAAAGTTTAGCGGGGTGGCCCATGTATTGTCCAAAGCGGTTTTGACCTTGCGGGCCTTGGCGGCCGCGACGATGGCTGGCACATCTTGCACTTCAAAAGTTTGCGAGCCTGGGCTTTCCATGAAAATCAGCCCGGTATTTTCGCGTATCAAATCGGCGATATCGGCGCCGATGAGCGGGTCGTAATATTGGGTCTCGACGCCCATGCGGGCCATAAATTTATCGCAAAATTTGCGGGTGGGTTCATAGACCGTATCGACCATCAGCAAATGCTGGCCTGCCTCGACGCCCGCCAAAATGGCCAAAGACACCGCCGAAGCCCCCGAAGGGGTCAGCACGGTGCCGGCACCATTTTCCAACTCGCAAATGGCCGCCTCTAGGGCGGCAGATGTAGGGGTGGCGCGACGACCATAAGTAAAGGGTATTTTCTCGGTGCCGCGAATGGCCGCCAACGAGGGATAGAGGATGGTCGACGCATGATAGACCGGCGTGTTTACCGCGCCATTGAAATCTTGTGGCTTACGCCCCGCTAGAATAGCTTTGGTTTCATCTTTCATTGTTTTCTTTCGCGCGATTAGTGTTACATTTGAGGCATCTTAGACGAGAGAGAGATCTTCCCCGAAGTATTTTTTAAGGAAACTAATTATGCAAATCTTCCGTACCCTTTGTGTCGGCTTTTTAGGTCTGGCGGCCGCTAATTTACTGGCCATGCCTTCCGTTCAAGCGGCAGGTAAAACACTCGAGATTGTGCAAAAGCGCGGTCACCTCAAATGCGGCGTATCGCAAGGATTGCCTGGCTTTTCAACGCCAGACAATCGCGGCAAATGGACCGGTATTGATGTCGACTTTTGCAAAGCCATCGCGGCGGCTATTTTTAACGACCCAAGCAAAGTGAAATTCACGCCGCTTTCTGCCAAAGAGCGCTTTACTGCCATTCAATCGGGCGAAGTCGATATTATTGCGCGCAACACCACGTGGTCGATGCATCGCGATACGGCGCTCGGCGTCGATTTTCCAGTGATCAATTATTACGATGGGCAGGGCTTTATGGTTCGGGCCGATTTGGGCGTTACCAGCGCGCGCGAGCTAGACGGCGCCACGCTATGCACCAATCAGGGCACAACGACCGAGCTTAATGCCGCCGATTATTTCCGCTCGAACGGGATGCAATATGAAATCGTCGCTTTCGAAAAAGCCGATGAATCGGTCGCCGCCTATAATTCGGGGCGTTGCGATGCCTATACCACCGACCATTCGGCGCTTTATGCGCAAAAGCTGAAGCTGTCGCAACCCAAGGCGCATATTGTGCTGCCGGAGATTATCTCTAAGGAGCCTCTGGGGCCCTTGGTGCGCCAAGGCGATTCGTCTTGGAATGATTTGGTGCGCTGGACGCATTACGCGACTGTGGCGGCGGAAGAATTTGGCGTGACGTCGAAAAACCTTGCCAAGATGAAACTCTCAAGCAATCCCTCCATCCGCCGCCTGATGGGGCTAGATGGCAGTTTTGGCGCCAACCTAGGCTTGTCGAAACAATGGGCGGTCAACATCATCCGTTCGGTTGGCAATTATGGTGAAATTTTTGAACGCAATGTCGGCGTACAAACGCCGCTTGGCATCGAGCGCGGTGTCAATGCGCTGTGGACCAAAGGCGGCTTGCACTACGCGCCGCCCATTCGCTAACGAGGCTGGCTATCCAAAACCTACTTCCTTTGAAATGGCTTCGGGCTTTGAAATGGCTTCAGGCTTTTAAGTGGCTTCAGGCTCGTCTGTCCGCTTGGGGGAGCCGAGAGGCTTTCTTGCAAGTCTTGGTGCTGGCGGCTGTGTTGGGCGCCATGGTGTGGCTGGTTGGCAATGTGCAAAGCAATTTGGAGCGCCAGAACATTAACTCTGGTTTCGGCTTCTTGTCCGAACGCGCAGGCTTTGGCATCAATCAAACGCTGATTGCCTACACGGAAGACGATAGCTTTGGCCGCGTTGTGGTGGTCGGGCTGCTCAACACCTTACTGGTTTCAGGTTTGGGCATATTCTTTGCTACGCTTTTGGGCTTCTCGCTCGGCGTCGCGCGTCTGTCGCGCAATTGGCTGATTTCTAAAATCGCCATGGTCTATATCGAGATATTCCGCAATGTGCCGCTGCTGCTGCAAATCATGTTTTGGTATTTCGGCGTGCTTCGCAATCTGCCATCGCCGCGCCAAGCCTTGTCAGTCGGGGACGCGATGTTCATGAGCAATCGCGGCATCGTTTTGCCTTGGCTCGAGGCGGGGGCGGGCGCTATGTGGTATGGCGTGGCTCTGTTGGGGCTGGCCGCGGGTTTCTTCTGGTTACGCCGCCGGACTTTGAAGGCCAAATTAACCACCGGCCACTCGACGCGGTTTTGGCGTCCTTTGTTGGTTTTGGCATTGGCTTTATTTGGCGCCGCTGCCCTGATGGCAGGCGTGCCTTTCGCCTTAGACGTGCCGCAACTCAAGGGCTTTAACTTTCGCGGCGGGCTGACGGTTATCCCCGAGTTCGTGGCGTTGCTTTTGGCCTTGAGCCTGTATACGGCGGCCTTCATTGCCGAGATTGTTCGCGCCGGCATTAACTCGGTCAACAAAGGCCAGCGCGAGGCCGCAGCAGCGCTCGGCCTGCCCGAGCGTGTGGCCTTGCGTCTGGTGGTACTTCCCCAAGCCTTGCGCGTTATCATTCCGCCCCTGACCAGCCAATATTTGAACCTGACCAAAAACTCGTCGCTGGCGGTAGCGATTGCCTATCCCGATATTGTTTCGGTTTTGGCCGGCACCACGCTGTCGCAAGTTGGCCAAGCCTTGGAAATTATTTTTGTTACGATGATGATTTATCTGAGCCTCAGCTTGCTCACCTCTTGGGCGATGAACCGCTATAATCAGCGTATGGCATTTGTGGGGAATAACACATGAGCGCGAAAACCTGGATCCCAACACCGGCGCGGCCCGCCCCTGCCAATACGGTGGGCTTTGTCGGTTGGGCGCGCGAAAACCTATTCGCCACGAAATTAGATAGCGCCCTGACGCTCGTCTGCGCCGCTTTGATTATCTACCTTCTCGACGTGGTTTTCGGCTGGGCGATTGTCGATGCCAGCTTTAGCGGCGAAGACCGCAACGCCTGCCTGAAGCAAGTGCAGGGCGCGTGCTGGCCGTTCATTGATGCCAAATTGGGGCAGTTCATCTATGGCCGCTATCCGGAAATGGAACGCTGGCGCGTCGACTGGGTGTTTGCCTTGGGGCTTATCGGCTTGGTGCCTTTGTTGATGCCCAAAGTCGGCTTCAAGCGCGCCAATGTTATTTTCATGCTCGGCTTTTATCCGCTATTCGCTTTCTTCATGCTCACCGGCGGCCGCTTCGGTTTGGCGCCCGTTGACACCAGTGATTGGGGTGGCCTGTTGGTGACGCTTGTGGTGGCGGTGACGGGCATTGTCGGCTCGTTGCCTTTGGGCATTTTGCTGGCGCTCGGACGGCGCTCGGAGCTGCCCATTGTGCGCGCTTTATGTGTGGGCTTCATCGAGATTTTTCGCGGCGTGCCGCTGATTACCGTGTTGTTTATGGCCAGCGTCATGCTGCCTTTGTTTTTACCCGATGGGGTGAACTTCGATAAATTGATGCGCTGCCTCATCGGCGTTGCGCTGTTCGCCTCCGCCTATATGGCCGAGGTGGTGCGCGGCGGCTTGCAAGCCATTCCCAAAGGCCAATATGAAGCGGCGGCCGCTTTGGGGCTGGGCTATTGGAAAACCACGCGGCTGATTATTTTACCGCAAGCCTTGAAGCTGGTCATTCCGGGCATCGTCAATACGTTCATCGGCTTGTTTAAAGACACCACTTTGGTGCTTATCGTCGGCTTGTTTGATTTGCTGGGCATTGTGCAATTGCACTTTACCGACAGCACTTGGGCAACGCCGGAAACCCATATCACGGGCTATGCGTTTGCGGCTTTCGTGTTTTGGGTGTTTTGTTTTGCGATGTCGCGCTATTCCATTTTTATGGAAAAACATCTGTCCACTGATCCCAACCAATAGAGCTAGGTAGAGCTATGACTGATCCTGTAATTCGCATTTCTGACATGAACAAATGGTTCGGCACATTTCATGTGTTGCGCGATATTAATTTGCAGGTCGCGGCTGGCGAAAAGATCGTTATCTGCGGGCCTTCGGGAAGCGGTAAGTCGACGCTCATTCGCTGTCTCAATCGGCTAGAGCAACACCAAGAGGGCATCATCGAGGTAGAGGGCGTCTCGCTCGATGGCTCGTCGAAAAACCTCGAGAGCATCCGCTCGAACGTTGGCATGGTGTTTCAGCAGTTCAATTTATTTCCGCATATGAGTGTGCTGGAAAACTGCACTTTGGCGCCAATTTGGGTGAAACAAAAAACCAAACAAGAAGCCGAGGCTTTGGCGCGCCAGTTTTTGGAGCGCGTGCGCATCCCCGACCAAGCCGATAAATATCCCGGTCAATTGTCTGGCGGCCAGCAGCAGCGCGTGGCCATTGCGCGGGCCTTGTGCATGAACCCAGACATTATGCTGTTCGACGAACCCACCTCCGCGCTCGATCCAGAGATGATAAAAGAAGTGTTGGATGTGATGGTAGAGCTGGCCGAAGACGGCATGACCATGTTGTGCGTGACCCATGAAATGGGCTTTGCCCGACAAGTCGCGGACCGGGTGATTTTTATGGATGAGGGCGAGATTGTCGAAGAAAACGAGCCAGAAGCGTTTTTCTCCAATCCGCAAAACGAGCGGACCAAAATGTTCTTAAGCCAAGTTCTCTCGCATTAGGTTTGCCGCATTCGGGGAGCGCGTTTATTCGTCTAAAATTTCAACTTGCTTGCGATTGTAAGCGCTAAAGCCGGCTTGTTGGTAAAGCCGTAAGGCGGCGGGGTGGTCGAGCGTGCAGGTTTGAATGATGATGCGTTTGGCCTCGCGCGCCTGAATGGTCTCTAGCACTTGGCGCACCATCAGGGGGCCATAGCCTTTGCCTATTTGGCCCTCGATCAGACCAATGAAAACAATCTCGACCTGTGGGAAGAACTTTAAATTTAGCTCCACAAACCCAATCGTCTGATTGTTTTCACTCAGCAGATAAATCTCGGTGGCGGGATGATGCACCAGCGCCGCCAATTGATGATCGTTTAAATAGCGCCGATTGACCCAATGCCATTGCCGCCCAACTTTATCGTAAATATCGCGATAGGCGTCGAGCTGAATGCCTTCGACGCGCCTAAAACAGACGCCCTCGGGCCATGCGGGGGTCTGTTGCACCAAGGCGTCGAGGCTGGACAGGTCGCGAAACGGCGCCTCCATCGACAAATGGGTTACGACAGTTTGAAAACTTGGCATGGCGCCCGCCTATAGCCAATCAGGGCAGGGCAGGCCTTGCTGTTTTAGAAATTCAGGATTGAACAGTTTCGACTGATAGCGCGTACCATAGTCGCACAAAATCGTCACAATCGTATGGCCAGGCCCTAAGTCTTTGGCCATGCGCATAGCGCCCGCAATATTAATGCCGCTTGAGCCGCCCAGCACCAAACCCTCGTTTTGCAAAAGATCAAAGACAATCGGCAGGGCTTCAGCATCGGGAATTTGATAGGCGTCATCGATCGGCGCATCGACCAAATTGGCGGTCACGCGACCTTGGCCAATGCCTTCGGTAATGGAGGTGCCTTCGCTGCGCAATTCGCCGTTTTTAATCCAATGATACATATTGGCGCCCATGGGGTCGGCGGCGGCGATGCGGATGTTTTCATTTTGCTGTTTGAGATAAATTCCCGTGCCAGCCAAAGTGCCGCCCGTACCGATGGCGCAGGTAAAGCCATCCACTTTGCCTTCGGTTTGCGCCCAAATTTCGGGGCCCGTGGTTTCAATATGGGCCAGTCGATTGGCCACATTGTCGAATTGATTGGCCCAAATGGCGCCCGCTTCGTGCTTTTCGTTCAGCTCGGCGGCCAGTCGGCCAGAGTATTTAATGTAATTATTATCATTGGCATAGGGCAGGGCTGGTACTTCGATGAGCTGTGCCCCAGCCAGTCGTAACATGTCTTTCTTCTCTTGCGCCTGTGTCTCAGGTATCACAATCACCGATTTATATCCCAATGCATTGGCCACCAAAGCGATGCCAATACCGGTGTTTCCAGCCGTGCCCTCAACAATCGTGCCGCCTGGCTTTAGGGCGCCCGATTTCTCGGCTTCGCGGATAATATAAAGCGCAGCGCGGTCTTTAACCGACTGGCCAGGGTTCATAAATTCGGCTTTTCCCAAAATCGTACAGCCGGTTTCTGCCGAGGCTTTTTTGAGCTGAATAAGGGGGGTATTCCCGATGGCTTCGATCATGCCTTGGTGAAACTGCATTGAAATCTCCTAGCCGTCGACGGCGCTATTTGTGAGGGCTTGAACTAAATACATATTGGTCTAATCCAAACGATGATCTATATCGTATATAGTTATATTGTCGGTGTAATAGAATCGTAAAGAGAATATTTTGAACATACAAAATGAAGTTCCCTCAGGGCTAGATACCCTCATAGCCCAATATGTCGGTGGCGAACTGGGCCATGGCATGTCGGTGCTCATGGCCAGTTATTTAACGCTGTCGCCGGAAGCCCGCCAAGATGTGGTGACGCTTGAGAAAATCAATGGCGCTCTGCTGGAAGAAGCCGAGCCTGCCTCGATGAACGCCGATGCGCTCGACCAGCTCATGGCGCGCCTAGATGAGCCAGAACACCAAGAAATCCAAGAAGTTTGTGCCGAGACAAGTCAGCTAAACGCCGATTTGCCAGCCCCTTTGCGCGAGTTCCTCGCCAAGCCGATTGAGCAAGGACGCTGGCGCTTTGCCTATCCGGGCGTGCGCCACATGGAATTGCCGATTGGCGATGCGGGCGAGACCGTAAAACTATTGAAAATCAAACCCGGCAAGGCCGCGCCGCGCCATACCCATCATGGTATGGAGGCGACTTTGGTTTTGCGCGGTGCGTTTCGCGATGGCGAGCGGGTCTATGAGCGCGGCGAGTTAGCCGTTGCCGATGATGATGTGCAACACCGTCCGCGCGCAGAAGGCGACGAAGACTGCATCTGCTTGGCGGTGACCGATGGCGCGTTGCGCTTCACCGATACACTTGGGCGTATGGCGCGTGACTTTTTCACCGTTTAAAGGGGCGCTACTCGCCTCTATCCTATGGTTCAGCTGTTCAGCCCCTGCTATGGCTTTTGCCGATAAAGTCTCGACAGACTGGCTCGGCGGCATTCCCGAAAACAATCAATTAGCCTATGAGGTGACCCGCAAGGGCAAACGCCACGGCTTTCAGGTGTTGGACTTCAGCCGCGATGAAGCTGGAAACCTGATTGTTGACGTTCACATTGAAATTGTTTTCAAATTTGGCCCCCTTACTTTATTTCGCTATGCCCATAAAAACCGCGAGATTTGGCGCGATGGCAAAGTGCAATCCATCGTTTCCAAAACCAATAATAACGGCGATGCCGAATTCACCGACCTCCAGCGCACGGGCGACGTGCTGTCTGGCAGCGGCACGAAATACGCTGGCGCCATGGCAGACCCAATTATGCCAACGAGTTATTTCAACCCCAATTTCATTCGCCAAACGCGTTTCGTCTCGACCCAAGATGGCCGATTGCTAGAAGCCGAGGTGGCGGAAATTGGGCGCGAAAGCGTGGTTTTGCCGACAGGCAGCGTCGAGACCACACGGTTTCGGTTGCTCGGTAAATTGGCGATTGATATTTGGTACACGGATGCCGGCCAATGGGTGCGCACAGAGTTTTCCCGGCGTGGCAATGTGCTGCTGATCAGCCCCATCGACCCTGCCAATCTGCCCCCGCGCAGCGACTGGGCACGCCCTTAGGTTTTTTACTCCCCTGAAATTATGCCCCTAAAAAGATGGGCCCCTGAAATTTTTACTATGGCGGATTTATCATGAGCCTTAAAATTGTTAAGCCCCTCGAGGGGTGCGCTTGGATTACCGGCGCTTCATCTGGCATTGGCGCCGCTTTGGCGTTGGAATTAGCTTCGCGCGGCTGGCAAGTGGCCATCTCGGCCCGAGGCAAAGCCGAGCTATCGGCCATCGCCAAGGGTCAAAAGAACATCACCGCCTTTGTTTGTGATGTCACCGACCGCCAAGCCATGGCAGCCACGGCGGCGAAGATTGAAAACAAGCTCGGCCCCATCGCTTTGGGCATTATGAATGCGGGTATTTACCTACCGACCGCCTTCCCAGACTTCGATGCCGAGATATTCGACCGCACTTTTGAGGTCAACCTAACGGGCACGGTCAATGGTTTGGCAGCGCTGATGCCTCGGATGGTGGCGCGCGGGCAAGGGCATATCTCGCTGGTATCTTCGGTGGCGGGCTATGGCGGATTGCCGACCTCGGCAGCTTATGGCGCATCGAAAGCGGCGCTGTTTAACTTGGGCGAGTCGATGGCGATGGATTTAAAGGCCTCGGGCGTGCATGTGTCTATGGTGGCGCCTGGCTTTGTGAAAACGCCTGCGACCGATGTGAACCCGTTTCCCATGCCGTTTATTATTGAGGCCGAAGATGCGGCCCGCCGGATTGCCAATGGATTGGCCAAAGGCAAGACGCATATCTCGTTTCCCAAGCGGTTTAGCTATCTCTTGCGCGCCATCAATCTGCTGCCGCGTGGGCTCTATGTAAAGCTGGTGGGGAATTCTACCCAGAAATAGGCCAAACGCCTCTCCAGGGCTTGTTTAAGCGTGATCTAGGGTGAAATGCGACACATCTATGGAGCGCGTATCAAAGCCTGCCTCGCAATAGGATAGGTAATAGCGCCACATTTGCTTGAACCGCTTATCAAAGCCAAGCGCTTCCACTTCCGGCCAGACCTCTAGAAACTTAGTATGCCATTCGGCCAAGGTGCGCGCATAGTCTTGCGCAAAATCCTCGCGATGCACCAATTTCAAGCCTGCTTTGTCAAATTCGGCGGTCAATTTCTCGGGTGAGGGCAACATGCCGCCAGGAAAAATATAACGCTGAATAAAGTCAGCTTTCTTGCGGTAGCTATCAAAGCGCTCATTGGCAATGGTGATGATCTGCAATCCCGCCTTGCCCTTGGGCTTCAGTAGGTTCTTCACTTGCTCGAAATAGGTCGACCAATAGCTCTCGCCTACCGCCTCAAACATCTCGATGGAGACAATACGGTCGTATGTCTCGGTAACATCGCGATAATCACGGAATTGAAAGTCGACTTTATCGCTCAAGCCCGCCTCTTGGATGCGGTTTTGCGCATAGGCCAATTGCTCTTTGGAAATGGTGATGCCAGTGACTTTGCAGCCGATTTCACTGGCGGCAAAAGCGGCAAAGCCACCCCAGCCGCAGCCAATTTCCAAAACATGGTCGTCGGCCCCAATGTTGGCACTGGCGGCCAAGGCGCGATATTTCTCATTTTGCGCGTCGCGCAGATTTTGTTGGCTATCGCGGAACAGGGCCGAGGAATAGGTCATCGTAGTGTCGAGCCAGAGGCTATAAAACGCGTTGCCAAGGTCATAATGGGCATGGATATTGCGTTTCGAGCCTTCGCGCGTATTCGGTCTCAGGCGATGAACGATGCGGTTTAAAAAGTTAGTAAACTTATTTTTATCAATGGTTTGCCCAAAAATACTTATATTTCTGTTTAATAGTATAAGGAGCTTGCTCAGGTCGGGTGTGCTCCATTCGCCTTCCATATAGCTTTCGGCAAATCCCATTGATCCATTGCGCAGCAGGCGGCGGAAAAGCTTCATGTCATGAACAGTAAGCGTGGCGGGGCCATCGCTGGATGGGGTGCCAAAATGGAGAACTTGCCCGTCTGGCAATTCGAAAGTCAATTGCCCTTCAGATAGATGTTTTAAAACCAAAGATATAAGTTTGACCGCCGCCGAAAGACGAGGTGGGTTGGTGCCGGCCGGAATTTGTTTTCCGGGGGTTAGGTTACTCATTATATCTCCTGCCAAATTTGGCGAATTAGCTATGACTGTGACGTGTCTCGGGCGGTTTAGGGCGCTTAATAAACGGCACGCCTTTGAGAAATATCTTCGCAGCTTCATAGTGGATTGCAACCACAACCTTCACGGTCATCAAGGGATGCGTCAAAAAGGCCCGCAGTAAAGCTGCATCGGTGAGAGGTTGCTTTTCGCCTTGGAAGCTGGCGACCAGCAGGGGTTTATCGTCTTGCGTTTCGCGAATGACCATCCGCAAGCGGTCGTTCGGCGCGGCGGTAGAGAAGTGATAGCGCGCCTGCATTTCCATAAAAGGCGAGACATGCAGCCGTTTATCGCGACAATGTAAGGTCAGCGTATCTTTGGATTGGCCCTTGAGGGGGCCCACAGAAGGTCCCTTGAGGGGCACCACATAAGTATGATCGTCGCCAAATGTATTGCGAACCTCATAAATCATCGCGCTTATCTGGTCGCCCTCGAAACAATAGTAAACCGTCAACGGGTTGAAGGCGAAACCGAACATGCGCGGATAGCATAGGATGTAAATCTCATCGGGCGGGCTAATTTTGGCCTCATCCAGCAGCGCATTTAAAAATGGCCGCAATTTTGAGCCATCGCGCGCGCCATGGTCGCGCGAGCGCACGGAAAATAAGTTCCACCGATTGACCGATAAGAGCTTTAAGCCAAATCGATTGGCATCTAGGTCGTCGACATTGAGATAGGCCGAAAAAACCCGATAGCCGAAACGGTGGGTTTTGGGCCGATAGCGCGCATGGCGAACCGCGCCAACATAAAGCGCGTTTTTCTCTCCAGAGATCCCAGAGCTCCCAGAGGCCTCAGAGCTAAAAGAGCCTTCCGGCGTTGCGGTATCTGGCGCGCGCTGGCGCATTACTCAGCGGCCTTTGAGGCTTCATTGTCTAAACTTTTGGCTTCCATTGCCTCGACCACGCGCAAGGCCGACTGCAAACCGTCCTCGTGAAAGCCATAGCCGGCCCAAGCGCCACAAAACCATGCCCGATGGCTGCCTTGGACGTCTGGCAAATCGGCTTGGGCTTGCAAAGCGCCCGCATCGAATTGTGGGTGGTCATACATATAATGGCCAAAAGTTTTATCCGCAGCAGGCGGGGTGAGCGGGTTCAGGGTAACAAAAACCGGATGGCGATACTCGAGGTTTTGCAATCGGTTCATCCAATAGCTGACCGTCATCACTTTGCTGTCGGCGCCTTTTTGGGTGATGTAATTCCAGGCCGACCATGTAATTTTGCGTTTTGGCATCAGGCGTTCATCGCAATGCAAATAGACATCATTTGGCAAATAGCGCACGCGGCTTAAAAGGCTGGCTTCTTGCGGGGTCGGGTCTTTTAAAATCGCGAGGGCTTGGTCGGTGTGACAGGCAAAAATCACCTCATCAAAATGATGGGTTTCGCCATTTACCAGAAGGCTCACGCCGTCTTGGGTGCGGTGCACTTGCTCGACTTCAGCATTGATATGCAATTTATCGGCAAAGCTTTGAGTGATTTTTTTGACATATTCTCGACTGCCGCCAGACACCGTGCGCCATTGCGGGCGGTCTCGATTGATTAGGCGATGATTGTAGAAAAATTGCAGGAAGCTGCGAGCTGGAAAATCCATAATCTCATCGGCCGGCGTTGACCAAATGGCGGCGCCCATCGGCAGCAAATAGCGTTGAATGAAGACTTGGCTAAAGCGATTGCGTTTCAACCAATGGCCGAGGCTTTCCTCGCCCAATGTGCCGGCTTCATGGTCGCGGGCGGCGTATTTGTTAAACTTAAAAATACCGCGCAGCATACGCCAAAATAGCGGGTTCAAAATATTGCGCTTTTGGGCAAACACAGCCGATAGCGATTGGCCGGACCACTCGAAACGGCCTCGGTCGGCGGAAAAAGCAAAGCTCATGTCACTGGCTTCGGTCTCGACGTTTAGCTCGTCAAACAAAGCAATCAGGCCAGGGTAATTCAGCTCATTATAAACGATAAAGCCGGTGTCGACGCTCATCCAATCGCCATTTCCCGTATAGTCGATGTCTTTGGTGGCGCTATGGCCGCCAGCGCGGTCGCGTTTTTCAAATACGGTGACATCATGCGCGCGCGATAATTTATAGGCGGCGACATTTCCGGATATTCCCGAACCAACAATGGCAATTTTCATAAGGGGTACTCTTTACGCAACGAAAAATTCAACTTGTCTATTTACTGTGTCTTTTACGGTGTCTTTTCACAAAGACTTAAAACTATCCAGCGCTCGCGCCCGAGCCGCCTCGTGGTTCACCATAGGGTTCGGGTAGCTCTTGCCAAGTGTTATTTGGCCACTATCCAGCATGTCCGACTTGGCGGTCCATGGGGCAAATAGGGTCTTGCCCGATAGCGGTTCTAGCTCAGGGCAATAGGTTTTGGTGTACACGCCGGCTTTGTCAAACTTCGGGCCCTGCAAAATCGGGTTGAAAATGCGGAAATAAGGCGCGGCATCGGCGCCACACCCCGCCACCCATTGCCAGCTTGCGGTATTATTGGCGGGGTCGGCATCGGCCAAACATTGCCAAAACCATTTCTCGCCTTCGCGCCAATCGATGAGCAAATGTTTGATAAGAAAACTTGCCGTAATCATCCGAACCCGATTGTGCATAAAGCCTGTGCGGCGCAACTCTCGCATGCCCGCATCGACGATGGGATAGCCTGTTTGGCCGTTTTTCCATGCCTCCAAATCATCGGGCGCTTGGCGCCACGGAAAGGCTTCAAACTTTTCGACCAAACACGTGTCTTGAATCTGTGGATTGTGGAACATCAACTGATAAGCAAATTCGCGCCAGCCGATTTCCGCTAAAAACTTATCGCCATCCGAAGTTTGAATGGCACCGGATGCCTGGGCTTCAAACGTCGCGGCGACAATGCGGCGGGGGCTTATCTCGCCCCAGCGCAAATGCGGGCTTAGGCGCGAGGTAGCGGGCTCGGCAGGAAAATTGCGACGCTCGTCATAGCCGCGAATATTTTGCGTTAAAAACAAATCTAAAGCGGTGCGCGCGCCAGCTTCCCCGGGGTTCCACGCGCCCAATAAATCAGCGCCTTGCGGGGCGCTAGCTTGCGGTAGAGCCTCGCTTTCGGGCTGTGTTTCGGGGGCGGGCAAGGCCCTCGGCGCGCTCCATAAATGGCTGTCTAATCCGCGGGCGCGGCAGGCGCGCCAATAGGGGGTGAAAACTTTAAACGGCCCTCCGGTCGATTTGGCGGTGATTTCCCAAGGCTCAAAGAGCAGCGAGGCGTTATAGCTTTCGGCCAGCAGGCCGCGTTGTTTCAAGGTTTCTTTGATGGCTGTATCGCGGGCCACATCTTGGGCTTCATATTGCCGGCTCCAATAGACCCCGCGAGCGCAAACTTCGTCGATGACGCGTGATAAGACCTCGGCTGGATCGCCTGTTTTAAAAATCAGCTGGCTGCCACGGGCGCGCAAGTCTGCATCTAATTTGGCCAGCGATTGATCGCGCCACCATCGCGACACAGCCCCCGGCGCTCTGGCACAAGCGCTGCTGCTGTCTTCGATAAACAGGGCAACAATGGGCGCGCCCAATTGCAAAGCCGCTTCGAGGGCAGGGTTGTCGTCCAGTCGCAAGTCTTGGCGAAACCAAACGAGGATAGGGGAAACAGAACTTGAACTCGACACGCGGGCACTCCTGATACGTAAGATGACTGTACGTAATATGGCGCAGTTCGAGGATTTGGCGAGAAGGTTTCTTTCGCAGCCAAATGAGGTGGATAAAAAGCAACAAAAAAGGCCGCGAAACAGAGGTTTCAGCGGCCTTTTGAGGTGGGCTAAAGGTGGCTCCCCGGGCCGGACTCGAACCAGCGACCGAACGGTTAACAGCCGTTTGCTCTACCAACTGAGCTACCGGGGAATAACCT
>JABHDF010000066.1 GCA_018673175.1 Rhodobiaceae bacterium | reverse complement strand
GCGATTGCCAATGCCATTCGTCAGGCGACGGGATATCGCGCCCTCAGCCTGCCCATTTCTTATGACGATATTCGAAGAAGTAAAAAGGGGTAATTTGATGCGTTTTTGGAAAGCAAGTTTTGCCGCCGCCATTTTGCTGGGCAGCGCCTTATTGGGCGTGGCGCAGGCTGACAGCGCGGCTGAAAAACAAGCCAAAGGCATGAAGCTGATAGGCACATTGCTGGCAGGCACAGGCGCGGGCGGCATGCCCCTGCCTGAAAAATTCACCAAATATACGGTGGAGCATTTATTCGGTGATGTTTGGCAAGGCGATGATTTAAGCCTGCAAGACCGCTCATTCATCACGTGCGTCACCCTGATTGCGCTCAATCGCGAGGCGGAAATGCGCCTGCATTTTCTCGGGGCCAAAAATGTCGGCGTGCCGCGCGCCAAGCTGGAAGCCGCCATTACCCATATTGTTCATTATGCCGGTTGGCCCGTTGGCATGACCGCGCTGAAAGTGCTGAACGAGGTTTGGCCTGCTGAAAAAGAAGGAAATGCAAAATGACGACATCACGCACCCTTACGAAAGCCCACCTGTTTGGCGCGGCCCTTATGGCAGCCATGACGCTTGCGACCCCGCTGCAAGCCGCACCGGCAACGGTTTTCCATACCGTCATATTTTGGTTGAAAGCCGACACACCGACCGCAAAACGTGACGAGATTATCCGCAATACGCAATCGCTTGAGCAATTGCCAATGGTCGAAAAAGTTTTTGTCGGCCAGCCGATAATGAGCGACCGCAAAGTTGTCGATGACAGTTTTTCCGTCGCCTTCACCATGACCTTTAAAGATGAAGCGGCGTTGCAGGCCTATAATGCCGACCCGCGTCACAAAAAATCATCGGCGCGCACCCTGCCCTATGTCGCGCGTGGTGTGATTTACGATTATAAATAAAAAAGGGCGCAATCTCTGCGCCCTTTACAATTTCTCTATTCGGCTCAAGCCTAATCGGTCAGCCCGTTATCGGTCAGATAGCGCGCCGTTTCGACCAGACTTTCCCCCGCATGGCGCGGCTTCCAGCCCAATATTTTTTTCGGCTTTTCGCTGGCCGTATACATTTCCTTGCCGACAAAATTTGCCAATTGCTTCAAGTCAGGATTGATGTAACCCATCGCCTTCACGAAAAAGTTCGGTAATTCTCTTTTTGGTGCTTTTTCAAACCCCGCCTCGCGGAACATCTCTGAGATTTCACGAAACCAATATTCCCGCTCACTGGCAATAAAGCGCTCACCATTGGCCGCATCTTGTTGCATGGCCAATAAATGCAACGACGCAACATCGCGCACATCGACAAAGCCCAAATGCATTTTCGGGTTGCCCGGCACTTCGCCGGTAATGATTTGCTTAATGAAGACATTCGAGGTGCCGATATCGTCAGACAGAACCGGCCCGACAACGCCAGCCGGATTTATCACCGCCAGAGCCATTTTATTGTCGCCGTTTTGCGCGTTACAAATTTCCCAAGCCCGACGCTCGGCCAGCGTTTTACTTTTATTATAAGGCGGCGTCTTAGGATGCTCGGCATCGGTCCAATCCGCTTCGGTAAAATGCGTTTTACCGTCATGCGTTTTGTCAATCGCCGCACAAGATGAGGTCAGAACCGTTTTCTTTACACCCGCCCGAATGGCCGCTTGCAGCACACGCTCCACGCCGCCAACCGCAGGCACAATCAATTCATCTTCATGCTTGGGCATGCCAACGATAAACGGTGAAGCGACGTGCAGCACATATTCGCAACCATTTACGGCATCGTCCCAGCCAGCATCTTTGGTCAGGTCAGCTTCGACCAAAGACAGCTTGTCGGTCGATAAGCCTGCCTTTGACATGGCCTCGACAACTTCATCTTTACGTGACATTGAGCGGATGGTGCCGACAACCTCATAGTCTTGCGCCAAGAGTTGCGCGATGCAATGCAAGCCGATGAAACCGGTTGCGCCCGTTACCAATACTTTTGTCATAAACCCCCCAAATTATCGGTTAAGCATAGACGAGACGCTTCGTCTTGTCTAATAATATTGTCCATCTTTACGAAACACGCTTTGATGAACTTATGTTTGAACACAATATTTTCGCGCGCCTCACGGATTGGCATGCTGAGGGTCACAAAACCGGCTTGGCCACACTCATTGGCATAGACGGCTCCAGTCCTCGTCCCATTGGCGCGCAAATCGCCCTTACCGAAGATGGCCGCTATATCGGCAATATCTCCTCGGGTTGTGCTGAAGAAGCAATTATTGCCGAACTCCAAATTGCTGTCACTGAAAAACGTAACCATGTGACGCGCTATGGCTTGCTTAGTCCCTAAATTGCATCAATCTCTTAAATCTATCGCCGGATTGCGGTCAAAGAAGTTGCGCGGCTTCAGCACAATCTCATCCACCTTCGAAGGCATAACGGGCCAATCTTCGGCCATCGGCACATGGTGGAAACCCATGGTCGCCCAAGCCACGACGTCTTGGCCCGCTAAGCTCTCATTGTCCGAAATATATTCGGGTAGTCCCAACCATGGCGCCGATTGGTTCACCGGCAAACCCGAAGCAAAAATCTCATCGCGCTTATAACGCGTGACCCAAAGGTTTTTCTGTACCCAATAAGCCCGCTTAAAGGTCTCATCCAAGGGCGATACCAAGGGCTTAATATTTGGCATCATCAATTGATAGCCCGTTGGATAGCCCATCGCGTTTTTGCGTTCGCCACTGGAAAACAATAAAACGGCGGGGCGCTCGGCGCGCATATCGGTTTGCGCCATTTTCTCATCCAGCACTTTTTGCTCCCGAACGCTCCACAGACCCTGCCTTGGCGCACCCCGGTTTTGCCTCGGCGCGATCAGGCGCAGGCGGCTGAAATCATTCTCTGGGCCATCAATATCGAAATCAATGCGATAGCTGAAAAAATGGTCGTGGTTGACGCCCAACCGATGCGGTGCGATGAGCGTGCCAGTTTTTGTGTCTTGCGCCGCCGTTGGGCTGTCTAGCGTTTCGGCCAATACGGCTTTGGTCGCATCCAAGCCCGTCGAGATGAGGCGAATGCGCAAGCGTCCGTCTTGGCCAAAAACATAATCTTGGAAATAATCATAATTGCCGATGGTCGCCACCATGCGCACCACAAGCTCGGTGGACTTGCGCGACTGATGCGTCTCCAGGCCCGGAATACCCGCCAGCAAAGGCTCTGCATGGCGCCACGACGGATGGCCCGGGTCATATTCAAACACACAAATGCGGTTTTCCGCCTCTGTCGGCGAACCGTCCGCCTCGTGCAAAGTGACGTTGAAATATTGCGCATGCGACGGGCAATCGGCCTGCTGCAATTGCGTCGCCATATTGCCAAAACCATATTCGCCCATATCAAAATAAGCGCGGTAAAACCAATTCGGGTCCGCGTCATGATACGGCACAAACATTTCCGACATCGCAATCTCATAGGCCACGGGGCGCAAGCCATCTGCCGTCATATGGCCGATGCGGTTTAACACCGTGCCTTGGCGCGCATCGAAACGCAGATGAAATTGCCAGCCTTGCCAATCGACACGGCTGCCACGCAATTTATAATTGACCCCCGTGGGCCGCGCACTGGTAACGGGGCGCAGCGCGGCGCGTGTTTCTAGCTTGTCGCGGCTAAACTCACCACTTGGCAGCGCGTGCGGCGGCGCTTTTTGGCCGTCGGTTGTGTCGATGATTTCGACAATTTTATCTTCGGTCAAATTATACAAAAAGCCCAAGCCTTCAATCGGGCGGGAGAATATATTGCTGCTGGGCAAAACCCCAAAGGCGCCCGTGCCAGCAATGTAAAAGCAATCGAGGCGCACCAAACGATGGTTTTGCACATCTACTTTATCGGCAAAAAACCGACCAATCGTGCGCGGCAAGCAAATGCCCTGCCCCGCCTCGACGCCGCGTTTTTCCAGCGCCGCCAAAACCGTCGGGTCTTCCATCATCTTCACAACCAGCGGCTCCAATTCGCCCGTGTTCGACAACATCGGTTGCCCGCCGCGCATGGGTTGGTTGGAGACAATCGCTTCCGCCGTTAAATCAAGCTGCGCCAAACGCGGTTTTCCGTCGGCCAAAAAAGTCACCTCGGCGCCGCGCTGGGCCTTTTCGCCGTCGCGCCAAGCGAGCGCGCGCGCCTTATCGGGCTGCCTTAAACTGATGCGGGCGAACATAATATTCTCGCCATGCACTTGCTGGATGAGCTTTGCGGCCAGCTGATATTCGCTGGCGCTCAAACCGTCCCAAGGCGATGGCACCAGCGGCGCCTGCGAAGAAGCGGACTGGTTTTCTTCAACCCAAAGGTTCAACCCCCAAGCAAAAAAAGCGATGAAGGCAATGGTAATCGGCAAAGCAAGTTTGGTAAGTACACGCATGATAATCTCCCTAGGCCACACTCTAGCCAAGGAGGTTGAAAAAAGGCAAGGGCGATAGGGCAATAGTTTGAGCCGACAAAGCTTACCAACACATTCTGCTGCATGAATAGGCTGGATGTGCTACGAAAAATAAAAAAGTTAGGAATCCAAAACATGGCACGTCTAGAAAACAACAAATACACAATAGAAGAAGCCTTCAGAGAATGTTTCTATATTGTCCCCGATTATCAGCGTGAATATGTCTGGACAGAAAAACAAATTACCCAATTACTTGAAGATATTGACGAGCAAATGGATAGAAGCTCATCCGAGTATTTCATAGGAAACATACTCGTTTCTTCTCAGGCTGGTGAAAGAAACCACTATGAGGTGATAGACGGGCAACAACGCCTAACCACCACGTTTCTAATCTTGTGTGTGTTACAAACTCTATTCAAAAATATGGAACAAGGGCATACAATCAATGGCCTAATTGCAACCAGCTATACTGCCCAGAATGGTGAAACCAAAACCAATCGCAAGCTAGAACCAAGGTACGAAAATTCTGACGAAGTCATCAAGAAAATCGTTGAGGCCAAAGACGACCCACAGACCGTTCGAGCGCTCATTCAAAGCTCTGGCATCCCAATTTATGGGTCTGTTGAAAACTTATTGAATGCCTACGATGTCATATATCGCTTCTTAAATAACAATTATGAAAATGAATCCAAGCTGATAAAATATTGGGGGCATCTGGCCAATAACGTGGTGTTTATCCAAATATCGGCCGATATAAGTAGCGTCCTTAAAATCTTCGAAACGATTAACGAGCGTGGTGTGGGTCTAAACCCTATGGATTTGCTCAAAAACCTATTGTTTACAGAGGTAGAACCAGAAGACTTCTCAAGACTCAAAGGTGAATGGAAAAACATTACTCGTCCGCTTGAAAAGCACAAAGAAAAGCCTTTACGTTTTCTGCGTTATTTTCTGATGGCCAATTACGACGTCAAAAATGAACGAAAAGACTCAGTTGTGCGTGAAGATGAGATTTATGACTGGATTTCAAAGAAAGAAAATGCGGCCCGTACAGTTTATCGCGAAGACCCTTTCGAATTCATCCGTAAGATTAAGCGCAACGTAACAAGCTACATTGATTTTAAGGATGGTTTGGGTAACGACGGCAAAGCTAGTTTAGCCATGAACTCCCTTAAAAGGCTTACGGGTGCTGGGTTTAGCCTGCACTACATATTGCTTTTAGCTGCAGCGGGCTTGCCGAAATCCCTTTTTGATCAATTTGTAGCCCAACTCGAAAGTTTCTTATTCTTTTTTATTTTCACCAAGAGTCCAACCAAAGAGCTTGAGCGTAATTTCTCGCTTTGGGCAGATAAAATTCGTGATATCGCCAAACTCAACACCCCAGAAAAGCAACAGGAAAGCCTCAATAAGTTTATTTCTGAACACTTTGCAAAGAGAATGGAAGATAAGCAGACAGAACTCGAAGACGCACTCAACCGATTGACCCTGCACTCGATGCAGCAATATCGCATTCACTACTTGCTCGCCCGTTTAACGCAGCATGTCGATATGGCATACCGCGGAGAAAAAGTTAGAGAGAACCTTGATATATATTTCAAATTAGAGATTGAGCATATTTTGCCAAATAACCCTAAAGATGATCTACGAAATGCATGGGAGCAGGAGCAACCAAGTCTGAATTACGACGATTACAAAAATTTTCTTGGCAACCTAACTTTGCTCGAAAAACCTATCAACATTGTCGCGGGGAACAACTTTTATAAAGACAAAATGCCGGAATATAAAAAAAGCGGAAACTACTTAACAAGAAGCCTATCAGGCCTTGTGGATGTTGGAAAAAACACAACCACTTCTCGCATAAACCAAAAGTTGTCAGCTTCTGACACCTGGCAAGCTCAGGACATTAAAAATCGCCAGCAGCAATTAATTGATTTAGCTTTCGAGATATGGAAGACCACTGAAATCAGCTCATAATTTGACCTGTTGAAGTGTGAGCTAAGCTGCTGCCGTGACCCTGCATACCGACATGGCCATTGGGTTCGACCGTCAACAAACAAACTTGCGCCACCCTCCCCCTTGTTCTCCTATGCGCGAATGGATATATGTTGAGCCATACAAGTTTCTCAGAACCATTAGAAAGAAAATCCCATGAACCTTGTCGAACAATTGAACTGGCGCTATGCCACCAAAAAAATGGACGCTGCCAAGCCAGTGCCACAAGCCAAAGTCGACACGATTATCGAGGCCGTGCGCCTATCGCCAACCTCTAGCGGCACCCAGCCTTTTGAGCTTATCGTCGTCACCAATCCTGAGGTTCGCAGCAAAATTTGTGCCGCCGCCTCCAATCAAGAGCAAATCAACGATGGCTCGCACCTGCTGGTTTTCGCGGCATGGGATAATTACACCGACCAACGCATCGACGATGTGACGGCGCTGATGACCCAAGAGCGCGGCGAGATTGAGATGATGAACGCCTATTATGACAACCTCAAATCCGCCTATGTGCCGCGCGACGCTGAGGTGAATTATGCCCACGCCGCCCGCCAAGCCTATATCGCGCTGGGCATCGCTATGGTTGCCGCCGCCGAACAAGAAGTCGATAGCACGCTCATGGAAGGGTTTGACCCAGAGGCCGTCGACGAAATTTTGGGGCTGAAAGCACGCGGTCTGCGCTCGGTCGTCTTGCTGCCGCTCGGCTATCGGGACCCGACGGGGGATTGGCTGCTGCCGATGAAAAAAGTCCGCAAGTCGCAAGACACTTTGGTATCGCTGGTTGACTAAACCAACGGCTCATTAAAAATAAAGGCGGCGTGGGAAATTACCCACGCCGCCTTTTTACGTCTTTCGATGGGCAAGCCCTAGTCGTCGAAGCCCAAAAACGTGGTCGCCTCGGCAACGGTTTTGCGCTCTGACACCACGGCATTGGCCGGAAAACTTTCATCCGGCCAGCCGATGGCAACGGCTTTCATAATCACTTGATCTTCGGCAATGCCGGCATGTTCGCGCACCACCGGGGATTGCATAATGCCTTGGCTATTGATAACCGCGCCGAGGCCACGCGACCAAGCCGCATTGACCAAAGCCGTGGTCACCGCGCCGCAATCGAACGACGTGTCATCGCTGCCCGCCAGCTCGCGGTCATAGGTTACAATCACGCAAACCGGGGCGTCGAATTGGCGAAAGCCGCGCAATACCCAGTCGAGACGTGCTTCTTTATCTTCGCGCGCAATGCCCATGGCCGAGAATAATTGTTTGGCCACGCCCACTTGGCGGTCGCGGTGTTGGCCTTCAAAAGCCTCGCCCGTGCGAAACTCGCGCGAGTGCGGCACGCCCGCCATATTGCGCTCCGTATTGCCCGCACGGATACGGTCGAGCGGCTCGCCGGTCAGCACACAGAAGTTCCATGGCTGCGTGTTCATCGACGATGGCGCCCGCATGGCAAGCGCCAAGATTTCTTCGATGAGCGTTTTTGGAACCGGCTCTGGCTTATAACCCCGAATGCTTCGGCGGCCTTGGATTACATCGTCAAATTGCATGGAATGCCTCATCTCTATAAATTGATTTATCTCTGCCCCCAGTTCTATCGCTGGTTAGCCAGAAGTTCCAGCGGTTTCGCGCAAATCTTGCCTTGCAGATAAAAACAAAGTTACAATCCAGCATGAGATTTTTGAAAACAGCCCTTCTCGCACTGGTCCTTGTCGCCATTCTCGGCGGCGGGCTTGTGGCCCTTGTTGGCTATCGCTTGAGCGCCGCCACTTCGGCCGAGACCGATGCGAAACTGCAAAACTCGCAAAATGTGCAGCATGGCAAAGTGCAAAACATTGAGCCCGCGGCCAGCTATTCATTCAGCTGGAAGAGCCTCGCCGATGCTTTTGCCGAGCACCCCAATACGGAGCCGCTCGACGCCCTGCCCGTCGTTCCCATTGCCGCCGAACGATTGAGCCAACGCCCGGCCCCCGGCTTGCGCTATGCGTGGCTTGGCCATTCCACGGTTTTGCTCGAGGTAGATGGTCTACGCGTGCTGACCGACCCGGTGTTTTCAGAGCGTGCCTCGCCGTTTTCCTTCGCGGGGCCCAAGCGCTTTCATCCGTCGCCGCTGGCTTTGGCAGATGCGCGAAATATCGATGCCGTGGTCATCTCGCATAATCATTACGACCATATGGATAAAGCCAGTTTGCAGCATTTGGCGGCCCAAGGGGCGCATATTTTTGTGCCGCTTGGCAATAGACCGCAATTGTTAACATGGGGCGTGCCAGCCGCGCAGGCGCATGAGTTGGACTGGGGACAAAGCTTGCGCCTTGGCGACATCGACATTATCGCGACGCCCGCGCGGCATTACTCGAGCCGCGGCATGTTCGATTTT
>JABHDF010000064.1 GCA_018673175.1 Rhodobiaceae bacterium | reverse complement strand
CGTCGTAGCGGGTTGGCGCAAGAGGACTTCGCCTTGGGTGTCGAGCCCATGTTCGCGCACCATCGTTTCACGGGTTGCCGCATAGCGCTTCCAGTCGATGCGCGCTGGCGGATCGCTATCTTGGTAGTCGCGCAAATCCCCTAGCTCATCGGCAAAATTATTCTGCTGGCGTTTTTTGTCGGAAGCCGACGCCATGGCTGGATTGCTGCGCGGATAGCGGGCAGGCGCCAGCTCTTGTGGGTTTGGCGCCACCACTAAATCCCCGGGCGGATGAACCCAACTCCAAGCCCGCGCGATACCAAAAGGGAAGAGGGTTTGAATTTTAATCGACGAAATAGGATGTACCCCGCGCTCGAAATCTCCGACGGGAACCAAGAGGCTCGTGGCACCGCTCGACATATCCAATGCCATCGTGTCGCCGCCGGCGTGTAACGTGAGGTTGAAAGCGGGCTGTTTTTTGCGAAACACAAGGCGAATATATTGTCGCTCGCCAGCAAAATAATAAGGCGCCACATCGGCTTCCATTTCCAGTCCTTGCAAATTACGCACACTGGCAATCAGCGACAACATGAAGACAAGGAAGAGAAAAATCACGGCCAGTAGAATGAAATTATTCTGCACTTTATAGCCCATAGCGAAACTGGCGAGCACCAGAAAGCCGGCATAAAGGCCGAAGCGATTGGGCAGGATGAAAATATTCGATTGGCGAATTTGCCATGCGCCTTTGAGCCAACGCTTGCGCCGCGCCGACAGCGCTCGCGTGATGCGTTCCGACAAAGACAAACGACCCGTCGGCTTTACACTCGAGCGCGTGTTTTTCGAAGATATGGAGACGGGTTCGCTCACAAAGACCCCCGCCTAAGGCGCGCTCACTTGCAGCAAGCTATCGTTCAACAAAGCCGAAGAGGCGCCCGTAACGGGGCCGAGGCGATGCTGGAGCGCTGGCACGAACACAGATTGAATGTCTTCGGGAACGCAAAAGTCACGCCCCTCAATCATCGCATGAGCCTGCGCCAGGCCTTTGATTTGCATCAAAGCTCGCACCGATAAATTGGGCAAACTAGCGGCGCGCAATTGCCCCGCCAAGTCTTGCAAATAGCGGATGATGGGGTCGGAAAAATCAACCTCATGGCACTGCTGTTGCAAAGCATGAAAGGCGCCTGTGGTTAACACAGGCGTGCCCTGCTCAAAATTATCTTGGCCCGAGCGCGCATCCCGCAAAATATCAGCCTCCACATCGCTGGACGGCAGGCCGAGGCTGAACGACACAGCGAACCGGTCGAGCTGAGATTCGGGTAGCGGCGACACGCCAATTTGTTCCGTGGGATTTTGCGTTGCAATGACAATAAAGGGCGCCGGCAAAGCAAAGCTATTCCCATCGACCGTAACCTGACGCTCGGCCATGGCTTCCAAGAGCGCCGATTGGCTTTTTGATGGCGCCCGGTTCAACTCATCGGCCAAGAGGACTTGGGTGAATACAGGGCCTTGGCGAAAATCGAAGCCGCCAGATTTAGGATCAAAAATATTCACGCCCACAATATCGGACGGCGTGGTGTCATTGGTGCACTGCAACCGGCTCCAGTTTAATTGCAAATGATGGCCCAGCGCGCGCGCCAGGCTGGTTTTGCCCATGCCCGGAGCATCCTCGATGAGCAAATGGCCGCCCGACAACATGGCCGCCAAAGCGAGGCGCACTTGGGTGCGTTTGTCGCGCACCGAAACCAAAACCGCCTCTACTACCTTGGCGAGTTGGCCCACATCTGCTGTCTGCATAGCCTTAATTTCTTGTGTCACTGTAAACTCCAAAACTACAACTCGAATAAAAATATAGATCTTCATTACAAAATAAATAATCAATCTTGCTTTTTTCTAATCCATCCAGCAATTTGACGCCATGCAAGATGAAGTTTTTTCCGCCCCTGTGGCACCGACGCCGATTGTCCATTGCCGCCATTGCCGGTTTTGGGATGCGCATATGCTATCTGTCCCGACCCGCACGCCTGAGGGTCTGTGTCGCAGAAAAGCCCCTCAACCCGCGATTGTCCCCGATGACGTCGACACGGGCACCAGCTGGCCGCGCACATTTGAAGACGATTGGTGCGGCGAAGGCGTGCCTATGGATCCGGCGTAAACGGTTTAACCACCCGCCAGATCCCCAGCCGAGAAGATTGGCAAATAGAGCGCCACAACCATCATCCCGACGAGGCCACCGACAAACACAATCATCACCGGCTCAATAACCGTCGACAGACCCTCGACCAAAGCGTCGAATTCTTCCTCATAATAATTGGCAATCGAGTTCAACATTTCTTCCATATTACCGGTGCGTTCGCCCACGGCAATCAACTGCGATAACTCGGATGGGAAGACTTTTTCATTGGCAAAGAGACTGGAGAGCTCGGCCCCCGTCATCACGTCGCGTTTTACCCGCCCGAAGGCGTTCAAGAAAATAGTGTTGGTGGTAACCGTCGAGGCCACATTGAGGGTTTCGAGAACACTCACGCCAGCGGCAAATAAATTGGCCATCAACAAAGACGAGCGCGCCACCACGGCCATCATAATAATACCGCCAAAAATTGGCATTTTTAGCTGCAAGGCATGCCAGGCTGTGCGGTAGGGTTTGACGTATTTCGTCATCATATTTTGAAACGTAATAATGCCAAAAACCGTTCCAAAAACACCCGCCACATTGCCAATATCCGCAATCCATTCGCTGGCATCCACAATGGCCTGCGTGGGGCCTGGCAGTTGAATACCCATGCCCTCATACATTTCTTGGAAAGTCGGCACCACATTGGTCAGCATGAAAATAGAAATACCAAGCGACACCGTAATCAGGGTTATCGGGTAGAACATCGCTGACTTAATGCCGGATTTAATCTTCTGCTGTTTTTCGAGAATTTCCACCAGCTTATCGATGAATTTGTCGAGCATACCCGACACTTCGCCCGCTTCAATCATGTTGAGGTAAACATTATCAAAATGGCGGCTCTGCCTTTTAAAGGCTTCGGAAAGCGGCACACCATCGTTTAGCGCTTCCACCATTTGAGTAACGGCGCGTTTCATATTGGGGTTTTTGGTCTGCCCTGCCGCCATAATCAGACTGTCCAAAATGGGCAGGCCAGCGCGGATCATAGTGGATAGTTTTTTGGTGAACATTAAGATTTCTTTGGCCGGAATACTTCCAAATGGGCCCCAGGTAATCTCGATATCCATGGCTCCTTTTTTCTTTTCTTTCAGCTCTTTGATATTTTTAATCCGCACGCGCTTTTGGCGAAGTGCCGAGCGCGCGCGCGCCAAAGACGTGGCCTCGATTTTACCTTTGACCTTCTTGCCACCCTGGACGCCAGCATATGCGTAATGCGTCATCTAGCTCACCACCAACACGCGTGAGAATTCCTCAAGACACAAAACCCCATCGGCGAGGAAATCTCGGCCAACTTCTTGCATCGTCAAAAAGTTATCCTTCCGCGCAGCTTCCAAAATTTCAGGCGCTTGAGCTGCCGCCAAAATAGCCTGCTCCACCTCAGGGGTCACCCGAAGCACTTCGTAAATACCTTGCCGCCCCTTGTAGCCAGTGCCTTCGCAGACCGCACAGCCGCCGCCTCTTTGCGGCCTCATGGTTTCAATTTCTGCATCGCTAAAGCCAATATATTTCAAGGCCGCAGGCGTGGCGCTCTCGTCGGGTATCAGGCACTCTTGGCAGTTTTTACGCGCCAAACGCTGCGCTACAATCAACGATAGCGCGGCCGAAATCATAAAGCTGGGCACGCCCATATTGAGCAAGCGCGAGATGGTGGCAATCGCGTCATTGGTATGCAAGGTGGAGAGCAAAAGGTGACCCGTCAGGGCCGCCTTCACGGCAATTTCGACAGTCTCCGTATCACGAATCTCGCCAACCAGAATGACTTCTGGGTCTTGGCGCAAGAAAGCGCGCAAAATAGAGGAGAACGAGAGACCAATTTTTTCGTTGGCTTGCGTCTGCCCCAGCCCTTCAAGGTAATATTCAACCGGGTCTTCCGCCGTCATAATATTCGTGCCGGGGTCGTTGATATATTGTAACGCGCCATAAAGCGTCGTGGTTTTACCCGACCCTGTGGGCCCTGTTACCAGAACCATGCCTTGGGGGGCTGTGATGGCCTCTTTGAGTTTTTCCAAATCGCTTTCTTTAAAACCGATTTTATCAATCGACAGCGACGGGTCCCCTTTGAGCAAACGAATACATATGCGTTCGCCGTTTTTGCCAGGCAGAACATTAAAGCGGGTGTCTACATCCTCACCATCGCCAGTTCTAAATGTGATCGCGCCATCTTGCGGCAAACGTTTCTCCGAGATATCGCAATCAGCCAGAATTTTAAAACGCGTCACGACCGCAAGATAATTATGGAATAAATATTCTGCAAATTGGTCTTGCGCCACCAACACCCCATTGACCCGGAAACGGATACGCGCGGCTTCGCGATAGGGCTCCACATGAATATCCGACGTGTCGGTCACAATCGATTGTTGCAAAATATCGTCGACAAATTTGATAACCAGCTTTGGGTCATCAATGTCATAGGCCGAGCGTCGGCGCACGGGCTTTTTCGGTGTCGGATCGGGCGCGGCTTGTTTGGCCTCTTCTTCCTTGCCAAAAACCAGATCATGCACTTCTGGCGCTTCCATACAGGCTTCAAATTCGCTTGGCTTGATAAGGAAGAACTCAACATTTTGATTGCTAATCGCTTTGATCTGATTGGCCAAAGTCGCCTTGGTCGGGTCCACTGTGCCGACCCGCAAGAAACGGCCTTCGCGCGCGAAAGGAATAATATGTTCCTCGGTAATCATTTTCGTTGGGATGGCGGTTAAAGCATCGGGGGCGATATCGGCGGGCGCAATATTGCGGCGGCGCAAAGCATAGGCGCGCGACAAAACGCTCATCACCAATTCTTCATCGACCAGCTCTTTCATCATCATCGCCAAGGCACGCCCCGAACGCGACTCGGCGGCGACCATGACCTCTTTCATTTTTTCCGCATCGACTTGCCCACTGGCTTGCAAAATTCGCAACACCCTGTCCGCAACATCTTTTGTGTACTCAATCATCTCAACTCACCTACACCTTGCACGAGGGTTTTACTTCTCAATCTTTTTCGGCTTGGCTGCCAAATCTTTAATGAAACTATTGCTGCCGCTGCGCCTTGCCGCTTCGTTTTCCTTCAATTCTCTCGCCAAGCCCGAGTTCTCCAAAGACGGCGCATCGGGGCCCTCTATACCCCCCACCGCGGCCGCTGCCACCGCTGCCGCCTGGTCTCTTTGCGCTTGGCGGGCGGCCTCTTCGGCTTTGCGTTTTTCAATCGGGTCTAACTCAGGAATTTTATTCAAAGGCAAAGTCAGCAAATAGCCATTGGCATCGGTCAGCATAATCCGCTTGGCGGTGATTTTCGCAATCGTGCCCTCGGCATTGCCTAATTCTTGCCCCTCGGTTAGCAAATATTCGAGCTTGGTCACGCGCTCCACATCGGTGCTGCCCGTATCCATTTGTTCGTCGCCGTCGAAAAACACATAAGGGCTGAGCGAAATAATCGCTTGGCTATCGAAATTTTGCACCCGCTCGGGGCCTGGCACGCGCGCCACCACGAGGCATGGCAACTCATCTTTGCGGAACAAACTGCAAAACGCCTCGCCATGGCGCTGCGAGCGCAGAGGCCCGATGTCCATATTGTAAAACACCTGCTCTTTTTGGTCGGGGTCGCGCTCCATGCGCAGCAAAATATCGCTGTCCATGAACTCATAATATTTCAAATAGAACTCGCGCGCGCCGCGCAAAGCACTCGCCTTGGTGGAATATTGACCAAGCCGCGCATAGGGCAAACGCGCTTTTTCAAGCGAGCTAACATCAAGGCGTGGCGGTTGCGGCACGGCCATGCGCGACAAGCGCTCATCAATGGCTTTTTCGCGAACCAAAAACCGCTTGCCGATAATCAGCGTAGCCTTGGCATCCAAATTATTGCGCACCCGCAAACGCGCCGCATCTGTGTCATAGGCGGCGGCTAATTTGGCCAATGTATCGCCGCGACGCACAATATGCGTCAGCGGGCCATTGTCGCGCGGCGACACATAAAGCCGCCCTGGTTGGCTCAATTGGCCTTCGCGCAAGACGCCGTTCATGGCCAGGATATCAGCCGGTTTCATCCATAATTTCTTGGCAATGGCCGATAGTTTTTCCGCCCCGACGCGCTCATAAATCCAGCGCCTATCGTCGCCTGACCAATAAAGAACACTGTTTCTCGGCTTTATTTTTTGTTCGTAAATATGAATCACTGGCTCTTGGTCGGGGCGCGATAGAACCAAACCATCGAGGCGATATTGACTGGCCGCATAGGCCGTAAAGAAATCGGGGTCGGACAGCGGCGCTGGCATCCCTAGCCCCCCACCGGGCATTATCTCGCCATTGGCTTCGCGCGTTTTTCTTTGCTCTAACTCCAGCGCGCTGCGCGCCAAGCTTTGGGCTTCTCGTTGCATGCGCAATTTCTCATCCAAGCGCTGCAGCCCCCGCACAAAGGGATCTTGGGGATCAGCGGCTTTGGCATTTACTTTTGCCGTCGTCTCTTGCGCCAAAACGGGCGCCACGAGAAGGCTCAAAAGAAGCGGTATTTTAAAGAGGTATCGCATCATCCGTTTTCTTTCTTTGCGTCCACGACGGTGTCTAATTCGGCATCATAGTCGCGTAAAGTTGGCACGAGGAATCGCGCTTTGATTTTTAAATCCAAACTGCCGGGAACCACTTCAAAGGCCTCGTTTAACACTTGAATGTTTTGGCTTTGCTCCACGAAAACCCGCCTGATTTCCGTGTAGACATCGTAGCGCCCGACCAACTCCATCGCTACAAGGCTGGCCTCTTGCACTTGCGTGCCCACCACAACTTTGCGTTGCTTATCGGAAGCCACGTTATAGCTCAATATTTCGACATCATATTTTTGCAAAGCCGCCAAATAACCAGTGAACAAATCTTGAAAAGCCGTCTCTGGCATCAATTGACTAACTTTAAGTTCCGCCATTTTCTGCACGCGCACGAGATTTCCGGCTACCGCATCGGCAATTTTTTGGTCCTCTTGGCTCTTCGCCTCAAAGGTCCGAATTTGAGTCAGCTTGCGATTATTGTCGGATATTTGCGGTTGAATAACGGTCAAATTTACCAAGGGCGGAACGGCAGCGACCAGCACGAGAACCAAAGTCCGCATAATGGTGAACGGCAAGAGCGAGCGCCCGGATTGAGAGCGATAAGCGGCGTTTGCGTCTTTTACCCCAACCAAGCGCTTGGCATTTGCGCCGCCTTTGCGTGTCAGGCGCGTCAGGCGGGCAAAGACCCCGCGCAAGCCCGTGGCAGGCTCATCCTCCAAATCAAAAAACGGGTCGTCATCCATGGCCGCCAAAACATCTTCATCGAGCAAATCTTCGCTCTCTTCCAATCCAATGTCGTCTCGAGCCTCGCTTGCGTCTGAGGCGCCTGAGGTGTCTGAGGCACCAGACACGTCAAACGCGGCGTCGGAAGCGGTTGGCGCCGCATTTTTTTCTGCATTGTATTTATCCACGGCCGCCAAAGCGGACGCTTCATCGAAAGTCGAGCCGGAAACCGCAAGCTCGCCATCGCCGACATGGTTCAGCAAATCAGCGAAAGCATCGGCGCGCGCATCGGGATGGGGCGCTAGAATAATGGCGGGCGAAGGCGCGTCTCCAAGCGAGGCAAACGACGGCGCGCTGGCCGAAGTTATTTCGCTCAATAGCGCGCGCGCCTCTGGCGAAAGCGAAGCGGTAGACGCCATAACAGACGGCATTTCGGGTGGCAGGCGAGACTGCGACATCACTCAGACCTCGCCAGTTTTAAGGTCATTTGAAACGCCCAATAATCATCTTCGCGTTTCAAATCTACCGCCGGATCGCGGTTTACAAACCCTTGGGTGCGCAAATTTCGTTTGATCTCATTGACCTGCTCATTGCTGGTCGCCAAGCCAGATAAAGCCACGCCATCGGTTTGGGAAATCGTCAGCCCTTGCAGCTCGGTGCCGATGGGCAGCAGAGACGGCAGCGCCATTAGAAATTTGGCATGGCCACGGCGCACGGTATTTTTTTGCATACTGGCGACCAACGAATTGGCCTCCAGAAGCTTTTTTTCACTGACCAAGCGGCGCAGGTTTTGGGTTTGCGCAATGCTTTGCGCTTGGTTGAATTGTTTGGAAGCCTCTCGGGTTTGCAGATAGGCCGGAATCGTATTGATGCCCAGAACACTGCCCGAGAAAACCATGACAGCGAGAATCGCCAAAGTCAGAATGCGGTTCAACGCTCCCAATTGCCGGTTGCGGCGAATGCGGGGCGCGTCTTCTAGAAAGTTCATCGAGATCAGGCGGCGGTGCAAATGGTCGTGCCCGCGCCCTTCTACGTTCATCCCTTGTGTCGCCAGCCCCACGGCGGTGGTAAACACCGAGGGGTTTTCAAAATAGTCGACATATTTGGCGTGCTCATTGGGCACATCCACATCTTCCATCGCGTCATAAACAATAACGCGCGCCGCGCCCAAGCGGTCTTCCACGAGCGTGACAAAATTATCGATGGATTTATATTCAGAGACGAAAAACACTTTGTCTGGATTGGGAAACTCATAGGTCTCGACCACAAAGGCAATCGCTTGTTTCACCTGCTCGCTGACGCGAATGGCCACTTCATCCCAAAAGTCTCCGCTCGGCCCATCGACGGCCTCTAGCTCCATGAGCAGGGCCTCATCGAAATCGGAGATGTTAATTTTTTGCGTCACCAGACTGCCACGCATGTTGGAGACCAGCAGATTATTGCCCGGGCACAAATGCACAATCGAAAAAGGTTTGTAGATATCATCCGAGCTCATGCGCGCGTAAATGCCGTTTACGAGGGAGAATATTTCATTCTCGATAAACACGGGCAGCAAATTAGCGTCCAACATCAAGGCGCGATAGCGCTCTAGGTCGGCCACGCCAATGGAAGACAAAAGCACCACGGTGCGATCTTCATTTTCATTGCTATATAGAATTTGAAATTTGACCACACGGCCAACAAGATTGTTCAACTCGGGGTCAAACTCTTCCCAAAACTCTGGCTCTTGCGCTTCTTCCGCCAGATCGGCCTCGGACATAAAGGGCAAATTGAGGGTTCTTGTATCGAACAAAGCCGCGGGAATGGAGATGCCGGCATCCACCCCGTCGACGTCAGCTTCATTGGCGGCGGCGGCAATTTGATCTACGAGATAAGGGTAGTTTTCCTGCACCGGTTGGCGCCCGATGGCATTGTCCAGCGACCAGCTGACCAGACGATCCAATTTCCAATCTTCTAACGTGGGGTTGAGCTGCATAACCGAGACGGCATCTGGGTGAAGCTTCACCGCCACAATGCGTTCTTGCAAACGCGTAAGCGGTCCGGCGATTTGCACGGCACTGGCGAGAAAGGCTTCCGCTTTACTCATTGGCTTCAACAACCTTACGCAAAATTAACACCCGTTACTCAGCGCCCCAAAACATCTGGCACGCGCCCTCAAAGCCCATGACATTTCGAATCACTCGCTCCTGCTTTGTTTTACCACAGTTTTCCTCACAAAATTACCACAAATGGCGGAATTACATCGCCTCGCTGCGGCCGAAAAAGCCCCCCCCCATTGCCCCCCATTGCCCCCTCACCCCTTGGGGAGGCGCAATCGCGGATGGGGGAAAAACCATCTTGTCTTTAACAAGGCTTCTTGTGTAGAGTTTCGGTTAAATAGGGAGAGAAAAACTATGGATGATATTGCAATCAAGCCGGTGTCTGGCGGCGTGGGCGTCGAAGTGACCAATGTGAACATCGATGAAACGCTGACCGACCCGCAGTTCCAGCTCATTCAAAAAGCTTTTGTCGACAATGGATTGGTGTTTTTGCGAGACCAAACCATCACACCCGACCAGCATATCGAATTTGCCGAACGCTGGGGCGACATCAACGTAAATCGCTTTTTCCCCAAGCTAGATGGCTATGAAAAAATCGCTTCCGTCACTAAAGAAAAAGACCAGATTACCAATATCGGCGGCGGCTGGCACACCGACCATAGCTACGACCACATTCCTGCCATGGGCTCTATTTTGCTAGCGCGCGAGACCCCGGAAGTTGGGGGCGACACGCTGTTTGCCTGCATGTATAAGGCCTACGAAAGTCTGTCTCCGGGCCTTAAAACCACTTTGGAAGGCATGAAGGCTGTGCATTCGAGCCGACATATTTTCGGCGACCAATCGGCCTATCGCGACGAGATGGATGGCGTGTTTGAAAACGCCGATAAAGCGACCCAAGATGCTGTGCATCCGGTCATCATCACGCACCCCGAAAGTGGCCGCAAAGCGCTTTATGTAAACCCTGCGTTTACGCTGCATTTTGAAGGATGGAGCGCGGACGAAAGCAAGCCCTTGTTGGATTATCTATACCAACATGCGACGCTGATGGAGCACACGACCCGCTTTAAATGGGCCGAAGGCTCGATTGCCATTTGGGACAATCGCTGCACCTGGCATTATGCCTTGAACGATTACCATGGTGTGCGCCGCGAAATGCACCGCATCACACTGGAAGGCTCACCGCTTAATTAGGCTTTTGAGCTCAACGCCGCCTCGACTTGATCGAGGCGTTCTTTGCCGAAGAAAATCTCTTCGCCAACAAAAAACGTCGGAATGCCGAAGGCGCCGCGCCCCACCGCTTGTTCGGTATTGCTGGCCAATTGGGCTTTGACCTCGGGTTCGCTCATTTGCGCCATCAGCGCATCGGCATCAAAGCCGGCATCGCCATAGGCTTTGTGCAGCACTTCTGGGTCGTCGAGTTTTAGGCCATCTTCCCACAGCGCTGCGACCATCGCATCAATATAGGCAAGCAAAAATCCATCGCGGTGCGCGACAATGGCGCCGCGGGCCAGCATCAGCGTATTGACTGGGAAATGCGGGTTCATTTTAAATTTACGGAGCTCGTGAAGCTCGATAAAACGCTGCATTTCTAGGTTTTCATAAGCCATTTTATTGGGAATGTCGCCAAAGGCGATCATCGGCGCCTGATTGTTGGTCGCTTTAAAAATTCCGCCCAAAAGACAGGGGATATAGTTAAATTTTGCGCCCGTCCGCGCCTCCATAGCGGGCACAATTTTATGCACCAGATAGGCGTTGGGGCTGGCAAAATCAAAAATGAAATCGATGGTTTGGCTCATGCGGAAATTCCTCTGCCTCTGAAGGTAAATATGAAATTGACGGTTAGCTTAGCTATGCCTCAGGGCTTTGCAAGCTGGCAAATAATCTGGCGCAGCTAGAACACTTGCTTAGAGACCAAAAGTCTGAAAAAATCGGATTTTAGTGTTGCGTATAGAGTGAGTGAGTAAAATGCGGTCGAGCGTTTCGACATCAAGCCTGCCGACAGGGGCAATCAAGGCCGCGCGCATATTTTTATGCCTCGCCCTGCTGCCGGGTCTGGCAGCTTGCGGAAAATTTTCGCAAGATGTCAAAATTGACCCCATCAATGTTGGCGGAAACAGCCAAAGCAGCGAAGATTCCACGAGCGAATATGGCTCCACATACGAGATGGGGGCGCCCTCGACGCGGGCCGCAACCACCAGCGCTTTGTTTCTGGGCGCCAGCTTGCGCGAGCATCCCTATGATGCCCCGTCTGGAGGCTCTTTCGGCTCGCTATTTAGCGCCCACACGGCCCTCAACACCGGCGATTTGCCGATTGCCAGCACCGACACAGGGGCCACCACCCAATGGGATGCCGGATGGACCGGAAAAGGCGTAAAAGTCGCGGTCTTAGATGAGTTCACCGGAAACGACCGGATCGACAGCCATGGTGAATTGGTCTCTGTCGTGGTCAATTCCGTGGCGCCCGAAGCCACGCTCGAGATGCGCCATTTCGACCTCATTATGTCGAGCGCCTTTACCGCTTGGGCAGATTTCGATGCCAATGATTTTCATATCGTTAATAACTCGTTAGGACTGGCTCGTTTCAACCATGTCACGCAAGCAGAATATACGGGCTTTGACGCGGATGTAGCCGCTTCTGTGGCAAGCAATTATCGCACCACGGGTCCGGCGACCTATAGCGGTCGCATGTTGTTTGTTTTCTCGGCGGGCAATTCGGGCGAGCTATGCCCCGACCGACGCATTCAAGAGTGCAGTTTTGATGCCGCCGTTGTCTATCAGCAAAGAGCCAATGGCTTGGCCGATAAAGACGCCATGATTTGGGTAGGCTCCCTCAACGATGCAGGCACAGATATCGCGCCCTACAGCCATACGGCGGGCGATATGAAAAACGACTTTATTGTTGCCCATGATGATGTTTTGGCCCCAGGTGACGGAGCGGGCACGTCTTTTGCAGCCCCGCGCGTAACCGGAGCCGCCGCTTTGGTTCGCCATAAATTTCCCTTTCTCAACGGCACGCAATTAAAAGATTTGCTGTTGGGCACCGCGACCGATATCGGCGCCGCCGGCATTGATGAAGTTTATGGCCATGGCAAACTCGACCTAGCCAATGCGCTAAGCCCACAAGGAGCCTTGGAAGAGGAATGACCTCTTGGGCCTCCTCCCTCAAAACCCGCCTGCGCGCCGCTGTTTGGTCGCTCGCTCTGCTGTGTCTTTTGCCAGGCTCTAGCTTTGCCCAAGATTGGCAATTGCTTCAACTAAGCGCGCGCAGCCAGCATCAAGGCTCGAAGGTTTGGAGTGGACGGTTTCATGGGCTAAATGGCACCGTGTATAATGCGACCGAATTTTATCAGCCAACACGACCCCAATTTTCCGCCAGTGGCCTTCTGGCTTTACCCCGCTCCAGGGGGCTCACTTGGTTGGTGCCGATATCGGTAGATGCGGGCTATTCGGCGAAATTATATCAAGCCCGTCCGCTCGCCAGTCTCGGGTTTGGCGCCGCCGTGCGCCTTGGGCCCCACAGCCTGGTCAGCTTTCGGGTCGATAATATTTTAGTGGCGGGCGGCAAAGTATCTGAGCAGCCTTGCTTCGACAGCTTTCGGCGGCGTTTCCATTGCGGCTCAGGCCTGGCATGGACAGAATTTGAAACCACCCGCAGCGCGAAACGCAAGAGTGGCGGCGGTGCCGGCCAGCTCGGTGAGCCGAGCTTGCATGCCAAATGGGTTCACAAGTTTTCGTTTTAAGGCGCCTAGAACATTAAGTCCGCAAGCTTGCGACGGTGATAGCGCGCATCGCCATGCAAGGCGCAGCCCATAATGGCGCGGCGGCGATAAAGCTGCGCATCGCAATCATAGGTAAAGCCAAAGCCGCCGTGAAACTGAATGGCGCGGTCGGCGGCGAAACTATAAGCCTCGCCCGCTTCGGCTTTGGCCATACGCACGGCCATCTCGCCCTCGCCTTGCTGGTCGACCAGAAAAGCGGCTGAATATAAATGCGAGCGAGCCCGCTCATAAGCCTGATGCGCGTCTACCGCTGTATGTTTCAGAGACTGATAGGAGCCAATGAGCTTGCCAAATTGTTTGCGGGTTTTGAGATAATCCAGCGTGTAATCAATGCATGAAAAAGCACCGCCGCACATGTCGGCCGCCAACAATAAAGAGGCCGTCAGCTCAATATGCGCCAAAGTTTCCCTGGCCAATGCCACATCCATCAGCGCCGATTTGGGCACTTGCAGCCCGTCTAAATTCAGCGCATAGGCGCGTTGTGTGTCATCAATGATTTTCTCACGCGTAAGACGCGACGCCTCAATTGCCGATTTCGGCACCGCCACCAAAGCGGGCGCGCCCTCAAAAGCAAGGCTCACAATAATCAGCTCGGCCGCAACCGCATGGGTCACCAAATGTTTTGTGCCCGATAACACCAAACGATCGCCATCCGCCTGGGCGGTGCAGCTTAGGTTTTCCAAATTCCAATCGGCATGCGCCTCGCACAGTGCCAGACTGGCAGGCGAGCCGCCGGCCAATTGTGGCAAGAGGGTTTGTTTTTGCTCGTCCGTGCCGCCGCGCAACACGGCTTGGGCTGCCAATGTGGTGTCGATAAAGGGCGAGCTCATCATGGCGCGGCCCATATATTCGACCAAAGGCACAACCTCCCCGAGCCCCAGGCCAATGCCGCCAAAGTCTTCTGGAATGGCAATGCCTGTCCAGCCCAGCTCCACCATTTCGCTCCATACCGCGGGATCAAATCCAGTCTCATCCTCGAGCAGGCTGCGGACTTTATCCATCGGCGATTTATCGCGGCAAAACGCGGCCGCAATGTCAATCAGTTGGGCTTGTTCTTCTGACAAACCAATCGTCGGGGTGATACCCGGGCCTACATATGCCGACATAAAAGGTCTTCCTTTTGTTTATGCTTTCTGGTGCCGAGGTGGCTTAGCTTTTCGGGAGGCCAAGCACGTGCTCGCCAATAATATTGCGTTGAATTTGCGATGTGCCGCCGCCAATTGTGGCCGAGAAACTGTTCAAATAGCCGCGCTGCCAAATGCCATTGTCATGCGCACTTTCGTCGCCCACATAATAAGCCGCCCGTGTGCCTTGCAAGGTAATGGCGAAAGCATTGAGGCGTTGGTAAAAATCGGTGCTGGATAATTTACCACCCAAAGCCAAAGACATCGGCCGATCTTGGGTCAGCGGTTGCAATTTATCGCGCCGAGACGCCAAGCCGAGCGCGCGCGCTTCGGTCATCAAATGCACCAATTCTTCGCGTATCGCTTCATCTTCAATCGCTGGCTTGCCGTTTAATTGCGCAGCCTTTGCCAGCCCAATAATATCATTGGGGTCGGACAACATCATCACATGGCCGCCGGCTTGGCCCGAGCGCGCGCCGCGTTCATATTCCAGCGTTTGCATGGCAATCAGCCAGCCTTCTCCTTCTTCGCCCATTCGGCAATCGGCTGAAATTCGCGCGTCGTCAAAGAAGGTTTGGGTGAAGCCATATTCGCCGGTTAATTTGCGAATGGGCACGGTTTGAATGCCCTCGCCTTTCATTGGCGCCAGAAAAAAGCTCAAGCCTTTATATTTGCTCTCGGCTTCTGGGTTGGTGCGCGCCAGCAAAATCATATGGTCGGCATAATTGCCCTGCGTTGTCCAAATTTTCGAGCCGGTAATGACATAGTCATCGCCATCTCGTACCGCACGAGTTTGCGCATTGCCCAAATCAGAGCCGTGGTCGGGCTCAGAAAAACCCTGACACCAAATCTCTTCGGCCGAGAGAATGCCACGAATATATTTGTGCTTTTCGGCTTCCGAGCCGCGGTCTAGCAACAAAGGCCCCGTCCAGTTTAGGCCAATGGCATTGAGCATAATCGGGGTGCGCTCCACGGCCATGGCGCGCGTGGCGGCATCTTGGAAAGTTTTGTCTAGGCCGCCGCCGCCGAATTCTTTCGGCCAATGGGCGCCCAAATAGCCAGCCTCATAAACTTTATTTTGCCAGTCGCGCAAAAAATGAAACTGCTCATCCGTGCCCACTTCCATGAAGGTTAGCGGCAACATAAAATCTGTATCTCGTGGCGTGTTTTCTTTGAACCAATTTTTCGCGTCTTGCGTGAAGGCTTCTAGATCTTTGGCATCCAACATGAACAACTCCCTAAATATATGGCTTTGAGTATAAGGGCTGCAGCGCAATTGAAAAGCGCTAACCGCGCCTTTTAGGAGAGCCCGAGCAAGGCTTTCGACATAATATTGCGCTGAATTTCGTTCGAGCCAGCATAAATCGTCGCCGCTCTATCGTTCAAATATTGCGGCATGGCAGTGGCTGCCAAATCAGAGCCCAGCGGGGCCACATTGGCTTCGGGGCGGCGCGCTTCGGGTTGATAGGGCAAAGCATAAAACCCTACCGCTTCCACCGCTAACTCAGTCACCCATTGGCGTAATTCCGTGCCGCGCACTTTCACTGCCGACGATAAAGCGCCCACCGGATCGCCGGATTTAACGGCGGAGAAAATTTTATCTTCAAAGGCTTGCATGGCCATTAGTTCAATTTCGGCAGCGGCCATTTTTCGCATAAAATGTGCATCCTCGCCCAAACGCGCGCCGCTTCCATCTTGCTCATGGGTGGCAAAATCACGCACCCTTTCAAGGCGCACTTTTAGGCTGGAGGCATAGGAACTGCCGCGCTCGTGTTGCAGTAAATATTTGGCTACCGTCCAGCCTTCGTTTTCCTTGCCCAAAACGGCAGAGACTGGCACGCGAACATTTTCGAAAAACACTTGGTTGAATTCATGGTCGCCCGATATGGAAATCAAAGGACGAATTTCAATGCCTGGCAGATGAATATCAAACAGCAAAAACGTAATGCCCTGCTGTGGCTTGCCCGAAGTGTCGGTGCGCACGAGACAGAAAATCATATTCGACCATTGCGCATGGGTCGTCCAAATTTTCGTGCCATTGATGACATAGTCATCGCCATCGCGCTCGGCCTTGCATTGCAAGGATGCCAAGTCAGAGCCCGAGCCCGGCTCAGAATAGCCTTGCGCCCAATAGTCTTCGCCCCTGCGAATGCGCGGCAGATAATAGTTTTTCTGCTCGTCCGTTCCGTAGGCCAAAATAGCTGGCCCCACCATGCCGATGGCATTGGGCGCCAAGACGGGCGCATTGGCGAGGGTCATCTCGCGTTTGAAAATTTCATGCTGCTCCAACGACCATCCCGTGCCGCCCCAAGCTTCTGGCCAAGCTGGAACCGCCCAGCCTTTTTCCTGGTCGAGAATTTTCTGCCAAGCGACGCCAACCGGTTTTTCGGCATAAATGCCAGCGCATAATTCACCAGCGCGACGCAGCTCTGGCGTCAAATGCTCGGCCAGAAAATCGCGCACCTCTTGCGTAAACAGCTCTAATTCGTTCATCTGCAGCTCCCTTAGGTCAGGACAAAAGCATAGGCGGATATCTCGCTATAAAACAAGAGCCAGCGAGAAGGACGGAGAGAAGGACGGGGAAAAGGACTGGCGAAAAGGCGTGGCTTGGCTTTAAGGTAATTGGTAAGTTAGGGCGATTGGGCGATGGCCAGCCATGGATTTAGGTTTGAGGTGAGAGGCGCATATGCGTGAGATTAGGGATACCAGTTTAGACGATACCGGCGTTATGGGTCTGCCGCGCACGGAGACGATTGTGCATGGCGCCAACTCAGCCGAAACCCATTTGGCCACGGTCGCCGCCATGAACCATATCCAGCGAGCTTTTTTATTGTCGACGCCATCGCTAGAGAAAAACGGCCATGTAGCGAAAATACAAAGCGCTTTGGGAGACGCATGGTGTGGCACATTTGCTGGCTCCACCGCGCATAATCAAATGTCCAGCGTGCTGGCGGCGGTCGAGCAAGTGCGCGCCGCCAAGGCCGATGGCCTGATTGTTCTGGGCGGCTCCTCGGCCGTCGACATGGCCAAATCCGTGGCGATGATTTTAGCCGAAGGCGACGATTTACAAAACTTACGTATTCGCTATAGCCCCGAGACGGGGCCGAGCGTTCCAGCCCTCCTGCAGCCCAAAATGGTGCAAATCGTCATCCCGACCACTTTATCGGGCAGCGAATATACCTTTGCTATGGCCATCACCGAGCAGGGGGAGAAGTTAATGTTTGCCGACGCTAAATTAATTCCCAAATCCGTATTTCACGACCCCGCCCTTTGTATCGACACCCCCGACCGACTTTGGGTTGGCACGGGCATGAAGATATTTGCCGATTGCCTCGAGATGCTGATGTCGAGCAAAGCCAAGACGATGACCAATATGTATGCCCGCGAGGGGCTGCAAGTGCTGTTTCACAATTTGCCCGTTTCCATCGATCCAAAAGCCAGCCAAAGCCAACGCCTGCGGGCCCGCCAGAACCTGCACCATGGCGCCTATTTGGCCATGTCGATGGCGTTTAATGCGAGCCTGGGATTGGTCGCGGGCATTCGCCACCAAGTCGGCGCCGCGTTTGGCGTGCCGCATGGCGAGGCCAGCACGCTAGCCTTGCCCCATGTGATGCGTTGGAACCGCCAAGTCGACAGCGCCGAAGCCGCTTTGGCCGATGCCGCGCAAACCTTAGGATTGGGAGGAAAAACCCAAGCCGAAAAAGCCGATGCGATGATCGAAGCCGTCGAGCAAATGATTGACACCTTAGGCTTACCCAAAAGTTTGAGCGCCGTCGGTGTGGCGCAAGAGGCTCTGCAAGGCATTGCCGAGCATGTGGTTGGCGATATGTCTGTGGCCAATAACCCCCGAAAAATCACCACATCCGACGATGTGATGGAAGTGTTAACCAAGGCCTATTAGAGCCCAAGCGGGAGAGTACAGATGAAGAAAATGATGGATTACATAAACGAAGCCAATGCCAGCGTGGTGCGTATCGACGGGCCCTCTGCGGTGAGCCATTACCAAGACGAAGACGCCGTTTTCATTGATGTGCGCGACGCCTATATGATTGCCGAAAGCGGCACAATTGATGGCGGACACCATATTCCGCGCGGCCTTTTTGAATTTGTCGCCGATGAAGAGAGCCCGATGTTCAATCCGGTTTTTGACAAATCCAAGACTTTTTATCTGGTCTGTGGCGCCGGGGGCATGGCCGCTTTGGCTGGCAAAACCATGCAAGAAATGGGCTTTGAAAAGGTCATTAACATCGGTGGCTTCTCTGAGTGGCAAGAGGCTGGCGGCGCGGTAAAAAAATAGCCCGATAAAGATGGTGTAAATAACGCTAGCTTGTGGGCGCAAGAGGGGATAGAAGCCTCTCATACTTACTTTTATGAGGCTTCCCGCATGTCAACTGAAACTGCTTCCAATCTTGTGCCCGCCGAAGGCTTGCGCAACATCGCTATTATCGCTCACGTGGACCACGGCAAAACCACGCTCATCGACACGATTATGAAACAAAGCGGCATGTTCCGCGATAATCAGGCCGTCGACGAGCGGGTCATGGACTCGGGCGACTTGGAAAAAGAACGCGGCATCACCATCTTGGCGAAGCCCACGTCCATCACCTGGAAAGATATCCGCATCAATATTATCGACACCCCAGGCCACGCCGATTTCGGTGGCGAGGTAGAGCGCGTGTTGGATATGGCGGATGGCGTTATTCTGCTGACCGATGCGGCCGAAGGCCCAATGCCACAAACCAAATTTGTGCTCGGCAAAGCCTTGGCACAAGGCTTGCGCCCGATTGTTATCATTAACAAAGTCGACCGCCCCGATGGCCGCGCCGATGAAGTGGTCGACGAAGTGTTCGACCTTTTCGTTTCTTTGGATGCGACTTCCGAGCAGCTCGATTTCCCAATTATGTACGCCTCGGGCCGTGACGGCTGGTGTGCGGCGGAGCTGGACGACCCACGTGAGAATTTGACGCCACTGTTGGATTTGGTTTTGAAACATGTGTCGCCCCCCATGGTGGAGCCAGACAAACCTTTCGCCATGTTGGCTACGCTGCTCGATAGCGACCCTTATATTGGCCGCTGTTTGACGGGCCGCGTGTTACAAGGCACCGCCAGAATTAACGCTGCCGTGAAATCCATTGATCTCGACGGCAATCAGATTGAAACCGGTCGACTGACTAAATTGCTGCGCTTTGAAGGCACCAAGCGCGTGCCCGTAGAAGAAGTGCAAGCTGGCGATCTGATTTGCATCGCGGGCCTGACCAAAACTTCCGTGGCCGACACCATTGGCGACCCAGGCATTACCGAGGCTTTGGCCTCGACCCCAATTGACCCGCCAACCATGTCGGTAAATCTGACTGTAAACGACAGCCCCTTTGCTGGCCAAGAAGGCAAAAAAGTAACCTCGACGGTTATTCGCCAGCGCTTGCTCGACGAAGTGGAAACCAATGTTGCCATTACTTTCGCCGAAAGCGAAAATCGCGATGCCTTTGAAATCGGCGGTCGTGGCGAATTGCAATTGGGCGTGCTAATTGAAACCATGCGCCGCGAAGGCTTCGAGATGAACGTCTCGCGTCCGAAAGTTCTCTTCCGCATGGAAGGCACCGAGAAACTAGAGCCGGTAGAAGAAGTCACCATCGACGTGGATGAAGAGTATTCCTCTACCGTGGTCGACAGCATGAACCGCAGAAAAGCCAAAATGGTCGACATGCGCGCCGCTGGTGCAGGAAAAACCCGCATGGTGTTTCATGCGCCATCGCGCGGGCTTATCGGTTACCAAAGCAACTTCCTCACGCAAACGCGTGGCACGGGCGTGTTGAACCGCGTGTTCCATTCGTATCAGCCCTATAGCGGGGATATTCCGGGCCGTCGCAATGGCGCGCTGATTGCCAGCGAGACCGGAACGGCCGTGGCTTTTGCTTTGTTTAACTTGCAAGACCGTGGCGCCATGTTCATCGAACCACAAACGCCTGTCTATCAGGGCATGATTGTGGGCGAGCATAGCCGCGACAATGATCTGGAAATCAACGTTTTAAAAGGCAAAAAGCTGACCAATATGCGCGCCTCGGGCACCGATGAAGCGGTAACGCTGGTCACGCCGCGGCGCATGTCGTTGGAAGATATGATGGCTTATGTCGAATATGACGAATTGCTAGAAGTGACCCCAACGAGCTTGCGTTTGCGCAAGCGCTATTTGTTGGAACACGAACGCAAGAAATTCCGTCGCGAGCTAGAAGACCAGAAATAGGCTTTAGTGGCAGGCTTTGCCCAAAGCCTTAAGACGCCAATAATTATACGGCAAGGGAGCGAGAAATCCGGCTGCCCACATGAGCGGTAACACGCTAAGCGTCAGCTTAGCGCCGCCCGTGACGGCAACATCGACGGTATTCATCGCCACTTCCATTGCAATCATCGAAATAAGCGACATGCCGATGGCCGTCTGGAAAGCCAGCTTCAAAGCCATCTGGCGCGCCATAATAAACGTCTCCAAGGCAATCGATGTCAGCAATCCATTGACTATCGCCAGAGCCATAATCGCCAGGACGGGCCAAGCAATGCCGCTCCATTGGAAAAACAAAATCGTGCCCATATCGCCAATCGAACAACCGATCAGACACCACATCGTATTATAGCTCGCCGAACGCCACGTATGGCGGCAGGTCCAGCTGATAGCCATTGGGCTTTTTGACGGGGTCTCAGGATCACTCATAAGGCTAGCTTAAGCGATGTGGGCTAGGTTCGTCCAGCCAATGCCGATAGGTAAAAGTCTCGTCGCGGCCAATGACAAAATCGCATTTGGGCGGCAAGGCCTGCCACATCCCCAGCGTCCAGCTTTCATAATGAGCACAAAACTGCGCCACATCTTCGCGGGTTTCAAACTGCCAGACCCCACTGGCCGCCGCATTGTCTTGCTCTTGCGCCCAACGGCTGTCGATGATCGCCTCAAAATTATCTTGGCGCATCAACACCAAACACTCGCACGCCGCCCAAATATCGGCATAAGCAGCCGCCTGGGTTTGGCTCCATTGTTTCCACACGCCGTCGCCATCATGGGTGCGCTCCCATTCGGTTTGGGGGTGCGGCGATATAAAATCGGCCTGCGCGCCAACGCACCAGCCTTCCAATAAAATAATCTCGGGCTGGGTTTGCACCGACAGCCATTGCGCGGGCGGCAAAACATCATCCAGGCTTTTGGAAAACACCGGCAGCCGCACATCTGCGATTCGGTGTTTTGACCGCAAGGCCACCATCACCTCATTTAATTGGCCCACATTATGCGTGCCTGGCACGCCCCGCGTTTGGCACAAAGGGTGGATGTGCGCGCCCAAAGTTTCGCGCTCGCGCCGCGAAAGGTAAAAATTATCCAGCGATACGCTCAGCGTCGCGACGCCTGCATCGCTCAAATATTGGCTTAAAGCCTTACAAAACGTGGTTTTTCCAACCCCCTGCCCGCCCGATACACCGGCCACAAGCGGGCGGGACCGCGGCATAGACATCAGATGGTCTCCTATTTGTTGAACCAGGGTTTCCAGCTGCATAATCAGGGCCTTTTCATTCATTTTATTTCCGCTCAAATTTATATTGTCATCGCGCTAAACACCAATTAAAGGTTCTCGAACACAATAATTTTTTCCCGCTTAAGACACATAATCCTTAATCTCGATTTAGATAGTTATTGGAGTGAGACATGAGTGGCGAACCTAAGAAACTCGGCAATCGGTATGTCAACGATTTACGAAAATTAGAATATGCTCAACAGCAAACTGCCAATGCAACCTTTGGCAAAGCTCCCTTCCTATTGGCTGGCTTGTTTTTAATAGTAGCTGGCTATTGGGGCTACCTTAACCTTGAAGTGACAACAGAAAATATCATCATCTTAATCGCGGCCTCCGCCATCGGCGGCTATATGGCGCTGAACATTGGCGCCAATGATGTGGCCAATAATATGGGTCCGGCCGTGGGCGGGCGTGTCTTAACCATCGGCACGGCGGTGCTTATCGCGGCGGTCTGCGAGAGTGCAGGCGCGCTGCTGGCGGGCGGCGATGTCGTTAAAACCGTTTCCAAGGGCATTATCGACCCAGGCAACGGTGTGAATGTCGAAGATTTTCGCAACCTCATGTTGGGCGCGCTTTTAGCCGCCGCCCTTTGGATTAACCTTGCGACCTTTCTCAACGCGCCCGTGTCGACCACGCACTCCATTGTCGGCGGCGTCTTGGGTGCAGGTATTGCGGGCGCCGGCTTTGGCTTGGTCAATTGGCCAACCATGTCGAAAATCGCGGCCAGTTGGGTCATCTCGCCCGTATTGGGCGGTTTGGCAGCGGCTGGCCTTTTGTTCATCATTGAGGTGAAAATCATTCGGGTAGAAGACCGCCTGACGGCAGCCAAAAGATGGGTGCCGATTATGATTGGCCTGATGGCCAGCGCCTTTGCTGCTTATATGGCCATGAAGGGTTTGAAAAAAATCTGGAAGCCATCTGACACAGAAATTATCGTCTATTCCATACTTGCTTTTGGTGGTGCCTGGGCTGCATCCGTGCCGTTCATTCGCAACCGCGCCGAGCAATTAAGCCAAAGCAAAAGTGATATTTACACTTTATTTAACGTGCCCCTCATCGTCGGCGTGGCTTTATTGTGCTTCGCGCATGGGGCCAATGATGTCGCCAATGCGGTAGGGCCATTAGCTGCGATTGTCTCGACGCTCACGTCAACGAGTGTCGAAGCCAAAGTGGCGGTGCCCTTCTGGGTGATGATGATTGGTGCCAGCGGGTTGGCTTTGGGACTGTTTTTATTCGGCCCTAAATTAATCAATACGGTGGGCGAAAAAATCACCCGCCTGAATGCGCCGCGCGCCTATTGCGTGGCTCTGTCTTCGGCCGTTGTGGTGCTCATCGCCACCACTTTGGGCTTGCCGGTCAGCTCCACGCATATCGCCATTGGCGCGATTTTTGGGGTCGGTTTCTTGCGCGAATATATGGAAAATCCCAATAAAAAGCGGGTCAAGCCAACGCACCGCTTGAACGCCACCGCCAAGGCCGCGTTTCAAACCACACGCTACACCATGAAGCGACGCCTTGTGCGGCGTCGGTTTGTTATCTCGATTGCAGCGGCTTGGGTAATTACCGTGCCGGCTTCGGCTAGCTTGGCAGCTGCTCTATTTTACGCTTTGCAGTGGCTAACACAGCTGGCGAAATAGCGTCGAACAAGCCAATTAAGTGGCGAAAGTCTTCGCGGTCAGTGACCTGATAAGCATCTTTCAACAACGCCCAATGGCGTTCGCGTTTGTGCTTTTCAGGCCATTCGGACGCTTGGTCTGTTACCAACATCGGATAATAAGTCACCGCTGTTTGCGCCAGACCTTTTTCGGTTGATTTGGAAATAGCCGTGGTAATTGGAAAATCTTTAAGAATTTTTCCAGTCACGCCAGCCTCTTCAAAGGCCTCGCGCTTGCAGCCTTGTTTGTGCTTTTCGTCCGCTTTCAAATTACCCTTCGGTAAAATCCAACGACCCCGTTTTTGTGAGGTAACAAACATAATGGCAATACGATCGCCATCGACAGAAAAGGGAATGACCCCAATTTTATGATCCACGGTTTATCCTTTCCTTACGCTTAAAATTCGAGGCGAGTGTATCGGGGCGCGCGCGTCATCGCAAGATGGATATGCAGCGGGCAAGTAAATCAACAATTCTGTCTCCTGTCTCCCCCCTGTACCTCACTTGCGCGCAAGCGGGGCTGGGTTTATAGACTTAACTCGACTTGAAATAGAGCCTGAAACAAGGCGCTTTGAATAGCAATTATAGGGTGGCCAGATGGACTTAAACGCCGATTTTTCGCAACGCATTGTGGTGACGCCCGAGCACTACCGTTGGGAAGCCTCGCCCATGCCGGGGGTTGAACGGATGAAATTAGACCGCATTGGCGACGAGGTTGCCCGCGCCACTTCGCTGGTACGCTATCACCCCAATAGCCAATTCTCTGCGCATGAGCATGGTGGTGGCGAAGAGATTTTTGTTCTTGAGGGGGTCTTTGGCGATGAACATGGCGCCTACCCTGCAGGCACTTATATACGCAACCCCATTGGCACCCGGCATCAACCGGTCATCGGCGAGGCGGGGGCGACAATTTTTGTTAAATTGCATCAATTCAACCCGAAAGATACCGCCCATTTCTCCCTAGATACAACGACCGCCACGTGGCGCCCTGGCCTGGTCGCGGGGCTGCAAGTCTTGCCGCTACACGAGCATGAGGGCGAGACAATTGCGCTGGTAAAATGGGCGCCCAACACGCAATTCAACCCGCATCAACACTGGGGCGGCGAAGAGATATTCGTTCTACAGGGCACGTTTTACGACGAACACGGTGCCTACCCACAAGGCAGTTGGATACGAAGCCCGCATAAAAGCCAACATGGCCCTTATACCAAAGACGACGGGGCGTTGATTTATGTGAAAGTGGGCCATTTGGCGTAGGTAGGGTTCTACCCTCCCAAAACAAGTAGGGTTGTACCCTCCCAAAAATAAGCAGGGTTCTACCCACCCCAAAAATAAGTAGGGGTTTCACCCGCTCCAAAAGAAGCCAGTCGCAGCTATTTTATGTTTTACAAAAATGGTGCCCGGGGGCGGATTTGAACCACCGACACGAGGATTTTCAGTCCACTGCTCTACCCCTGAGCTACCCGGGCCTTAACGAAGCCACTGGATAAAATCACGGTGCAACGCCTATTCGTGCTTGGTTTATAAGTCAAGGGAGTGCGCCTGTCTAGGCGTCTCGACCCTCAAAAATAAGTTTTTAATGAAACTCGTCTGGCGAGCTTTGTTCGGCCAAAGCTTGCTCAATTTCTGTGTCAAAATCATCGGGCGGCTCGACCGCTGGCACCGCGTAATGGCCCCCCATCCAGCGATGCAAATCGACATCCGCACAGCGCTTCGAGCAGAACGGACGATAGGCTTGCACCGTCTCAGATTTTTTACATATCGGGCAATTGGCCATCGTCGCCAGCCTATTCGGTGTCGCTGGGCGCCCGTTGGCGCATCGCTTCGGCGAGGCTCATCACATCGCGCCGACGCGTCATCTCGACCACACCGAACTCCGACATCGGGCCAATGCGAACCGGGTTTTTGTCGCCCTGAAAGCCAGCATCCAAAGCCGCCAAAACCGCTTCATTATCAGCTGTCTCGCTCATGTCGATGAAATCAATAGCCACCAAACCGCCCAGCGCACGCAATCTCAGCTGACGCCCAATCGCTTGCGCGGCCTCTAGGTTCACGCCGCGCGCGTCGGCTGTATCGCCGCCCGAATTGACGTCAATCGTCGTCATCGCTTCGGTGGTTTCAATCATCAACCAACCGCCGGATGGCAAGATCACCCGATTGGACAGGGCTTGGTCTAATTGGCCCGCAATGTCGTAACGATCAAATAAAATCTCGCCTTTTTCGCTGGCTTGCAAAAGCTCGAGCGCGGCGGGCAAATGCGCGCCGGCGAAAGCCTTGGCTTTGGTTAAACTATCGGCGTCTTCCATCACAATGGCTGTGGTTTGGCCGCGCACCAAATCGCGCAGCGCTTTTTCGACAGGCCCTAAATCTTGATACAGAACCGCTGGCGGCTCGCTGTCTTCGGCTTGCGCCAAAAGGCTTTCCCATTGGCCAGCCACGCTGGCCATATCAGCAGCCATATCACCCGCTTCCATGCCAATCGCGGCGGTGCGAATAACCCAACCGGCGGGGCCATCCATGCCTTCGACGTCGAGGCCATCGCCGTGCTCGCCATCGCGGATGGCGGCGGCTAAATCGGCCAGGCGCGTGCGCTCCGCTTCATCTTCAATTTGACGCGACACGGCAATGCGGTTCCTGCAGGGCGCCAAGACGACAGCGCGGCCTGGCAAAGTTACATCCGAGGTGATTTGCGCGCCTTTTTCGCCATGCGGCGGACGGGTGATTTGCACCAATACGGTGTCACCATCTTGCACGCAATCTTCGATCGGGGTTTCGCGGTCGCTACCCGGCAGCAGCGCGCGCGCTTCGCGAGCGCCCAAAAAGCCAGCGCGGTCCATGCCAATGTCAACAAAAGCGGCCTGCAATCTGGAGACCACACGTTCGACTTGTCCCAAATATATCTGCCCAATTAGGCTGCGGCCATCGCCCGAGGCTTGCGCCATTGGCGCCGCTTGCAGGCTGGTCAGCTCCCCGTCTTCGACTTGCGCCACGCGCAATAGGCCATCTTCAACACTCATTAGAATTTCATGGGACATGGGGGTCACTCTTTTCCTGTTTCAAAAGTCACGCCAGCACCGCGCAAAACTTCGCTGACTTCATATAATGGCAAACCTACAATATTCGAATAGGAGCCGATAAGATTGCTAATAAAGGCGCTGGCGCGGCCTTGAATGGCATAGCCGCCTGCCTTTCCACGCCATTCGCCGCTGGCCAGATAGGCGTTTATCTCATCTATAGAGAGATTTTTAAAGCGCACGCGGCTGGTAACACATTTGGTGATGACTCGGTCGCTCGACAGCACACAAAACCCAGTATACACCCGATGACCGCGCCCGGCCAACAGCTCGAGACAGCTTCGGGCTTGCTCCGGCATTTCGGTTTTAGGCAAAATACGCCGCCCCACTCCGACCACCGTATCGGCGGCGAGTATCAGCGTATTGGCATCTAGCTGGGCGCGCAGGGCTTGCGCTTTTTCCAAAGCCAGACGGGCGGCCAGCGCACGCGGCGCCTCGGCAGGCTTTTCGGATTCATCAATATCAGCAGGGATAATCTCATCGGGCACGAGCCCAATTTGCGCCAGCAGATCAAGGCGGCGCGGGCTGGCACTGGCCAGCACCAGACGCTTATTTGTAGCGATAGGTAATACGTCCTTTGGTGAGGTCATAAGGGGTCATTTCTACTAAAACCTTGTCACCAGCCAACACGCGAATACGGTTTTTGCGCATTTTGCCAGCCGTATGAGCAATCACTTCATGCTCATTTTCTAATTTCACACGAAATGTCGCATTGGGCAGCAATTCCACTACCGTTGCGTTGAATTCTAGAAGTTCTTCTTTGGCCATAAATCTCACTCGTAAAAATAGGCTCATCGCCTTGTCGCGGACAATGGCCAGAAACCAGCCAAAAATCAAGGGTTTTATCTTAGCTGCGCATTTTCAAGACGCTAATAAGCGTGAACAGGCGTCGCGCCGTGTCGTCATCCACCTCTACATGAGGCCCAAGGCGGGTTTTTAGCAATTCTGCGCTTTCATTATGGAGCGCGCGCCGCGCCTCATCAATCTCTTCAATCCGCTCTGGCGTGGCCGTGCGGATGGCCTCAAAATAGCTCTCGCAAATTAAAAAATAATCGCGGATATTGCGCCGAAACGGGGTCATCGCCAGCTCAATATCGGCCAGGTTTTGATTGTTTCCATCCGAAACCGAAAATAAAATACCCCGGTCGACCACCGATAGCACCACGCGGTAAGGCCCCGCAGGGCCCCCGACCAGCGCAAAATGATTGCCTTCAATGAGGTCAAAAATTGCCACGCGTCGCTCGTGTTCAATATCTGGATTGCGTGCCACCAAAGCCGGATCATCGAGCGAAATATGCACCATGCGGGCCGATTTATCGGCGCTATTTTGGGCGAGACCTTGCGCCATAGCTAGCTCTCCTGCCCCATATTCAGGCGAATGGAAATAGAGCGCCCATGTGCGCTCAGCCCTTCTTCTTCGGCCAATTGCACTGCTGCCGGGCCAATGGCCGACAAAGAGGTGGCATCGCATTTTACCAAAGAAGACCGCTTCATAAAATTAAGCACCGACAGACCCGACGCATAGCGCGAGGCGCGCGCCGTGGGCAGCACGTGGTTGGGGCCAGCGATATAATCACCAATCGCTTCGGGCGTATAGCGACCCATAAAAATAGCCCCCGCATGGCGCACGTCTCTCGCCATGGCTTCGGGGTCTTCGACCGCCAGCTCCAAATGTTCCGGAGCCAATTGATTGATTAACGCCGGCGCTTGCGCCACCAGATCATCGACCACCAAAATAGCGCCGAAATCTTGCCAGCTTTTGCGGGCAATCTCAGCCCGCGACAGAGTTTCAAGCGCCGCCTCTATCGCCTGCTCCACGGCATCGGCATAGGCGTGGTCTTCACAAATTAAAATCGATTGCGCCACTTCATCATGCTCGGCCTGGCTCAGCAGGTCGGCGGCCATCCAAGCGGGGTCGTTTTGACTATCGGCCACCACCAAAATTTCAGAAGGGCCCGCAATCATATCAATACCGACCTGGCCGAATACTTGTTTTTTGGCCGCTGCCACATAGGCATTGCCTGGCCCGACAATCACATTCACCGGCGCGATGGTATCCGTGCCATAGGCCAGCGCGGCAATGGCTTGCGCGCCACCGACGCGGTAAATCTCATCGACGCCTGCCAAGCGCGCCGCCACCAGAACCAGCGGATTAACATTGCCATCGGGGGTTGGCACCACCATGACCACGCGGCCCACCCCTGCTTCGCGGGCGGGAATGGCGTTCATCAAAACCGACGACGGATAATTGGCCAACCCGCCTGGCACATAAAGACCGGCCGCATCGACGGGTGTCCAGCGGTGGCCCAGCTCGACGCCAGCAGCATCGGTAAAGCGTTCGTCTTGGGGTTTTTGGCGAGCGTGAAACGCGCGGATGCGCGTGGCCGCAAGCTCAAGCGCGTTGCGCGTTGGCTGCGTGCAAGCTTCAAAGGCTGCGTCTATTTCGGGCTCACAAATACGCAAAGTCTCGGGGCTTAATTGCTGGCGGTCAAATTTTGCCGTCAGCTCGATAAGCGCCGCATCGCCGCGCGCGCGCACATCGTCGATGATCGCTTGCACGGCCGCGTTGACGTCGACCGATTGCTCGCGCTTCATCTCCTGCAACTCGCCGAAGCGGGTTGCAAAATCAGCATCCTTTATGTGGGCACGCAGGTAAGGGGCCATAGTCTATATTTCATTCCGTATCGATTGCATGGTCAGGCCGCGAACGAGCCGCCCATGGCGCAGTAACATCTTCTAATATGGCCTCGCAAGCCTCGACTTCCAAGCGGATTTCGCCGCCGCCCGAAAAAACCAACTGGATAACCCCAGACGGGCTTTGCTTCGGCTCGAATTGTGCCGCCAAAACCGACACAATGCCATCGCGGCGTGTCAAATTTAACTGGCGTTGCTGAATAGTCTCAACGCCAGAAACTTGCAAGGCGGCGCGCACACGCATCGGTGTCTCTTGCTCCCAGCAGTATCGATTGACCAACATCACAAAGCGGCGCTCTTCTTGGATAAAAGTCATATCGCCAAGTTGCGCCACGCCATCTTGCAGGCAGGCCGATAGCACTGCCATATCGTCGCCATCACGGGCATAGAGCTTGAGCGCCTTAGTCGCCATTACACGCTCTCTCGCCAAATATGGGCGCCCGCGCCGGATAGTTTTTCCTCAATGCGCTCATAGCCGCGATCGAGATGATAGACCCGCGAGATACGCGTCTGGCCTTTGGCCATCAGCCCGGCAATCACCAAAGTGGCCGAGGCCCGCAAATCGGTCGCCATAACGGGCGCGCCTTGCAATTGCTCGACGCCCGTGACAATTGCCGTATCGCCCTCCAGCGTAATATCAGCGCCCAAGCGCACCAGTTCTTGCACATGCATGAAGCGGTTTTCGAATATAGTCTCGCGAATGCGCGACACGCCGTCGGCACCGCACATCAGCCCCATGAAAGGCGCTTGTAAATCGGTGGCAAATCCAGGGTAAGCCTCGGTGGTAACCGGCGTGGCAATGGGGCGGTCTTGCGGCCCGATAATGCGCACGGCCCCCGCTTCTTGTTGCAGCTGGCAGCCCGCCAAGCGCATGGCAGGTGCCAAAGCGCCCAACACATCTTCTTGAATACCCGTAAGACGCGCGTCGCCCCGCGTGGCGGCAATGGCCAAAGCAAAAGCGCCCGCCTCAATGCGATCGCGCGACACCGTATGGTCGGCGCCCGATAATTTATCGACGCCCGTAATAGATAAATTGCGGGTTCCCAGACCCTCGATTTTAGCGCCCATAGCCATCAAGCATGTGCCGACATCGACGACCTCTGGCTCGGTCGCGGCATTGGTAATCAGCGTTGTGCCTGTGGCTAATGTGGCTGCCATCATCAGCACATGCGTGGCGCCGACAGACACGAAAGGTAAATCGATGCGCGCGCCCTTCAGCCCACCTTTGGCGCTGGCGTTTACATAGCCTGCCTCGACCTCAATCTCGGCGCCCATGGCTTCTAGGCCTTTCAAATATAGATCGACGGGGCGCGTGCCGATGGCGCAACCGCCCGGCAGCGAGACTTGCGCTTCATGCGCGCGCGCCAAAAGCGGGCCGAGCACCCAAAAGCTCGCGCGCATTTTCGAGACCAATTCATAGGGCGCGCGCGTGCAGCTTAAATCTGGCGTATGCACGCTTATGCCTTCGCCAGGCCCTTGGCCAAATTCTTCGACGTCTGCTCCCAGCTCGCGCAGAACCCGCGCCAGCGTGCGCGTGTCGGCCAAGCGCGGGCTGCCGCGCAGGGTTAGTTTTTCGTCGCTCAAAAGGCCCGCTACCATCAGCGGCAGAACGGCGTTTTTAGAACCAGAAATAGCAATCTCGCCGCTTAACGCAACGCCGCCTTCAATGACAATTTCATCCATCTGATTTTTCCTCTGGCGCCGCGGTTTGCGCTTTTCGCGCTTGGGTGCGGCCAGCTTTGCGGCGTTGTAAATTCGCGCGCAGAGCCTCGGCCAGTTTTTGCTGGCGGGCTTGGTTTTTCACCGCAGGTTTTTGACCTTTGCTCATGCCCTCTTCTTAACTTTATTTGCGCCATTTGTCATGCGGCTGTGTGGGGCGTTCGGGACCCGCTTGAGCCGCATGACCGCATGGGCTTTAGCTTAGTCCGGCAATTTTTCGTGCCGCGAGACCACACCGCGTGTCCAGCCAGCGCTGTGCCAATCGGGGCGAATGAAAACATCGCGCCCGCCACAAGCCGCACAGCGAAAATGCGACTTCAGCTCAATCAGCACCGCATCGCCGAATTTTTCCACCAGCGGCGCTACCGGCAACGTCTTATGATGGCTGCATCCCTCGCACCAAAGCCACACCTTCAATTGGCGCGCCGCCAACCAGCTTAACCGAACAGGAATAGACTTTACGTCTCGCATACAACAAGCCAAACTCAATACACAACAAAAGAACAAAGGACGAACACATTAGCGCATCCAAGCCCAAGCGCAATCGTTACTTGCATCCCCCGCCTGCCTATGGCAAACAGCAGGCAAGACAACGCTGCCGTAGCTCAGGGGTAGAGCACTCCCTTGGTAAGGGAGAGGTCGGTGGTTCAATTCCACTCGGCAGCACCAGTTTTACCGAAGTAAAAAGAAAAATTAGGTACTCTGGTTTCTAGCAAGCGAAAAAGGATAAACAGCCGT
>JABHDF010000063.1 GCA_018673175.1 Rhodobiaceae bacterium | reverse complement strand
CATTTTGATGCTGCAAAAGAAAATCCGCCGCACGGGCACGATTGAGCGTTAGGACGAGAGATGTCGAAACAGCAAACCCTCGCCCATTTGCCACTGATTGCTCATTTACAGGCCGAGCTTGGCGATAAATTAGCCAATCATTACGTCCGCTTTGGCGAGCTGACGCTGGAAGTAAACCCCGGCCATATTGAGGCGGTGCTGAAGTTTTTGCGCGATGATAGCGATTGTGCTTTCACGCAATTAATCGACCTATGTGGTGCCGATTATCCCGAGCGTCCGTTGCGCTTTGATGTGGTTTACCACCTGCTGTCGATGACCCAAAATCAGCGCATACGGGTGAAGCTGCAAGCGGGCGAAGAAACCCAAGTGCCGAGTGCCACCGAGCTTTTCGATGTCGCCGATTGGTTCGAGCGCGAAGCTTTCGATATGTATGGCATTTTGTTTTCGGGCCACCCAGATTTGCGCCGCCTGCTGACCGATTATGGTTTTGAAGGCCATCCTTTGCGCAAAGATTTCCCGCTCAGTGGCCATGTGGAAGTGCGCTACGATGATGACGCCAAGAAAGTCATCCAAGAGCCGGTTTCCTTGGTGCAAGAGTTCCGCGATTTTGATTTTGAAAGCCCTTGGGAAGGCGCGCGGGCTGCCAATCTTATTCCCGATAGTTTACCCCCTGATAATTTACCGGGTGACGAAAAAGCCTCGCAACAAGAGCAGGAAGGCTAATCATGTCCGCGCAAAGCCCACAAGACACACAAGACCGCAAGTTTACCATTAACTTCGGCCCGCAACATCCAGCCGCGCACGGGGTTTTGCGTCTGGTGATGGATTTGGACGGCGAGCGCGTCGAGCGCATTGACCCGCATATCGGCCTGCTGCATCGCGGCACGGAAAAGCTCATCGAGCATAAAACCTATCTGCAAAGCCTGCCATATTTCGACCGTCTCGATTATGTGTCGCCAATGAACCAAGAACATGCTTATGCGCTGGCCGTCGAGCGGATGATGGACGTCGCCGTGCCCGCTCGCGGGCAATATATTCGGGTTCTTTATTGCGAGATTGGCCGCATTCTCAACCACATTATGAATATTTGCACGCAAGCCCTCGACGTCGGCGCCTTGACGCCGATTACCTGGGGCTTTGAGGAACGCGAAAAGCTGATGATTTTTTATGAGCGTGCGTGTGGCGCGCGGCTTCACGCGGCTTATTTTCGCCCCGGCGGCGTGCATCAAGATTTGCCGCAAGATTTGCTGAACGATATTGAAGCTTTTTGCGACCCGTTTTTGAAAGTGCTCGACGATATTGAAGGCCTGTTGACCCACAGCCGTATTTTCAAGCAGCGCAATGTCGATATTGGCATTGTGACGCCCGAAGATGTGCAAAATTGGGGCATGTCGGGCGTTATGGCGCGCGGCTCGGGTCTGGCATGGGATTTGCGCCGCTCGCAACCCTATGAGGTTTATAGCGATTTACAGTTTGATATTCCGCTGGGCAAAAACGGCGATTGCTACGACCGCTATTTATGTCGGGTGGAAGAAATGCGCCAGTCCATTCGCATTATGAAACAATGTTTGGCCAATATGCCGTCCGGCCCTGTGTCGTCGCAAGATGGCAAAGTGGTGCCGCCCAAACGTGGCGAGATGAAACAATCGATGGAAGCGCTCATCCATCATTTTAAACTTTATACCGAAGGCTATCACGTGCCCGCAGGCGAGGTTTATTCTGCCGTGGAAGCGCCCAAAGGCGAGTTTGGTGTCTATCTGATTTCGGATGGGTCGAACAAACCCTATCGGTGTAAAATTCGCGCGCCGGGCTTTGCCCATTTGCACGCGCTAGATTATTTGAGCCGCGATCATATGCTGGCCGATGTGTCGGCTATTTTGGGCTCGTTAGATATTGTATTTGGGGAAGTCGACCGATGAGTGTACGCCGCCTACATGCCGAGCAACCCGATAGCTTCGCTTTCACAGAGGAAAACGTAAGCTGGGCGACAGGCCAAATTGCTAAGTTTCCCGAAGGCCGCCAAGCCAGCGCGATTATTCCGCTGTTGTGGCAAGCGCAAAAGCAAGCCGGTTGGCTGCCCGAGCCGGCCATTCGCTATGTCGCGGACATGCTGGACATGCCGCATATCCGTGCGATGGAAGTGGCAACGTTTTACACGATGTTCAATTTGTCGCCAGTTGGCGAACATTTTGTGCAGCTGTGCGGCACAACGCCGTGCTGGTTGCGCGGGGCCGATGATTTGAAGTCGGTTTGCCGTAAAGTGATTGGCGAGCAAGGGGATATTACCGAGGATGGTAAATTGAGCTGGCTCGAAGTCGAGTGTTTGGGCGCCTGCGTGAATGCGCCGATGGTGCAAATTAACGATGATTTTTATGAAGATTTAACGGCGGAAAACTTCGAGCAATTGCTCGACGATCTGCGCCATGGCAAGGAAGTTGCCACCGGCCCGCAGAACAGCCGTCATGGATCCGAACCCGAAGGCGGGCTTACTGTGTTGAAAGGTGACAAATAATGTTGCGTGATGAAGACCGGATTTTCAAAAATATTTATGGCCTCGATGGCGCCGACCTGACAGCTGCGAAAGCGCGCGGCGATTGGGATGGCACGGGCGAGCTGATTAAAAAAGGCCGCGATTGGGTCATCGACGAAGTGAAAGCCTCTGGCTTGCGCGGGCGCGGTGGCGCGGGCTTCCCGACCGGATTGAAATGGTCGTTCATGCCGAAGGAAAACGATGGTCGGCCGCATTATTTGGTGATTAACGCCGATGAGTCCGAGCCCGGCACCTGCAAGGACCGCGATATTTTGCGCCATGAGCCGCATAAATTGCTCGAAGGCTTCCTGCTGGCAGGTTTCGCGATGGGCGCGCATGCTTGTTATATTTATGTGCGCGGCGAATTTATTCGCGAGCGCGAAGCCGTGCAACGTGCGGTCGATGAAGCCTATGCCGCGGGCCTATTGGGCAAAAACGCCGCTGGCTCGGGTTGGGATTACGATATTTATGTCCACCACGGTGCGGGCGCTTATATTTGTGGCGAAGAAACCGCGCTGATTGAAAGCCTCGAAGGCAAAAAAGGTCAGCCGCGCTTGAAGCCACCTTTTCCCGCCAATATGGGCCTCTATGGCTGCCCAACGACCGTGAACAATGTGGAGAGCATTGCCGTGGCCCCGACGATTTGTCGTCGCGGTGGCGGTTGGTTTTCGGGTCTCGGGCGCGATGGCAATACGGGCACCAAGCTGTTTTGTATTTCTGGCCACGTCAACAATCCGTGCAATGTCGAAGAAGAAATGGGCATTCCGTTGAAAGAGCTGATTGAAAAACACGCAGGCGGCGTTCGCGGCGGTTGGGACAATTTGCTGGCGGTTATTCCGGGCGGGTCTTCGGTTCCGCTTTTGCCAAAAGAGATTTGCGACACGGTGTTGATGGATTTCGACAGCCTTAAAGAAGTGCAGTCGGGTTTGGGTACAGCGGCCGTGATTGTGATGGATAAATCGACCGACATCATTAAGGCGATCGCGCGCATTTCGCATTTTTACAAACACGAAAGCTGCGGCCAATGCACACCGTGCCGGGAAGGCACGGGCTGGATGTGGCGCGTGTTGGAACGCATGGCGGCTGGCGAAGCGCAGGTCAAAGAAATTGACATGCTGCTGCAAGTGACCAAACAAATTGAAGGGCACACAATTTGCGCGCTCGGCGATGCGGCGGCTTGGCCTGTGCAAGGGCTTATCCGGCATTTCCGTCCGCTCATCGAAGAGCGTTTAACGCGCGGGCCCGGACACCAGGAGGCAGCTGAATAATGAGCGATCAGGTAAATCTTACGGTCGATGGCATCCGTGTTTCTGTGGCGCCTGGAACAACAATTTTGCAGGCGTGCGAAGAAGCGGGCGCTGAAATTCCGCGCTTTTGCTATCACGAACGCCTCTCGGTCGCTGGCAATTGCCGCATGTGTTTGGTGGAAGTCGAAAAAGCGCCCAAGCCCGTCGCGAGCTGTGCGATGCCTGTGGCCCCCGACATGGTGGTCAGCACGAAATCGGACAGCGTTAAAGCCGCGCGCGAAGGCGTGATGGAATTTTTGCTGATCAACCACCCGCTCGATTGCCCAATTTGCGACCAAGGCGGCGAATGCGACCTGCAAGACCAAGCCCTCGGCTTTGGCGGGGATGCCAGCCGCTTTGCCGATAATAAACGCGCTGTAGAAAACAAACATATGGGGCCCCTCGTTAGCACCATTATGACGCGTTGCATCCATTGCACCCGGTGCGTGCGCTTTGCCCAAGAAGTGGCAGGCGTGCCAGAAATTGGCGCCATCGGCCGCGGCGAAGACATGGAAATCACCACTTATTTAGAAGCCTCGCTGGACAGCGAAATGTCGGGCAATGTCATCGACCTTTGCCCCGTCGGCGCGCTGACGTCGCGCCCATACGCGTTTACCGCGCGTCCGTGGGAGCTGAAGAAAACCGAAACCATCGATGTGATGGATGCGGTGGGCAGCAATATTCGCGTCGATATGCGCGGCCGCGAAGCGATGCGGATTATGCCGCGCAACCATGATGATGTGAACGAAGAATGGCTGTCCGATAAGTCTCGGTTTGTCTGGGATGGCTTGAACACCCAGCGTCTCGACCGTCCTTATGTGCGGGCCAGAAAAAACCTCACCCCGGCCAGTTGGGACGATGCGTTTGCGCTGATTGCCAAAAAACTGGCCGGCAAAGGCGCTAAAACAGCGGCCATTGCCGGCGATTTGGTTTGCGGCGAAGGCCAATTTGCCTTGAAAGCGCTGATGGATAAGCTGGAAAGCCCGCATGTGGATTGTCGCCAAGATGGAGCCAAACTCTCGGGCCCGCGTGGTAATTATATTTTCAACACCAGCATCGCCGGCATCGAAGACGCCGACGCGCTCTTGCTTATCGGCACCAACCCCCGCCTAGAAGCGCCGGTTTTGAACGCGCGTATTCGCAAGCGCTATCTGATGGGTGATTTCCCCATCGCCACTATTGGCGCACCGGTTGAGCTGACTTATGAAGCCGAGACCCTTGGCGCAGGCCCCGATACATTGGCCGAGCTTGTGGCGGGCAAACATGGTTTCAGTGACGTTTTGGCGAAAGCGAAACGTCCGATGATTATTGTCGGCCAAGGGGCGCTCACGCGTGCCGATGGCGATGCGGTTTTGGCGGCAGCGATTGAGCTGGCCGAGAAATCCTCGGCGATTTCTGACACATGGAATGGCTTCAACGTGCTGCACACAGCCGCCGCCCGTGTGGCCGGCCTTGACCTTGGCCTCCTGCCAGGCGAGGGCGGGCTGGATGTCGCTGGCATTCAAGACGCGGCGCAAAGCGGGGACGTGGAAACCGTTATTTTATACGGCGCCGATGAAATTGCTGGCGCGTCGCTGGGCGATGCTTTTGTGATTTATATCGGCAGTCATGGCGACCGCGGCGCACACCGCGCAGATGTCATTCTGCCAGCCGCCGCCTATACCGAGAAACAAGCAATTTATGTGAACACCGAAGGGCGTGTGCAAATGACCGAGCCCGCGGCAACCCCGCCTGGCGAAGCGCGCGAAGATTGGAAAATCTTCCGGGCGCTATCAGAAGTTCTGGGTCTGACGTTGCCATTTGATAATTTGGCTGAGGTGCGCCGTGCGATGTTTGAAGTGGCACCGCATTTTGCCCAAATCGATGGCCTAAGCGAGAGCGCCGCCCCGAAGGCACCCGCGGCTCAGAAAATGGCAAAAGCGGCCTTTGATTACAGCGTGACGGATTTCTATTTCACCAACCCCATAGCCCGCGCCTCGGCCACAATGGCCGATTGTGCCAAGGCCAAGCAGCAACGCGATGGCGAAATCGAAGGGACTGGCACCCATGGATAGCGCCTTTTTCGATAGCTATATTTGGCCAGCCCTTGTGGTGACGCTGCACTCTTTGGCGGTTATTTTGGCGCTTTTGGTGTCTTTGGCTTTTTTCATGCTGGCCGACCGTAAAATTTGGGCAGCAGCGCAATTGCGCAAAGGCCCAACCGTGGTTGGCCCCTTCGGCTTGCTGCAAAGTTTTGCTGATATTGCCAAATATCTGTTCAAAGAAATTATCATTCCCACCACGGCCAATAAGCCGGTGTTCTTACTGGCGCCATTCGTGACCATGTTCTTGGCGCTGAGTGCTTGGGCCGTCATTCCGGTCAATGAAGGCTGGGCGGTAGCCGATATTAATGTCGGAATTTTGTATATTTTCGCGATTTCCTCGCTCGGCGTCTACGGCGTGATCATGGGCGGGTGGGCTTCCAACTCCAAATATCCGTTTCTGGGGGCGCTGCGCTCGGCGGCACAAATGGTTTCTTACGAGGTTTCCATTGGCTTGGTTATCATTACGGTCTTGCTCTGCGTCGGTTCGTTGAATTTGACGGATATCGTCTTGGCACAAAAAACTGTTTGGTTTGCCGTGCCTTTATTCCCCATGTTTGTGGTGTTTTTCGTCTCGGCCTTGGCGGAGACCAATCGTCCGCCTTTTGATTTGCCCGAAGCGGAAAGTGAATTGGTCTCGGGCTTTATGACCGAATATTCGTCGACGCCTTATGTGGTATTCATGATTGGCGAATTGGCCAATATCGTTTTGATGTGCGCCATGATGACTATTTTGTTTCTGGGTGGCTGGTTGCCGCCGGTCGACATTGCGCCGTTTAATTGGGTGCCGGGGCCGGTTTGGTTCATCCTGAAAATGGGCTTCATGTTCTTCATGTTCGCCATGATGAAAGTAATCGTGCCGCGCTATCGCTATGACCAATTGATGCGTTTGGGCTGGAAAGTGTTTCTGCCTATTTCGTTGATTTATGTCGTTTTGGTGGCGGGTTTCTTGCAATATTTTGATATGGCTTCTTAAGGGTTTTTGCTATGGCTTGGTTAGACCGCACAGCTCGCAGTTTGTTTCTGATAGAATTCGTCTCGGCGTTTCGTTTGGCGCTTGGCTATTTTTTCGGCAAAAAAGCGACCATTAATTATCCGCACGAAAAGGGCCCTTTGAGCCCACGCTTTCGCGGCGAACACGCGTTGCGTCGGTACCCGAATGGGCAAGAACGTTGCATCGCTTGCAAACTTTGCGAAGCCATTTGCCCGGCCCAAGCCATCACCATTGAGGCGGGCCCGCGCAACAATGACGGCACGCGCCGCACCGTGCGCTATGACATCGATATGGTGAAATGTATTTATTGCGGTTTCTGCCAAGAGGCGTGTCCAGTGGACGCGATTGTGGAAGGGCCAAACTTTGAGTTTGCAACCGAAACCCGCGAAGAGCTTGTCTATGACAAAGCCAAATTGCTGACCAATGGCGATCGTTGGGAAGTGGAAATTGCAAAGAATATCGAGCTAGACGCTCCTTACCGGTAGAAATCATATGACGCTTACATCTCTCGCCTTTTATCTGTTTGCCTCGGTTTCCGTGGCCAGTGCCTTTATGGTCATTGCCGCGCGCAACCCGGTCTATTCGGTGCTGTTCCTCATTCTCACCTTCTTCAACTCGGCCGGCCTATTTGTTTTGCTGGGGGCTGAGTTCCTCGCGCTTATTTTGGTCGTGGTCTATGTGGGCGCCGTGGCGGTTTTGTTTTTGTTCGTCGTGATGATGCTGGACATCGACTTTGCTGAGCTGAACGAAGGGTTTTTGCAATATATGCCCATTGGCGCGACCGTCGGCTTGATTTTGCTGCTAGAGCTATTGCTGGTATTTGGCGCATCGTCGACCCTGGTCGACAAAGGCCAATTGCCCAGTGCAACGCCTGAAGGCATGACCAATGCCGAAGCTTTGGGCCGTGTGCTGTATACAGACTTCATTTTCTTGTTCCAAACCGCGGGCGCTGTTTTGCTGGTCGCGATGATTGGCGCCATCGTTTTGACCTTGGTGAAATCGAACAATCCAAAACGCCAAGACATCGCCAAACAGAACGCGCGCACGCGCGAAGATGGTGTTGAGCTGGTGGATATTAAACCTGGGGAAGGTATTTAGGACCGATGATTGGACTGACACATTATCTTACGCTGGCGGCCATATTGTTTACCATTGGCGTGTTCGGCATTTTCCTGAACCGGAAAAACGTCATTATTATTCTCATGTCGATTGAGCTGATGCTCTTGGCGGTGAATATCAACCTTGTGGCTTTCTCGGCCTATCTCGGCGATTTAGTGGGGCAGGTTTTTGCGCTCCTCGTGCTGACGGTGGCTGCTGGCGAGGCCGCGATTGGGCTCGCCATTCTTGTTGTTTATTTCCGTAATCGTGGCGGCATCGCAATTGAAGATGTCAGTCAGATGAAAGGCTAACCCATGTATCAGGCGATTGTCTTTTTCCCGCTCCTCGGAGCGCTTATTGCGGGTGTGTTCGGCCGGGTTATCGGCCACCGGAACTCTGAATATATCACCACAGGGCTGCTGATTGTCTCGGCGCTTTTGTCTTGCGTGGCTTTTGTCGATGTTGGACTGAACGGAAACGCCAGCAAAATTCTTGTTCTAAGCTGGTTGCAATCTGGCAGCCTGTCGATTGACTGGACCTTGCGTATCGATACGCTCACCGTGGTGATGCTGGTTGTCGTGACGGGGGTTTCCTCGCTCGTGCATGTCTATTCCATCGGCTATATGAGCCATGATGAGCATCGCGCTCGGTTCTTTGCCTACCTCTCTCTCTTCACCTTCATGATGTTGATGCTGGTAACCGCCGACAACTTCTTGCAGCTGTTCTTCGGCTGGGAAGGCGTGGGGCTGGCGTCTTATTTGCTCATTGGCTTCTGGTTCAAAAAAGCCTCGGCCAATGCCGCTGCCATGAAAGCCTTTGTGGTCAATCGGGTAGGGGACTTTGGTCTCATCCTCGGCATGTCGGCGATTTATTATTCGGTCGGCTCTTTGCAATTTGACGAAGTTTTTGCCGCAGCTGGCGCTTTGGCCGATGGCAAATTTGATTTCCTCGGCATGACATTGCCCGCCCTGACAACGATTTGTCTGTTGCTGTTCATGGGTGCCATGGGTAAATCGGCGCAATTCTTGCTGCACACATGGCTGCCAGACGCGATGGAAGGTCCAACCCCTGTGTCGGCGCTCATTCATGCCGCGACCATGGTAACCGCCGGCGTGTTCCTTGTGGCGCGCTGTTCGCCTTTGTTCGAGCTGTCGCAAACGGCGCTGAATGTGGTGATTGTCATTGGCGCAATCACCGCGTTTTTTGCCGCCACCGTAGGTTTGGTGCAAAATGATATTAAGCGGGTGATTGCTTATTCCACCTGTTCGCAGCTCGGCTATATGTTTGTCGGCCTTGGCATTGGCGCTTATCAAGCGGCGATGTTCCATTTGTTCACCCATGCGTTTTTCAAAGCGCTGCTGTTTTTAGGTGCCGGCTCGGTTATTCACGCGATGGGCGATGAGCAAGATATGCGCAAAATGGGTGGCCTTCGCCAGCTCATTCCAGCCACGTTCTTGATGATGTTCATTGGCACCATTGCGCTGACGGGCTTTCCGCTTACGGCCGGTTATTTCTCTAAAGACGCGATCATCGAAGGGGCTTTTGCCGCCCAAGCAGGCCCCCATATGTTTGCCTTTGCCATGCTTATCATCGCGGCGTTTTTCACCTCGTTTTATAGCTGGCGCCTGATGTTCTTAACGTTCTTTGGCGCGCCGCGCTGCTCTAACGACACATTAAGCCATGTGCATGAAAGCCCACCGGTTATGTTGGTGCCGCTGATTGTCTTGGCCTTTGGGGCTTTGGTTGCAGGTTTTGCTTTCTCCGGATTGTTTATCGGCGATACGCAAAATGCTTTCTGGAGCGGCACGATTTTCACCTCTGCGGATAATCATGTGCTGCACGACCTGCACAATGTGCCGGGTTGGGTGAAACTATCGCCGCTGGTGATGATGCTTTCGGGCTTTGTTTTGGCATATATTATGTATATCCGCTATCCAAAATGGCCTGGCGAAATTGCCGAGCAGCACGACCTCATTTACAAATTTCTGCTCAACAAATGGTATTTCGACGAAATTTACGACTTCCTCTTCGTGCGTCCAGCCAAATGGATTGCGCGGGTTCTTTGGAAGGGTGGCGATGGCGCCATTATTGATGGCTTGGGGCCGGATGGCATTGCGTCGAGCGTGATGCGCATTACGCGCCGTGTTGTCGGTCTGCAAACGGGTTTTGTTTATCATTATGCTTTCGTCATGTTGCTGGGTGTTGCCAGTTTCGTGACCTGGCTGATGCTGACGGCGCAATAGGGAAGATATAGGAATACGCATATGATTGACTGGCCGCTTCTCTCGACCCTCACATTTTTACCGCTGCTCGGCGCTTTGTTCATCTTATTGGTGCGCGGCGACGAGGAAACAGTCGCGGCAAACTCTCGTGCTGTGGCGCTTTGGACCACAGTGGTGACTTTGCTACTCAGTATCTTCATGGTCACGCGCTTTGATGGCAGCGAGGCAGGCTTTCAATTCGTCGAGCGCGCGCAATGGCTAGCCCCCGGCATTGATTACGCCATGGGTGTCGATGGCATTTCGGTGCTTTTTGTGGTGCTTACCGCCGCCCTGATGCCGATTTGTATATTGGCGAGCTGGGTCTCGGTGAAAACCCGTGTGCGCGAATATATGCTGGCTTTCTTGGTGCTGGAAACGCTGATGATTGGCGTCTTCTGCTCCATGGATATCATCCTTTTCTATCTATTCTTTGAAGCAGGTCTCATTCCGATGTTCCTTATCATCGGCATTTGGGGCGGCGCACGCCGCATTTATGCGAGCTTTAAATTCTTCCTCTACACATTGGTCGGCTCGGTGCTGATGCTTTTGGCCATTTTGTATATGTATTGGCAGACGGGCACGACGTTCATTCCTGATTTGGCGGCGCATGGTTTTGATGCCGATGTGCAGACATGGCTATGGCTCGCGTTCTTCGCAAGCTTTGCGGTTAAAATGCCTATGTGGCCCGTGCATACTTGGTTGCCAGACGCGCACGTGGAAGCGCCAACAGCAGGCTCGGTTATTCTGGCGGGCGTCTTGTTGAAAATGGGCGGCTACGGGTTCTTGCGTTTCTCTTTGCCAATGTTTCCCATCGCTTCGGATCTGTTCTCGCCGATGGTATTGGCGTTGAGCGCGATTGCCATTGTGTACACCTCGCTTGTGGCTTTTGCCCAAGAGGACATGAAAAAGCTCATCGCTTATTCTTCGGTCGCGCATATGGGCTTTGTGACCATGGGGATTTTCTCTGCCACCATGCAAGGCGTGCAAGGGGCGGTGTTCCAAATGCTTTCGCATGGTTGGATTTCGGGCGCTTTGTTCCTCTGCGTGGGCGTGGTCTATGACCGCATGCATACGCGCGAGATTGCGGCCTATGGCGGCTTGGCCAATCGGATGCCGATTTTTGCCACGGTGTTCTTGCTGTTCACCATGGCCAATGTCGGCTTGCCCGGCACCTCTGGTTTTGTCGGCGAGTTCTTGACGATTATCGGCACGTTCCAAGTCAGCACATGGACGGCATTATTTGCTGCCAGTGGGGTTATTTTCTCGGCGGTCTACGCGCTATCGCTGTATCGTCGTGTCAGCCTTGGCCGCATCGAGCACGAGGGCTTGCAACAAATCGCAGACATGGATCGGCGCGAGATATTCATCATCGCGCCTCTGGTGATTGCAACCATACTATTTGGCTTCTGGCCGATGCCCATTCTAGAGCTAACCGCGCCGTCGATTGAGGCGCTTGTGTCTGGGTATCAAGAAGCCTTGGCCAATCATTATTCTGGCCTCGAATTGCAGGCGGTGGAGTAAGACAATGACAACACAATTTATGAACGACATTTTGCTTATTCTTCCCGAACTCGTGCTGTTTATCGGCGCTTTGGGGCTGTTGATGGTAGGCGCTTTTTCCGAAAAAGATGCGACCCGCACGGTTGATTATGGCGCCGTGGGGCTGTTGGCTTTGGCAGGGGTTTTGGCGGCGGGCTATTCGTCGGATGCGACGGCTTATGCGTTTAACAAATCTTTCGTCATGGATAGTTTTGCCTCGCTGATGAAAGTGCTGACCTTTGCCGCAACGGCTGTGGCGATTATTATGTCGCAACGTTTTTTGCGGCGCGAAAAACTGGCTCGTTTTGAATACTCCATCCTGCTGGTTCTCTCGGCCACCGGCATGGGGCTGATGATTTCAGCCAATGATTTAATCTCGCTCTATATGGGCATCGAACTGCAAAGCCTGGCGCTTTATGTGGTGGCGGCCATCAACCGCGATAGCCTGCGCTCGACCGAAGCCGGGCTGAAATATTTCGTCCTTGGCGCGCTCTCCTCGGGCATGTTGCTCTATGGCGCTTCGCTGATTTACGGCTTTTCGGGTTCGACCAATTTCAACGAAATAGCCTTGGCCTTCCAACCTGAAGACGGCATTTTGCCGATGGCGCAAGTCATTGGTCTGGTATTCTTAATGGCGGGGCTGGCGTTTAAAATATCTGCCGTGCCGTTTCATATGTGGACGCCCGATGTATACGAAGGGGCGCCCACGTCTGTGACAGCTTTCTTTGCGGCGGCTCCAAAACTGGCAGGCATGGCGATTTTCCTTCGCGTTATGATGACCGGATTTGGGGACGCTATGGTTGCGTGGCAGCAGATTATCATTCTTATTTCCATCGCCAGCATGGCGCTGGGTGCTTTTGCGGCCATTGGCCAGCAAAACATCAAACGCCTGATGGCTTATTCGTCTATCGGCCATATGGGCTTCGCGCTTGTGGGCTTTGCCGCTGTTTCGCCGGCTGGGGTTTCCAGTGTCATTCTTTACATGGCGCTTTATGCGGTGATGACGCTGGGCACTTTCGCCTGCATCCTGTCGATGCGCCGCGATAGTGGGCCGGTTGAAAAAATCGAAGATTTGGCGGGGCTGAGCCAAACGCGTCCGTTTATGGCGGGTTGCTTGGCTATCCTCATGTTCTCGCTGGCCGGCATTCCGCCGATGGCTGGCTTCTTTGGTAAATTATTCGTCTTCCGCGCCGCCATTGATGCGGGTCTGTATAGCTTGTCTATTCTTGGCGTTTTGGCCAGTGTGGTGGGCGCGTATTATTATTTGCGGATTGTCAAAATCATGTACCTCGATGCGCCGACAGACGATGTAAATGAACCGATGCCGCGCGAGCTATCTATTCTGGCTGGCGTGATGACGGCTTTCACTTTGTTGTTCTTCTTGTATCCAGCGCCGTTAATTGAGCTGTCCAATATGGCCGGCGCGGCGCTAACCCAAGGGGCCAATTTGGGCCAGGCGGGCCTTGAGGCTGCGAAGGGCATTTCACCGCGGTGATAAGCCTTCCAGACGGATATCATTGGCTCCACCTACCAGAGGTGGATAGCACCAATGAAGAAGCCCGGCGCATGGCGGCACAAAACAGCCTTAGGCCCACTTGGATCGTCGCCGATGTGCAAACGGCAGGTCGCGGTCGCCGCGGCCGCGTTTGGGATAGTCCGACGGGCAATCTGATGACCACTCTTTATTTGCCAGGCGCCCCCGAGCCAAAACAAGCGGGCCAATTGGCCTTTGTGGCAGGCTTGGCCTTAGAAGCGACCGTGCGCCATTTCATCGGTGCGCCATCGCCCGAGCGCGCCCGCGTCAGTTTGAAGTGGCCCAATGATGTGCTGATTGATGGCAAAAAAGCCTCAGGCATTTTATTGGAAAGCACGCAGCAAGATAAACACCGCCGCTGGTTGGCTATCGGGCTAGGGCTTAATTTGGCCTCGCATCCAGACGATACGCCGTATCCAGCCACCAATCTTTCGGCCTACACAAGCCAAGCGCCAAGTAATTTGGAGGCTTTGGAGGTTTTGGCTGCGGCTTTCGAGCGGGTTTATCAGCAATGGAAAATGGGCGGCTTTGCTCCGGTTTTGCAAAGCTGGCGCGGCGTGGCGCATGGCATCGGTGGCCCGCTGGTGGCGCGACTGGAAAACCAAGAGATTAAGGGTATCTTTATAGATATCGACGAGAAGGGCGCGTTGCTGCTGCAAGATGAAGCGGGCGGGACGCAAGCAATTGATGCAGGGGATGTTTTCTTCCCTGAGAATGGATAAAATGGCTGAGCAGAACAGCGAATTAGTATTTCTCCCCCTTGGGGGAACTGGCGAGATTGGCATGAATTGCAATCTCTATGGCTATGGCCCGCGCGGAGACCGTGACTGGCTGATGGTCGACCTTGGGGTTACGTTTGGCGGCGCCTATGAGCCAGGCGTAGATCTCATCACGGCCGATATCGAGTTTATCGAGCAACGCAAAGATCGCCTTTTAGGCATCTTGCTGACGCATGGCCATGAAGACCATATTGGCGCCGTGGCGCATCTTTTGCACCGGCTGAAGTGTCCGCTCTATGCCACGCCGTTTACGGCTGAATTGGTGAAAGGCAAATTGTCTGAACGCGGTATTCTCGATGAGGTTGAGCTGAACATTATCGACACCGACGCGCATTTGGAACTGGGGCCTTTCTCCCTCGATTATATCTGTCTGACCCATTCGATTGCCGAGCCGAGCGCGATTGCCATTGAAGTGGGCGGCTATCGGGCGTTGCATACGGGCGATTGGAAAATTGACCCAGACCCCGTGATTGGCCGACTGACCGAAGTCGATCGCTTAAAAGCGCTAGGCGATAAGGGTATTGATGCGATTATTTGCGATAGCACCAATGTGCTGTCGCCTGGGCGCTCGGGTTCGGAAGCCGATGTGGCAAAAAACCTGCTGGAAGCCGTGGCCGATAGCCCCGGTCGGGTGGTGATTACGACCTTTGCTTCTAATGTGGCGCGGATGACGAGTATCGCCGACGTGGCCGTGAAATCGGGTCGCCATTTATGTCTGGCAGGTCGCGGCATGCATAAGATTTATCAAGCGGCGCGCAAAACCGGGTATATGACGCAATTCCCCGAGCTCATTGAAGATAAAGATGCGGGCTATTTGCCGCCCGATAAATTGCTGTTGTGCTGCACTGGCAGCCAAGGCGAGGCCAATGCAGCGCTGGGGCGGATGGCCAATGGGCATCATCCCCACCTCACGCTGGAGGCAGGCGACCGGGTTATTTTCTCCTCGAAAATGATACCGGGAAATGAAAAAGAAATTCTCTCGCTGCAAAATAAATTGGCGCAATTGGATGTGGAAATTGTCACCCCCAATGGCACAGACATCCATGTGTCGGGCCATCCGTGCCGCGATGAGCTGGCTGATATGTATAGCTGGGCGCGCCCGCGTGCCGCCCTGCCTGTGCATGGCGAACACCGCCATCTCATCGCCCATGCGGCCCTAGCTAAAGAGTTGGGCGTGCCCGAGCCATTGCGCATTCACAATGGCGATTTGGTCCGCATCGCACCGGGCCCCACCGAGGTGATTAACGTGGTGCCAACGGGACGCTTGTATTTGGATGGCTCGGTATTGACCAGCGGCAAACATTTAGCCACCCGCGATCGGCGTAAATTGTCGGAGACGGGCGTGGTCTTTGTGGCGGTGCCGATTGACCAAGCCAATCGTTTGGCGGGGCGCTTTGAGGTTTCTATCGCGGGCCTGCCAGAAGATGATGGTATGGTGAAAATGGTCGATTGGGCCTTGGATGCCGTAGAGCGGGCCATCCCGTCGAGCGGTAAGTTGACGCCGGAGCGGGCCGAGAATGACATTCGCATTGGTGTTCGCCGCGAGATGGCGCGTCGCTGGGGCAAGAAGCCGATGGTGCTGGTTAGCTTTATTGAGGTCTAGGGAGACACGAGATGATTAAAGTAGGGTTTATTTTTGGAGCGGCGATTTACGGTATCGTTTGGTTTTTAACGCTGTTTATGGTTCTGCCGTTCGGCGTGGTGTCGCAATCGGAATCGGGAGAAGTGGTGCCAGGCTCTGACGGGGGAGCCCCTTCGCAGCCGCGTATCGGGCGCAAGCTCTTGGTCACCACTTTGGTGTCATCGGTGCTTTATGCTGGCATTTATTGGCTGCTAACCAGTGGCGCTTTGGCCAATGCGGATATTCCGTTTTTGCCAGATTTTCGCAGCGGTAAATAGAGCGGGATATAAAAGCGGGATATAAAAAAGCGAGGTCTTCGATTTGCATCTCCGACCTCGCTATCTATGTGCTTCGAGCAAGCTCGAAAGGTTCCTCCCAAAACCCGAGAACCAGAGGTCCTCATCCACCGAAAAAAGCTAGCTTTATTCCCACGGGCTGTCATCTTTTATTTGCGCCTTTGGCGTTTTTCTTTTGCCGCTCCCGTGACATTTGCTTGCGCCAAAAACCCCTCATGTTATGACTTGGTTTAAGTTTTAGCAGGTAAGGAACTCCGCATCATGTCACTCATTAACCAGTCCAATCGGATGTCGAATTATTTTTTGCCGACCCTCAAAGAGACGCCCTCGGAAGCCCAGATTGTATCGCATCGCTTGATGTTGCGGGCGGGCATGGTGCGCCAGAGTGCGGCGGGCATTTATAGCTGGTTACCGCTGGGTCTGCGGGCTTTGCGCAAAATCGAAGCCATCGTGCGCGACGAGCAAGCCAAGGCGGGCGCGATTGAGATGCTCATGCCGACTTTGCAGTCGGCGGATATCTGGCGCGAGTCCGGCCGCTATGAAGATTACGGCAAAGAAATGCTGCGCATCACCGATCGCCATGGCCGCGACTTGCTTTACGGGCCGACCAATGAAGAATTGATTACGCAGATTTTCCGCGACAATGTGGTGAGCTATAAAGACTTGCCGAAAAACCTCTATCACATTCAGTGGAAATTCCGCGATGAGATACGCCCGCGTTTCGGTGTTATGCGGGGCCGCGAATTTTTGATGAAAGACGGCTATAGTTTCGATATCGACGAGGCTTCGGCGCGCACGTCTTATTATAAAATGTTCATCGCTTATTTGCGCAGCTTCCGCCGTATGGGGCTAAAGGCCATGCCAGTGGCGGCCGATACGGGCCCGATTGGCGGCGAGTTGAGCCATGAGTTCATCATTTTGGCCGAGACCGGCGAGTCGGAGATTTTCTGCCATAGCGATATCCTGGATTTGCCCGTGCCGGAGGCCGATTACGACGGCGACTTGGCGCCGATCATGGAGAGCTTCACGCAATATTATGCGCGCTCCGACGAAATGCACGATGGCGCGATGTTTGGCGAGCAAGTGCCCGCCGATAAACAGCTCACGGCGCGCGGCATTGAGGTCGGGCATATTTTCTACTTCGGGCAAAAATATTCCACCGCGATGAACGCCCAAGTGGCAGGCCCCGATGGCAAAGATACGGCCGTTCATAGTGGCTCTTATGGCATTGGCGTGTCGCGTTTGGTTGGCGGCATTATTGAGGCCAGCCATGATGACGATGGCATTATTTGGCCTTGGGCCGTGGCGCCGTTTCATGTGGGGCTGATTAACCTGAAGCCGGGCCATGAAGGTTGCGACGCCATGTGCGAGACCCTGTTCGAAACCTTGTCACAAAACGGCCTTGATGTTCTCTATGATGATAGAGACGATCGGGCAGGGGCGAAGTTCTCGACGATGGATTTAATTGGTCTGCCTTGGCAGGCGGTAATTGGCCCACGCGGCGCGGAGGGTGGCGAAGTAGAGATTAAGAACCGAGCCACCGGAGAGAAACATGTTTTGGCGCTGGACGCTGCGATTGCTTTATTGTCATCGCCGCCAGAAAACGCCAAGTAGACCGGAAGTGGGAAGTAGGATGTCGGCATGACGCGAGCTTTTGGCGCTCTAGAATGGCAAATTGCTGGCCGCTATCTGCGCTCGCGCCGACGCGAGAGCTTTATCTCAGTAATCGCCGGTATTTCCTTTTTGGGCATCATGCTGGGTGTGGCGACCTTGATTGTCGTCATGGCTGTGATGACCGGCTTTCGCGCGGATTTGCTCGACCGTATTCTGGGCGTCAATGGCCATGCCACCGTTCGGGCCTATCAAACCGAATTTAGCGATCGCGATGCTCTGGTGAAAAAGCTCGAAGTCGCCGATGGGGTGGTGTTCACCACGCCCTTGGTCGATGGCCAAGCCATGTTGTCATCTGGCTCAGCCGTGCGCGGGGTTTTGGTGCGCGGGCTGCCGCTGGAGAAGTTGAAACAATTGCCGAGCCTACAGGGCAATATTGTCGATGGGTCGCTGGATGATTTGACCGGAACCAATACGATTGCCATGGGGGTTCGGTTGGCCGAGCGACATGGCTTTAAAATTGGGGACCGCGTATCGCTTATCTCGCCACGCGGCACGATTACGCCCTTTGGCACGGCGCCTCGGTTGAAACAGTTTAAATTGGCGGCGATTTTCCGCATCGGCCTATCCGAATATGATTTGAATTTCACCTTCATGCCTATCGGCTCCGCCGCGGCGTTTTTTGGCCTCAGTGAAAACCAGGGCGCCATTGATATCGTGCTAGATGACCCAGATAGCATCGACCAACGCGCGCCCGAATTGCGTGCCTTGGCAGGCGAGGGGCATTATCTGGTCGATTGGAAGCAGAGCAATAGCACATTGGCAGGGGCGCTAGAGGTTGAGCGCAATGTCATGTTTATGATTTTGACGATGATTTTGCTGGTCGCGGCGCTGAATATTATTTCCGGTCTGGTCATGTTGGTGCGCGATAAGGGCCGAGATATCGCTGTTATGCGCTCGATGGGCGCGTCACGCGGGCTTATCTTGCGGGTGTTTTTCATCACCGGTGCCAGTATTGGTGTTTTGGGCACGATTGCCGGCGTTGGTTTGGGCACGTTGTTTTGCGCCTATATTGAAGAAATTCGCCAATTCCTGATTTGGTCGACGGGGGCAAATTTGTTTCCTGCCGAAGTGTATTTCTTGGAACGCATGCCGGCGCTTATTCTGCCCAGCGATTTGCTGCAAGTCACCGGTATGGCGCTGACCCTGTCTTTCTTGTCGACGCTCTATCCTGCCTGGCGCGCGGCCTCGATGGAACCTGTGGAGGCGCTTCGCAATGAGTAGTCACTTCGCCCTATCCGACATCCACCAACGCTTTCAGCAGGGCGCGCGAGCTTTGCATGTGCTGCAAGGCGCCTCGCTTGAGATTGCGCAAGGCGAAGTGGTGGCGCTTGTGGGCCCCAGTGGCTCGGGTAAATCGAGCCTTTTGCATATTGCCGGCCTGATGGAAAAGCCAGAGCAGGGCAGCATTACCTTGAAGGGGCAAGTGGTCACCGATGCCGAGGACAAAGCGCGCACCGAGCTGCGCCGCGCCCATATCGGCTTCGTTTATCAGTTTCATAACCTATTGCCCGAGTTTACCGCGCTGGAGAACGTCGCTATGCCGGCTCGTTTGGCAGGGGACAGTAAATCCGAAGCTGCCAGCAAAGCAGCGGCTTTGATTGATAAGCTGGGATTGAGCGATCGGGCTAGCCATTTGCCGTCGCAACTTTCCGGTGGCGAGCAACAACGCGTTGCCATCGCCCGCGCCCTGACCAATACGCCCGCGCTTGTGTTGGCCGATGAGCCGACGGGCAGTCTCGATGGCGCGGCTGGCGATAAAGTTGCGGACCTTCTGCTCAGCGAAGCGCGCGCACAAGGCAGCTCGGTTTTGCTGGCCACCCATGATATGGACTTGGCCGCCAGGGCCGACCGGATTGTGGGATTGCGCGACGGGCTGATCGTTACTCTCTAGTTTCCTCTTTTTAAAAACCCTAGAAGTCTGCGGCTGAATGCCCTTTTTAGATAGGGGTTGACTAAAGAACAAAAAGTGAACATTATAGCTTCAAAGAGGAGATTGATAATGACTAATATAATCGAAGATATTCTGAGCGTTTGCACTTTGCTGGCCATGGGCACAGCGATTGTTATGTGGGGGTCTATTGGCCAAGCTCTGGCCAGCTAATAATTATCCCCTTTAATTTGCGCTGAGCTGGCGCTCCTTTGCTGACAGGAGCGATGCTTGCGCTAAACTAATAGACGTCCGAGTGATTCCACATAGCCTGTGGTTTTGTGTCGGGCGTTTATTTGTTGTGGCCGAAGTGGGTAGGCTTATTTCTGTAGGCGTAAATGTCAGTAGAATCCCATCCCTCCATATCGGCACACGACCCATTAAAAGAAGGCGGCTTGGTAGAGCTTATGCGTCCTAAATTCATTCATTTGCGCACGCATAGCGCCTATTCCCTGCTGGAGGGCGCGCTGCCGGTTAAAACCCTTACGCAGACCGCCATGGCCGCGCGCATGCCGGCGCTGGCTGTGACCGATCGCAACAATCTATTTGGCGCGCTAGAATTTGCCGAAACTGCCACCGCTTTGGGTTTGCAGCCCATCATCGGTGCCACTTTGCGGGTACGCGACGGCGAAGAAGATGAGGGCGACATCGCGTTGCTGGTCAAAAACCGGGCGGGCTATGATAATTTAATGGCGCTGATTAGCGCGGCGCATCTGCAAGACGAAGGCAAGCTGGGCCCTGGCGTAGAGGAGACCCTTATGGCGCGCCATGCCGAAGGATTGATATGCCTGACAGGTGGCCCCGATGGCCCCCTCGATAAGCTGCTGGCCAGCAATCGAAAAGATAAGGCAAAAAATAAATTATTGAACTATATCAATATCTTTAAAGATAATCTTTATGTAGAACTTCAACGTTATACAGATACGCTGGACGAAGAGACCGAAGCGGCTCTGGTTGATTTCGCCTATGCGCATGAGCTGCCTTTGGTGGCGACCAATCAGGCTTATTTTGCTTCCGTCGAGGACTATCGCGCCCATGACGCGCTGATTTGTATTGCCGAGGGACGCTATTTAAACGAGAGCGATCGGCGCCGTTTGACGCCGGACCATCGTTTGAAATCGGCCGAGGAAATGTGCGCTTTATTTGCCGACTTGCCAGAAGCTCTGGAAAGCAGCATCGAGATTGCCCAGCGCTGCGCTTTTCGCCCGACCGAGCATCCGCCGATTTTGCCTGTCTTTGCGGAAGGCGATGAGCTGGACGTGCTATCGAAGCAAGCGCATGACGGCTTAACCGAGCGGTTAAAGCAGATTGTGCCGGCCACCGAAGAGGCGAATTACCGCGAGCGTTTGGACTTTGAGCTGAAAGTCATCGGCGACATGGGGTTTCCGGGCTACTTCCTGATTGTGGCGGATTTCATCAAATGGTCGAAATCGCAAAATATCGCGGTAGGCCCAGGCCGGGGGTCGGGCGCGGGCTCGGTGGTAGCTTGGGCTTTAACCATCACAGATTTGGATCCCTTGCGGTTTAACTTGCTGTTCGAGCGGTTTCTCAACCCGGAACGCGTTTCCATGCCAGATTTCGATATCGATTTTTGCCAATCGCGCCGCGATGAGGTGATTACCTATGTCCAGAAAAAATATGGCCGCGATCAAGTCGCGCAAATCATCACCTTCGGGAAGCTGCAAGCGCGTGCGGTGCTGCGCGATGTCGGGCGCGTGTTACAAATGCCTTACGGCCAGATTGACCGCCTGACCAAAATGGTGCCGAATAATCCAGCCAATCCGGTCACCCTATCGGAAGCGATTGAGCAAGAGCCGCGCATGCAGGCCGAGCGCGATAGCGACCCGCAAGTGGCCGAGTTGCTCGAAATTAGCCTGAATCTCGAAGGTCTGTATCGCCATGCCTCGACCCATGCGGCGGGTGTGGTGATTGGCGACAGGCCGCTGCAAGAATTGGTGGCGCTATATCGCGACCCGAAATCAGACATGCCGGTGACCCAGTTCAATATGAAATGGGTGGAAAAAGCAGGGCTGGTGAAGTTTGACTTTCTCGGCCTCAAAACGCTGACCGTGTTGGAAAAAGCCGTCGAGCTGATTGAGGGCACGGGCACCACGGTGGATATTCACAATCTGCCGCTCGACGATGAAAAGACCTATGAGTTGCTGGGACGTGGCGACACGATTGGCGTGTTCCAATTGGAAAGCTCGGGCATGCGCGATGTGCTGCGCAAAATGCGACCCGATAAATTTGAAGATATTATCGCTCTGGTGGCGCTGTATCGCCCAGGTCCGATGGATAATATTCCCACCTATATCGCTTGTAAAATGGGCGAGCAGGAACCTGATTACATGCACGACAGTCTGAAATCCATATTGGAAGAGACTTACGGCGTGATGATTTACCAAGAGCAAGTGATGCAAATCGCGCAAACCCTGTCGGGCTATTCGCTCGGCGAGGCGGATTTGCTGCGCCGTGCCATGGGCAAGAAAATTCAGGCCGAAATGACCGCGCAAAAAGCCCGTTTCATCGATGGCGCTGTGGAGCTGGAAGTGAACCGCAATCAGGCGGCGCTGATTTTCGACCAAGTCGATAGTTTCGCGGGCTATGGTTTCAATAAAAGCCACGCCGCCGCTTATGCTTTAATTGCCTATCAAACCGCTTGGCTGAAAGCCAATCATCCGGTGGCGTTTTATGCGGCCTCTATGTCGCTTGATTTTGAGCGCACCGAAAAGCTCAATAGCTTTAAACAAGATGCCATCAAACATGACATCACCACCTGCACGCCCGATGTGAACCGCTCGGTGGCGGCTTTTTCGATTGAGGGCGACCAGATTTTTTACGCGCTCGCGGCCATCCGCAATGTCGGCAGTCTGGCCATGCAGGGCGTGGTCGAGGAGCGCATGGCCAACGGTCCGTTTAAAGATGTGTTCGATTTTGCCCGCCGCACGGCAGGCATCGGCCTGAACAAGCGCCTGCTGGAGCATTTAATCGCGGCCGGTGCGCTGGATAGTCTGGAACCCGATAGGGCAAAGCTGATGGGCGGCATCAGTGTTCTGCTAGGGGAGGCGAGCATCGCGCAAAACGAAAAAGAGACCCAACAAGACAACCTCTTTGGCGAGGCCGATGTCAGCGAAAGCGTGGTGCTGCCAGCGGCCCTCGTGCCATGGTCGGCGATCGACCGGCTGACGCATGAGTATAATGCGCTCGGCTTCTTTTTGTCGGGCCATCCGCTAGATGATTATAAAACGCTTTTGAAGCGCGCGCGGGTTGCCAGTTTTGAGGATTTGGAAAGCCGGGTCGAAAAAGAAGTGATGGTGGCGGGCGCGATTACCAAAGTCGAGGAGCGCAAATCAAAAGACAAAGGTAATCCGTATGCTTTTGTCACGCTATCGGACCCAACGGGACAATTTGAAATGATGGCGTTTTCCAAAGCGCTAGATGCCTCGCGCGAGCATATGCAAGTTGGCGCCCTTGTGGTCTCGACCGTAAAAATTGAGCGCGACGATGGGCAATTGCGCCTGCTGATGCAAGGCATGCGTCCCGTCGATGATGTGGCTGCGCACACGGAATCGGGCTTGCGCATTTTTATTGAGAAACCCGAAGCCTGTGCGGGCTTGAAAGCGCGTCTCGAAGATGTCGAGAAGCCACGCCATAAAACCGGCGGGGAGGTGTCTCTGATTTTGATGAGCCCCGAACGCGAGGTGGAGCTGCGCTTGCCGAATAAATATGCCATCAACCCGCGCGTGACCGGAGCCATTAAGGCGGTGCCGGGCGTTTTGCACGTCGAAGAAGTATAAATTTCGCGCCATTTGTAACTTGCGCATAATCGCTTGCCAGACGGGCGATAATTACCTATACCACGCGTATTACTCACGCAGGGAATGTCCTCTCCGGGGCGCTCTTCGTGTCGCACATGGTGTGCGATGACCCCCTGCGGCGGATTAACGAGAGAAAGGAAGGCAACGCTATGGCTCTGCCCGATTACAACATGCGACAACTGCTAGAAGCAGGGGTCCACTTTGGTCACCAAACACACCGT
>JABHDF010000061.1 GCA_018673175.1 Rhodobiaceae bacterium | reverse complement strand
TCTTATATCGTGCCTTTGGCGGCCGCTTTCATGGCCTTGGTTTCGGTGGTGGTGCTGATGGCGGTGGCGGGCGCGGGGGCTTCTTCTTTGCGATTAATTTTGGCGGGCTTTGCGGTTTCGGCTTTTGCCGGGGCGGGCATTGCTTTGGCGCTCAATCTGAGCCCAAATTATTTTGCCGCTTTGGAAATCGCCTTTTGGCTTTTGGGGGCGGTGGAAAACCGCTCTTGGGCGCATGTCACTTTGGCTTTGCCGGGCGCCGTGTTTGGCTGTTTGCTGATGGTATCGACGGCGCGCGGGCTCAATGCTTTGGCCTTGGGCGAGGAAGTGGCGCAAACGCTGGGGCTATCTGTGGGTCGTTTGCGCGCCCGCATTGCGGTGGGTCTGGCTTTGGCGATTGGTGCGGTGGTTTCCGTGACCGGGGTGATTGGCTTTGTCGGCTTGGTGGCGCCGCATTTAATACGGCCCTATTGCGGGCATATGCCGTCGCGGTGTTTGCTGCCATCGGCGTTTTTGGGGGCCATTTTATTGGTTTTAGCCGATACGATTATTCGCGCTATCCCGACCCTGATGGAGTTGAAACTGGGCGTTTTAACGGCGTTTTTGGGGGTTCCGCTTTTGCTGCTGTTATTGCGCCGACCCGGCGCTTTGGTGAGCGAGGCTTGAATTAGCGGGCAATTCAGTCTACAAAATTTTCATGAACAAGGTGCCTCAGCAATGAGGATAAAAGGGAATATCGTGCGGGCTTAAACGTCCAAGTCGATAGCTGCTCCCGCAACTGTTAGCGGATAGCCGCGCGCCATAATGCCACTCATATTTGGGGAAGGCGGCGCAAGGCGATAACCCGCGAGCCAGGAAACCTGCCTTGATTGGTCGTTTTTCGGATGGGCGGGATGCACCATATCGAGGCGGAGTTTCCGTTACAGACGACAGTAACCCTCTCGTGAGGCAGGTGCCTTGCGGGTTCTTTCGTTTGTTTGGAGAAACACTATGAAGATTATGACTATATCGGCTATCGCGGGTCTATGTTTTGGAGCCAATCTGATGGCGCCTGCGGTTGCCCAAGAGGTTGATGAGATTGTCGTCTCGGCCACGGGCATTCCCACACCGGCGGCGCAAATCGGCGCCTCGGTGGATGTTATTACGGCGGAGGAGCTGGAAAACCTGCAAGTCACTTATTTGCAGGATGCGCTGAGCGGCCTTAAAGGGATTACCTTTGACCAAGAAGGCACCACTGGCGGTATTGGTAATTTGCGGATGCGTGGTTTGGGTCGGCAAAATATCGTTGTGTTTATCGATGGGGTGAATATGGCCGATGCGGCAGATATTCAAGGCGGTGCAGAAATCGCCAACTTATTGGTTGAGGATATTGAACGCATTGAAGTTATGCGGGGGCCAAACAGTGTTCTTTATGGTTCCAACGCCGTAGCTGGAGTGATTGATATTCGCACTAAGTCTGCTGGTGGTTCTCAAAAAGCTTCTCTATCGGCGACTACGGGTGCCAATGAATTAGCGCAAGTGAAGCTGGGCACGTCGGGCGAAGCAGCCAATGGGCGTGTCGGGTACCGTGTTTCATTGCAGTCGGTGGCGGTTTCGTCTCCCTCTGAATTTGACGAGCAAGACACAGATTATTCAGAAAACGAAGATTATAAAAATACAACGGCTTCTGGACAATTGGAAGTTCAGCTAAGCGATTTGACTTCCCTGTCGTTAAACCTTCGTTCGGCTGTTAGCTCGGCCGATACCGATGGCTATGACCCAAGCAGCTACCCAATCAGCTATTCTAAACTGGATGGGCATTTTGGAACCGACACAGTGCAAAATCTCATTCGCCTCTCCCTTGATAGCGAGGTGAGTGACGTTTTATCGCTCAATCTAAATCATAGTTTTCTCGGCAACTATCGCGATGGCTTTGCCGAGGTTGGCTCGACTTATTGGTATGATGGCGAACGTGAAACTTCGCAGGTTCGGGCAGAATACACCCTGTCGGATGCCAGCTATCTGCATTTAGGGGCGGAACAAAAAAACGAAAGCTTGTTGCAAGCTGGTTTCGACCGTGAGGTTGAGGCGGAAACGCAGGCCGCTTTTAGTGTATGGCATATGAAACTTGGGATGGCTCACACGACGCTTGGTTGGCGCCATGATGACCACGAGACTTTTGGCAGTAATTCGAGCTGGCGGTTTGGTCTGTCATTGCCTTTCAACGATTCTTTTATCACGCGGCTCAATGCTGGCACGGGATATCGAGCTCCGAGCCTCTATGAGTTGTTCGGAAAAGATGCCACTTGCATCAACGGTATGTGCGGCAATTTGGAACTCGAACCTGAGAAAAGCGACAGCGTAGAGCTGGGCTTTGCCGTTGAGCCAAGTGGGAAGTCGTGGGTTTTAGACGTCGGTTATTTTGATATTGAAACCGAGAACCGCATTTTCTATCAAAATGTTGGCCCCAACACCTATGAGGGAAATTATCAGAACGATGACGGCCAATCCACTTCGACAGGGACGGAAGCCTCCTTGGGTGTGGACGTGACGGATACAGTGAGCGTAGATATTTCTTATTCACGCATTAATTCGCGAACCGCTAGTGGCAGCATTCAAAACAACCAGCCGCGTCGGCTTTGGTCGTTCAATGGCTATTATAAGTCAAATGATGGGAAGACGAATTTGTCTGTAACTGCCCGCCAAGTGACAGACCGATATCGTTCGAGCATTCGCCAAGAAGATTATTTTGTTATGGGTTTTGCCTATGGGTATCAGCTTACACCTACGGTGAAGCTCAATTTAGCGGGCGATAATATATGGGATGAGCATTATCAAACTGTGCCCGGTAAATCGACACCTCGTCGGACTTGGAACCTCGGCCTCACGGCAAGTTTTT
>JABHDF010000025.1 GCA_018673175.1 Rhodobiaceae bacterium | reverse complement strand
TTGATAGGTCGTGCCATCGGTCATCGCTACGGTAATCATGTGATAATCGGGATGAATATCTTTTTTCATCTTTTCAATCCTTGGCCCCACGGGGGCGAAATAAAGGGCTAATAAAATCTGTGTGTCGCACTATATAACGGACACGGGGCAACGGCGCAAGCCTGTTTAATCAAGGCGGCGCAAGCCTGTTTAATCAGGGCTGGTCGCTACTCAAACGGGCTGCTATAAGCTGGCCAGATAAACAACAGGTGATATGTGTCGAGAAATGATGCGGCGGAAGCCGTTACGCAAATGGAAGAAGATGCCAAACGTCGTCCGAAGACGCGCAGCGTGAGGCCCTTACGAACCCTTGTGCCGTTTATCGCTCAATACCCAGGCCGCGTTTTCGCCGCTTTCCTAGCTTTACTGACCGCTACGGCCGCCACTTTGGCCATGCCAATTGCGGTACGCTTTATGATCGATAATGGGTTTTCGTCAGAAGATGCCGCCTCGATCGATGGCTATTTTCTGGCCATGTTGGGCGTGGCTGTCGTTTTGGGTCTGGCCAGTGCCACACGATTTTATTTTGTTTCGTGGATTGGGGAGCGCGTGACCGCAGATTTGCGCGCCGCTGTTTATGCCCATATCACGACTTTATCCCCTGCCTTTTTTGAGGTGACGCGCACCGGCGAGGTGCTCTCGCGCCTGACAGCTGATGTGACGTTAATTAAAACCGTCGTTGGATCCTCCGCTTCCATCGCGCTTCGCAATGCTTTTATGTTTGTCGGCTCGGCGTTTATGTTGGTCTATACCAGCGCCGGCCTGGCTGGATTGGCAGCCCTCACTTTGCCCGCCGTGGTGGTGCCTGTGATTGTGTTTGGCCGCATGGTGCGCCGCCTCGCGCGCGCCAGCCAAGACCGCATTGCCGACACCGCTAGCCATGCTGCTGAAACCATTGGCGCCATGCAAACCGTGCAGAGCTTTACCCATGAAGCCCAAGACCGCGCCGCATTTGACCAAGCGGTCGAGGGCTCGTTTGACACCGCCAAGCTGCGTATTTTGGCGCGCGCAGGCATGACGGCCATTGCCATTGTGCTGATTTTCTCGGGCGTCGTGGGCATTCTATGGCTCGGCGCGCAAAATGTTTTGCAAGGCGAGATGTCGGGCGGCACTTTGGGGCAATTCATTCTCTATGCGGTTTTGTGTGCCACATCCATTGGCGCCTTGTCGGAAGTCTGGGGCGAAGTGCAATTGGCAGCCGGCGCGACAGAGCGTTTGGTCGAAATTTTGCAAGTTGAGCCAGATATTAAAGCGCCTGAAAATCCGCAATCGTTGGCGCAACCGGCCAAGGGCTCTATTCGGTTTGAAGACATTACGTTTCAATATCCCACACGGCCCGATATTTCGGCGCTGGCTGGGTTTTCTCTTGCGGTAAATCCTGGGGAAACCGTGGCTTTGGTAGGCGCGTCGGGTGCGGGTAAAAGCACCGTGTTTCAATTGCTATCGCGGTTTTATGATCCCCAGCAGGGCAAGGTTTCTATTGATGGCATTGGCCTTGGCGATATGACGCCGCAAACTGTGCGCGGCGCGCTTTCTGTGGTGCCACAAGAAACCGTGGTGTTTGCCAAAACGGTGATGGATAACATCCGCTTTGGCCGCCCCGAGGCAAGCGCGCAAGAGGTTATCCAAGCGGCCAAAGCCGCGCAGGCCGATGAATTTATTACTCGTTTGCCGGACGGCTATGAGACGGAGCTTGGCGAGCGCGGGGTGACGCTGTCTGGCGGTCAACGCCAACGCATCGCCATTGCCCGTGCGCTTTTGCGCAATGCCCCCGTTTTGTTGCTCGATGAAGCCACCAGCGCGCTGGATGCCGAAAGCGAAACCTTGGTGCAAAAAGCACTGACCCATTTGATGGAAGGGCGCACCACTTTGGTGATTGCCCACCGTTTGGCCACCGTTTTAAAAGCCGACCGGATTATTGTCATGGAAAATGGTGCGGTAACGGCCATGGGTCGGCACGAGGAATTGCTGCAACAAGGCGGGCTTTATGCGCGCCTTGCTAATTTGCAGTTCAATCAGCAGGCCGCTGAATAGGCTTTGGTTATTTAATTAGGTTTTTCAGCAAGGCCGAATGCACGGCTTCATTGCCCGCTACCACATTGCCCGACTGTAGGCTTTTGTTGCGGTTTTTCTCATCGCTGACCAGACCGCCCGCTTCGCGCAAAAGCACGATGCCAGCTGCCATATCCCAAGGCGAGAGACCAATTTCAACATAGCCGTCGAGGCGACCCGCCGCGACATAGGCAAGGTCGAGGGCAGCGGAGCCCATGGTGCGGAAATCGCCAACCAGCGGCACTAGGTCGTCGGCGGAGATGGGGCTGTCGATGCGGCCGTTTTTCGTGTCGTGTAAAAGCTTGCCGCTTGAGATAACGCAGTCTTGCAGTTTTTGGCGTCCTGCCACGCGCAAACGACCGCCGGGGCCATAGGCGCCTTGGCCGCGTTCGCCGTAGAACATTTCGTCGGTAATCGGGTTGTAAATCATCCCAGAAACCAAAGTGCCATCGCGCTCTAGCGCTACGGAGATGGCGAAATGCGGCATGCCGTGCATGAAGTTGGTGGTGCCGTCGAGCGGGTCAATAATCCAGCGGTGGGTTTTATCCGCCCCTTCGACTTTGCCTTTTTCTTCCAGCAAGAAACCATAGCCGGGACGCGCTTCGGAAAGCTCTTCGAACAGAATTTTTTCGGCTTTTAAATCGGCATTGGTGACAAAATCGCCAGGGCCTTTTTTGGAAACTTGTAGGTTTTCAATTTCGCCAAAATCGCGGCGCAGCGCGCGGCCAGCTTTTTCGACGGCGCCGCGCATAACATTCATAATTGGGGACTGTGCCATATTACTCGGCTCGCTTCAGATAAGTGACTTCATTTGTGTCGACGATAATATTATCTCCGACGGCTAAAAATGGCGGCACCATCACCCGCACGCCATTATTACAAATGGCAGGTTTGTTCGAGGAAGCGGCGGTTTGACCCTTTACCACGGGCTCGGTTTCGGTAATTTCGAGCGTCACTTGGTCGGGTAGTTTTACCCCGATATGCTTGCCTTCATGGCTCTCGACGACGACCATCATGCCGTCTTGCAAAAATGCGGCGCGCTCGCCAACAAATTCGGTTTGCAGTTCAATCTGCTCGTAGCTCGTTGTGTCCATAAAGGCCAACATGTTGTCGGACTCGTAGAGGAATTGATAATCGGTTTGCTCTAGGCGCACGCGGTCGACTTTATCGGCCGAGCGAAACCGTTCATTGAGCTTTGAGCCAGTGACTAGGTTTTTTAGCTCAACTTGCGCGAAAGCCCCGCCCTTGCCTGGCTTTACGTGCTGCAACTTCACCGCTACCCACAGCTCATTATTGTGCTGGATAACGTTTCCTGGACGAATTTCATTGCCGTTAATTTTCATGAGGCGTGCCTTTGTTGAACCCTTGTGAGGCTTGGATAGCATGGCAGTGCCCATGCCGCAAAATCATTTATCGTTTTGGTTGGTGCCGGCCAATTAGTCTGCCGAGGCAAGCGTGTCATCCAATCGATTGAACAGCGAGGCAAATAGCTTGTTAAAGGTTACCACGCCCGCTTCGGGCCCGCCCGGGTGCTGCCAGACGCCGCTCGAGGCGGCAATGAAATCGGCGCCTGCCATAATTAGCGGCTCGGCGTTTTTGGGCGTGATGCCGCCAATGGCCACGCAAGGCGGCTGCATCATTTCTTGCCACCAGGTTAAAATATTGGCTGGCGCGCTGGTTTTGGCTTGCTTGGTTTGAGTTTCGTAAAACGCCCCAAAAGCGACATAGTCGGCGCCTGCTTCGCCAGCCAACATGGCCATGTGGCGCGAGTTATGGCAGGTAATACCGATAATTTTATCATCGCCCAAAAGCGCGCGCGCATCGGCGTAATCCATATCGTCTTGGCCCAAATGCACGCCATCGCAATCTAGCTGTTTGGCCAAATCGGGTCGGTCGTTCAAAATAAACGCAACCTCATGGGCATGGGCGATCGGCATGAGGGTTTGCACGGCGGCAATAATTTCTTCGTCGCTGGCGGGCTTTAGGCGCAATTGCAGGCTGGCGACATCGCCTGCGGCCAGCGTGGCTTCGAGAAGGAGTGCGAAGCTTTCCAGCTCGATTTTTGGCGGCGTGATGAGGTAAAGCCGTGTGGCGGGACGGGTCATAGGGTTTCTTCCATAGGTAGGAGCGGTAGGAGCGGGCTGGCTATTGATTGCCCATAAGCTGGCCCAGATGGCGCAATTTATGGTCGGCTAAAACGCACGCCATCATCGCTTCGCCAACGGGCACAGCGCGAATGCCCACGCAAGGGTCATGGCGACCTTTGGTGATAATCTCGGTTTCTTGCCCCTCGACATCCACGGTTTTGCGCGGCGTCAAAATGGAGGAGGTAGGCTTGACCGCAAAGCGCACGCGAATGTCTTGGCCGGTAGAAATACCGCCCAAAATACCGCCTGCATGATTGCTATCAAAACCCGCTTGGCTCATTTCATCGGCATTGGCTTCGCCAGACAGAGCGGCGGCGTCAAAGCCTTCGCCAATCTCGACGCCTTTGACGGCGTTAATGCTCATCATGGCGGCGGCTAGATCGGCATCAAGTTTGCCATAGACAGGCGCGCCCCATCCCACGGGCACGCCGCTGGCGACCACTTCGATAATCGCTCCGCAGCTCGAGCCCGCTTTGCGCACGCCATCGAGATAGCTTTCCCATTGGCTGGCAGCTTCGGCATCGGGACACCAGAAGGGGTTGTTTTCCACTTCGTCCCAATTCCAATTGTCGCGATTGATTTTATGCGGGCCCATTTGTACCAAAGCGCCGCGAATACTGACGCCGCTTAACACTTGGCGTGCGACAGCAGAAGCGGCCACGCGCGCGGCCGTCTCGCGCGCAGAAGAGCGCCCGCCGCCGCGATAATCGCGAATGCCGTATTTTTCCATATAGGTGAAGTCGGCATGGCCTGGGCGATATTTGTCTTTAATGTCGCCATAGTCTTTCGAGCGCTGGTCGGTGTTCTCGATGAGCAGTTGAATGGGCGTGCCCGTGGTTACTTGCTCGCCAGTTTCGGGGTCTTGGAAAACACCGGATAGAATTTTTACCGCATCGGCTTCTTGTCGCTGCGTGGTGAAGCGGTTTTGGCCGGGTTTGCGTTTGTCGAGATAAGTCTGAATATCGGCTTCGGTTAACGCCATGCGCGCAGGCGCGCCGTCGATGACGCAGCCCAAAGCCGGCCCATGGCTTTCGCCCCAGGTGGTAACACGGAATAAATGGCCAAAACTATTATGCGACATGGGGTGCTTTCTATTCGCCTTGTTGGTTTTTCGCGTCTTTCAATTCGTCAAACGCGGACATGCCGATGGTGTTATAGCCCATGTCGACATAATGAATTTCGCCCGACACGCCTTCCGACATATCGGATAAGAGATAAACCGCCGAGCGGCCGACTTGTTCTTGCGTCACATTGCGGCGCATCGGCGCGTTGGCTTCGTTCCATTTCAGCATCTCGCGGAAATCGCCAATGCCAGCTGCCGCCAAAGTGCGGATCGGGCCTGCCGAAATAGAGTTGACGCGAATGCCTTTGGGGCCCAAGTCAGACGCCAAATAGCGTACCGAGGCCTCGAGTGCGGCTTTGGCCACGCCCATGACATTGTAATGCGGGATGACTTTGGCGGCGCCATAATAAGATAGCGTCAGCATCGAGCCGCCCTCGCTCATCATTTTTTCGGCACGACACGCCACGGCCGTGAAACTATAGCAGCTAATGTTCAGAGCTTTGTCGAAGGCCTGCGAAGAGGTATCGACATAGCGACCCATCAGTTCTTCTTTGCCAGCAAAGGCAATGGCGTGGACGACGAAATCTAATTTGCCCCATTTGGCTTCCAGCTTTTCGAACAAGGCATCCATGCTGGCCTCATCGGTGACATCGCAAGGCTCGATGAAATCGGAGCCGACGCTTTCGGCCAAAGGTTGCACGCGGCGTTGCAAAACTTCGCCCTGATAGGTGAAGGCCAATTCGGCGCCTGCATCGGCGCACGCCTGCGCGATGCCCCATGCGATTGAGTTTTTATTGGCGACGCCCATAATAAGGCCGCGTTTTCCTTGCATTAGTTTCTGGCTCATCGTGCTCTCACTGGAATGATTAAGATGCTCTATCTATAAACTGCCCCGCCGCAAAAGCCTAGAGCGTGGCGGATATTTTAACGGCCTAAGGATTATGCGGCGTCATGCGCAGTTTCATCAGGCGTAAATATTCTACTGCAGGCCCATAGCCGCCCGCGGCCGCTCGCTCTAGCCAAAATAAACCTTGGTTTCCATCATAAGCCAATTTGTCAGCGGGCGGGTTTGGGGCGGCGGTGCCAGAGAGGTACATCATGGCCAAATTCATTTGCGCCGGCGCAAAGCCAAGGTGGGCGGCTTTCGTATAATACTGGCGGGCTGTCTCGGCATTTTTGGCTACGCCGAGCCCGTTTCGGTATAAATGGCCCATATTGCGCATGGCGGCAGGGTCGGTTTGTTGGGCCAAAATAGACCATTGGCCCAGCGCGGCCTTATAGTCGCCGGCGTCATAAGCGGCGGTGGCGGCGTTGAAAACTTTGGCTCTTTCGGGCCCATTGAGGGGCGTTGTGCAAGCGGAAAGCCCGGCGCTGGTGAGCGCTAAAAATAACAGTAATTTGCAAGCGTGAGACATGAAGCTATATATAAAACAACCCAAGCGATAAAGGAATGCCCCATGAGCCATGCGCGTATTTTTGATGTTTCCGACCCAGGCCAATTGCCGCGCGAACCGGTGGACGTGTTCGACGATTGGCTGAGTGAAGCCGCGGCCAGCGAGCCGAATGACCCGAACGCCATGTCTTTGGCGACCGTGTCTGGCGAGGGCCTGCCGAATGTGCGGATGGTTTTATTGAAAGGCCATGATGCGCGCGGGCTGGTGTTCTATACGAATTTGGAAAGCCGCAAAGGCGATGAACTGCTAGAGGCGCCCAAAGCGGCTTTGTGTTTTCATTGGAAGAGCCTGCATCGTCAAGTGCGAGTGCAAGGCCTCGTCCGTGCGGTAGACGATGCCGAGGCGGATGCTTATTTCAACTCGCGCGGGCGGCAAAGCCGTTTGGGGGCTTGGGCCTCGGTACAATCGCGCCCACTGGCCTCACGGGCTGAGCTGGAAGCCGCCTATGCAGAGGTGGAGGCGAAATATCCAGGCGACGATATTCCCCGCCCACCGCATTGGTCGGGTCGGCGGGTGACGCCGTTGCGGTTTGAGTTTTGGCAAGATGGCGAGCATCGCCTGCATGACCGTTTGGTTTATAGCCGCATTCGCGAGACTGCCGATTGGACGACGCAGCGCCTATACCCCTAGAGATGCCTTTACCCCTAGGGATGTCTTTACTCCTAGCGATGCCTTTACCCATAGAACCGATACGCGCGATAAGGTAAGATAGGCCATGAGCCATAATCACGAGCCAGAAAATAGCCATAGCTTGCATCCCGACTCTCTCGGTCTGGAGCCAGGAAAACGCGTGCAAGGCACGGCGCTTCTCGCGATTTTGGTCGCCAGCATAATGATTGTGCTAAAAGGCGGCGCTTGGGTGTTGACCGGATCGGTAGCTTTGCTGGGCTCGTTTCTCGATTCCATTATGGATTTATCGTTATCGGTGATGAACTTTTTTGCCATCCGTCATGCACAAACGCCGGCTGACGAAGAACACCGTTTTGGCCATGGCAAAGCCGAAGCCTTGGCCGCGCTGGCACAAGGCGCGATGTTATCCTTGGCCGCTTTGTTTTTGGTTTATGAATCGGTGCAAGCGTTTCGCGCCCCGCAGGTTCTAGCCGAGTCCGGTATTGGGATAGTGGTTATCGCCATATCTATTGGGCTGACTTTTGCGCTGGTGGTGGTGCAACGCCGTGTTGCCAAAGCAACAAACTCTGTCGCCATTCATGCCGATAGCGCGCATTACGCGGGCGACTTGTATATGAATATGGGCGTGCTGGGCGCGCTGGTGTTGTCGGGGCCGTTCGGCTTTGTTTATGCCGATCCTGTGTTGGGCGTGTTTGTGGCTGGGCTTTTGGCCAAAAGCGCTTGGCAGGTGTTTGCCGCCGCTGCCGACCAACTGATGGATAGCGAGCTGGAAGATGAAACGCGCGAAAAAATCAAACAAATCATTCTCTCGCATCCCGATGTTTTGGGCTTGCATGATTTGCGCACGCGCCGCGCTGGCTTGTCGAGTTTCATCCAATGCCATATCGAGCTAGACGGCTCGATGACGCTGAACCAAGCGCATAAGATTTCGGACAAAGTAGAGGCGATGGTGGTGCAGGCGTTTCCGGGCGCCGAGGTTTTGGTACACCAAGACCCCGAAGGCCACGAAGAACTTACCGACTTGCAACAAAGCTAATTTTTAAGAAAACGCAGGCGGGGCCGTAAAGCCAAAGCCGGCTTGCTCTAGCAAACGCGCGACGCCAATCGGGGTTTTGTCTTCATAGGCAGGGCCGACGATTTGCATGCCCATGGGTAAGCCTGAGCTATGCTGGGGCAAGGGCACGCTGGTGGCGGGCAAATTGCACACGGTGGCGACGCCTGGCCAGACAATGTTTTCCATATAGTCGCGCGCCTCGCCACCGACCAAGAAGGGACGGGCGTACACATTTGGGTCTTGCGCGTGCGCCATGGCAGGCGAGGGCGAGACGGGGCATAGCAGCACATCGACTTGCTCAAAATAAGCGCGCCATTTGGCGGCCAATTGAGCGCGATGCTCGTCCCACATCAGCCAGTCTTTATGCAGCAACCGAATGCCGCGCGCCTGCAAAGTGGCGTAAGACATATCGTCTTGGTTGGCCGCATCGACGGTTTTTTGCATTCTTTGATGCACGCCGTCGGAGAAACCACGCCCCATGATGGGGTTGAGGAGAAGCGCATAGACTTGTGTGTTCCACGCGAGGTCAAAATCAGGTTTCAAGGTTTTCACCTCGGCACCCATTTTCTCTAAGGTTTGGCCAGCGGCTTCAATCGCGCTAGCGATTTCGGGGTCGACGGGGCAATAGGCATCATCGGCCCAAATGCCAACGCGCAAGCCAGGCGCGGTTTCAAACCTCGGCCCTTGCAAGGCAATCTGCATCGCTTGCGCCATGCTGCCATGGGTGCCGATGGTGGCGTCGAACAAGGTTTCCAAATCATCGACGGTTTTGGCCAAGGGGCCGACCACGGTCAAATCGCCTTCTGCGAGGGCGCCATGCACGGGCGGTACATGGCCAATTTGCGGCACTAAACCGTGCGTTGGTTTGTGCCCAAACAGACCGCAATAATGCGCTGGAATACGAATGGAGCCGCCGATATCGCTGCCATATTCCATCGGCGTCAAGCCAGCCGAAAGGGCTGCCGCCGCGCCACCCGACGAGCCGCCGGGTGTATGTTCGAGGTTATAGGGATTATTGGTGGTGCCATGCACCTCGTTGAAACTTTGCCAATCGCCGCAAAAAATAGGCGTGTTGGTTTTGCCCATAACGATGGCGCCTGCGCTTTTGAGACGCTCGACCACGAGGCTATCTTGGGTTGAGATTTTGCCCGCAAAATTAGGCGCGCCGACATCGCAGGTGAGCCCTTTCACTTCGAAGGCGTCTTTGATGGTCATGGGCACGCCGTGCAAGGCGCCTAAGGCTTCGCCGCGCGCTTGTTTTTCATCGGCTTTTTTTGCGTCGGCGCGGGCCTCGTCAAAGCGGGTGGCGATGACGGCATTGAGCCTCGCATTATGGGTTTCAATGCGGGCGACGAAATAATTGAGGGCGTCGAGAGCAGATAGTTTTTTGGCTCTAATTTGCGCTGCAATCTCTTGTGCAGAAAGCGTATGTAAACTCATTTGCATGTTCCTTTGTGAGAAGGTTTCTGGCTCTCATATTCGCTGCGTAATTGGCTCATGACAAGAGAGTTCCAAGGAATATTATTCATGTGAATGGCGTCACGGCGGAGCCCTTCAATTTGAAATCCATTGCGTTGATAAGTGGCAATGGCCTGTTTGTTAAAGTCATAAACATTCAGCTCGAGACGATGGACGGGCTTGCGGCTAAAGGCGCGCTCGACTGCAAAAGCAACGAGGGGATGGGCCAACCCTTGCCCGCGCCTATCTGGCTTAATTGCCACACGCCCAAGCGTGGCTTGTTGCGCGGGCGAGAAAATAGCGAGTTGGAAAGTG